>CAYSWZ010000155.1:0-15849 GCA_964434945.1 uncultured bacterium | reverse complement strand
TGGCGCGATGCGTGGGCGTGGGTGTCCGCGCTCGCGATCCTGCCGCTCGTGCTCCGGAGCCGGGGAGCATCGTGGGGCGAGCCGGTCGCCGATGACTTCGACCATCTGCACCACGTGCTGTTCGCGAACCACGTCAGCTGGCTCGACGGCGGCGGCTCCCGGTCGTTCTGGCGGCCGCTGGCCTACCAGGGCTACTACGGACTCCTGCATGGCGTGATCCTCGCGCACCCCGAATTCATCGCGACTCTGCACATCGGGCTGTGCTTGCTGTGCGTGCTCCTCCTCTACGACATCGCCCGGCGCCACCTCCCGGGGCCGGCCGCGGCGGTGGTGGCGTCGTTCCCGATGCTGCTCGAATCCGCGCGCGCGCTGGTGATCGTACCGGTGCATGTCGTGGACCTCGGATTGATCACGTTCTCGGTCCTGGCGTGGTGGCTCGCCGAGCGCGGTCGACTGTGGCCCGCGCTCGCCGCGGTGCTCGCCGCGCTCCTGTGCAAGGAGACCGCGATCGCGACCGCGCTCGTACTGCCCTGGCTCGCGCGCATCCCGCCGCACGCGTCGCGCCGGCGCTGGATCGTGGCGAGCGGCGTGCTCACCGCTCTCTGGGCGGCGACCTATCTGCTGGTGCGGCGTGGCCTGGCGCTGGAATTGCCGCACGGGCTCGAAGCGCACCTCACCCCGCGGTTGTTCCTGGAGCCCGCGCGCTACGGGTGGGCGCTCGCCGGGACCTTCCGCGCGCTCTCGAGCCTTCCCTTTCGCGCGGCGTCGCACGAGTGGGCGGTCTTCTCCGTTGCGTTGCTCGTGCTGGGCGCCGCGGGCGTTCGATTCGCCATCAGCGACGCGGCGCGGGCGCGGCTCGCGGCGCACCAGGGCCTTGCCGTCACGGGACTCGCCTGGTTCGTCCTCGCGAGCGGCACGTTGCTGAGCGTCTACCCGGTGTGGTCGCCCGAGCGCGTGGTGTACGCGAGCCTCGGACTCGGCATCGCGCTCACCCTGGCGTTGTGGGCCGCGCACCCGGCCCTGCCCTGGGCGCTCCTGGCGCTCCGGCTGGTCACGTTCGCGCTCGCCCCCGGAGCGCCCGCGCGAGCGGTGCGGGACCTGCCGGAGAACGGCGCGTTCGTCGACTTCGAACGATTGGCGTGGCTCCAGCGGCTCACGACCGAGACACGCTCGCTGCTGCGCTCGCACTTTCCACGGTTGCCCGACGGGGCCGTCGTCGGGCAACTGCACCGTCCGCTCCGCGCGGCCTATGCGTTCGCGGGCGACCGCTCGCTCCAGGTCTGGTACCGCGACACGACCCTTCGCTGGCTGGATTGGGAACGCGCGGATTGGCGATCCGATTCGAGGCCCGTCACGATCGTCGAGTTCCTGGGCCCGCCCGACCACCCGTTCGCGCTGGTGGAGCCGGAGGCGATGCGGCACTACACCGCCGCGGAACCGCTCAAGGAGCGGGAGGCGTGGCCGGCTGCGCTGGCCGAACTCGATTCCGCCGATGTGGCGCAGGACGATCGCGACGCGTGGGGCTTTCGCGGCATGGTCGCCGGCCGCCGCGCCCTGTGCGAGCTGGGCATGAACGATCTCCCTGCGACCGAGCGCACCGCGCGTCGCGGGCTCGCGCTCATGCCCGAGAACGGGGACGCTCGCTACGCTCTCGTGGAAGCGCTGGCCATCTCGGGCCGGCTCGCCGAGGCGCGAGCCCATGCCGACACGCTGCTCGCGCTCTATCCGAACGATGCGGCTGTGCGGGACCTGGCCGCGCGCCTCGGCCGGTAGCCACGCGGGGCTAGAGCTTCCCGGGCGGCAGCGACTCGGGCAGTGCCTTCGCGCCGGCAATCGGCTGGTCCCAGTTCCGTGTCGCGAAGAACACCGCGAGTGTCCACGTCGGGACCAGGTCGACAACCGGCACCAGCTCGCTCACGAAACTGGGAAGGAACGCGATGTGCCAGCCGACGAGGCGGACGAGCGCCACGCACACGACCACGTCCAGCACGTCGTCAGCGAAGCCGGGCGCGCCGCTCGCGAAGAGCGGGAACGCGAGCCACTGCAGCAGGTCGGCGGACACCGCGAGCCCGCGCGCGAGCATCACCCGCCGGCGCGTGAGGATCGGAGCCATTGAACGATCCCTCCCGATGCGCATTCTGGCGGGGAGGAAGAGCGGGAACAAGGCGCCGCTCGCGGACCCCCGGCCTGCGCCGGCAGGACGCCGCGCGTCCTGAAATGATCCGGCGCCCCGCCTCGGGGGATGCGACACGAGCTGCGGGCAGGGGCGCCGGCTTGCAGAAGATGAGGGACACGCGCCACCGTTTCCCACGCGGGGGTTTCGGCGGACGGCAGACCCGATGCCGCCCGCCACGTGGTGGCGGAAGTGCGCGTGTCCTTTTCCAACGCTTCGAGGCGGGCCCGCGGGCGTGCGAGTCACCCGGCGAGGGGCTCGGTGCGAAGCGGGGTGCCAGGTCCAGGGCTGCTGCGAGGCCGTGTCGGCGGCGATCGAGCGGGAACTCGATCCACGGCTCTCGGACCATGGCAAGCTAGACCGGAGTGGAGCATTGACGGGAGTATCAACAGGTAGGTAACGTCCCCCACGGCGCACGAAATCGACCCGAGGAAAGACGCCAATTGCCGTCGCCCCATGCGACTAGGGCGTGAAACCCCACCACCCCACGTGGCGGTTCGTATCCCGGCGCCGGCCGATCGATCGGAGGCTGCATGGCGGTCAGCGAGTCGATCCAACCTTCGGAGAGCGCCGTCCGCACCCAGCTCGAGCGGATCCTCGCCAGCCCGCACTTCTCGGCGGCAGAGGGCGCGAGCCGGCTGCTGCGGTTCCTCGTCGAAACGGCGTTCGCCGGCCGCCCGCAGCTCAAGGAATACACAATCGCCGTCGAGGTCCTCGGCCGCGATGCCTCGTTCGATCCCAAGATCAACCCCGCGGTGCGCGTGGAGGCGAGCCGGCTGCGCCAGCGGCTCGAGCGCTACTACCTGACGGCCGGGCGCGAGGACCCGGTCCTCATCGAACTGCCGCGCGGGACCTACACGCCGACGTTCCTACCGCAGGCCGACGTGCTGCACCTGCGCGAGGACCTCGCCGAGGTCCGTGAGGGCGGCGCGGGCGCCAGGGGCGTGAGCCCGAACGTCCTCAAGCGGAGCCATGGGCCGTCGATCGGCGTGCTGCCGCTCGAGAATCTCGGGGACGCGGAGGACGCGACCTTCGCCGAGGGCGTCACGGTCGAGATCGTGGCGGCGCTGTCCCGTTTCCGCGAGCTCCTCGTGCTTGGCCGCAGCACGATGTCGCGGCACCGCGACGTGCGGGACGCCCTGGCGCTCCACCGCGAGCTGGGCGCGGACTACGTCCTGTCGGGAAACGTCCGGCGGGCCGACGACCTCCTGCGCGTGCACGCCGAGCTGGTGAGCGGCGTGACCGGCGGAGTGCTGTGGGCCCAGGGCTACGAGCGCGACTACAACGTCGACGAGATCTTCCGGATCCAGGACGACATCGCGCGGCATGTCGTCGCGACGATCGCGCAGCCGCACGGCGTCATCGCGCGCCCGGAGGCCGAACTCGCCAGGCGGAAGCCGCCCGGACGCCTGGACGCCTACGATTGCCTGTTGCTGTTCTATTCCTACACGCTCGATCCCTCACCGGAGGGCCACCGGAAGATCCAGGCGGCCCTGGAGGCGGAAGTGAAGCTCGACCCCGGCGTCGCGACGCTCTGGTCGGCGCTGTCGATGGTGCACAACGACAGCTGGCGATTCGGGTTCAATGTCGGGAACCGGCGCGAGTCCGCACGGAACGCGGCCCTCGCCGCGGCCCGCAAGGCGGTGAAGCTCGATCCGCTCGACGCTCTCGGATACCACGCGCTGTTCCTCGCGCAGTTCGCACGCGGCGACGACAAAGCGTTTCGCGAGGCCGCGAACCGGGCGATCGAGCTCAACCCCAACAACCCGGATATCTTCTCCGACTACGGCGTCCACCTGACCTTCAGTGGCGACTGGACGCTGGGGCGACTGTTCTTGAAGCTCGCCCTCTCGCTCAATCCGGAACCGCCCGACTGGTACTGGTTCCCGTTCTTCATCTGGCATTTCGACCGGGGCGAGTACGACGAGGCCCTGGACATGGCGTTGCGCTCGCAGACCGAGCAGTTCTTCTGGACGCACGGGATGCATGCTCTGGCCTACACCGCGGTGGGCATGCGCGAGGAGGCCGCCAAGGCCGTGTCCCGGCTGCTCGAGGTCTACCCGGAGTTCACGGAGCACGCGCGCGAGGAGCTCGGCCGCTGGTTCGACAAGGATCACACCGAGCGAATGCTCGGATGGCTGCGGGAGGCGGGCGTTCCGATTGCGAGGGAGGCTCTCGAGCTCGGTTCGCGCCCGGCCGTATCGGGCAGGGGCCGGGATTCGGGTCGGGCCTCCCGTTAGGCCCGGCGGGCAGTGGCAACGCACAATGGCGGGGCGACTCCCCCGATGGAGGAGGGGACCGGTCCCTTTTCCGGGAGGCCGTGCACTTGGATCAGACCACTTCGAATCCCCGAATCGAGCGCGCGGCGCGCCACGTGCCGCTCGCGATGGATGCCGCCGCGTTTCGCGCCGCCGGCCACGCGCTCATCGACCAGCTCGCCGAGCTGCTCGCATCCGTGCCCGCGCGCCGCGTGACGCCGGGTGAGTCGCCGTCCGCGGTGCGCCAAGCGCTCGGGACGGACGGGCCGCTGCCGGAGGAAGGCAGCGCCCCCGGTCCGCTGCTCGAGGAGACCGCGAAGCGCCTGTTCGACCACTCCCTCTTCAACGGGCATCCCCGCTTCCTCGGCTACATCACGTCGTCCCCCGCGCCGATCGGCATGCTCGCGGACCTGCTGGCCGCGGCGGCGAACCCGAACTGCGGGGCGTGGGCGCTGTCCCCGGCGGCGACCGAGATCGAAGTGCAGACCGTGCGCTGGATCGCCCAGCTGATCGGTTACCCCGCCGACTGCGGCGGATTGCTCGTGAGCGGGGGCAACATGGCGAACATGGTCGGCTTCTGGGCGGCCCGTGCCGCGATGGCCGACTGGGACGTTCGCGCCCACGGCCTCAAGCGGGGGCCGCGAATGCGCGCCTACGCCTCGGCCGAGACGCATACCTGGATCCACAAGGCCGCGGACCTCGCGGGACTCGGCACGGACAACATCCGCTTCGTCTCCACGGGCGCCGACCTGCGCATGGATCTCGCGCAGCTCGAGCGGCAGATCGCCGCCGACCGTGCGGCGGGGGACCTGCCGTTTCTCGTCGTCGGGACCGCGGGCTCGGTCAGCACGGGCGCCGTGGATGCGCTGCCCGCGATCGCGGCACTGTGCCGGAAGGAACGGCTGTGGTTCCACGTCGATGGCGCCTACGGTGGTTTCGCCGCGGCGGTGCCGGGTGCGCCACCCGACCTGCTGGCCTTGAGCGAAGCCGATTCGGTCGCGGTGGATCCGCACAAGTGGCTGTACGCGCCGCTCGAGGTGGGTTGCGCGCTGGTGCGCGATGCCGGCGCGCTGAGCAGGGCGTTCTCCTACCATCCGCCCTACTACCACTTCGGTGAGAGCGCCGTGAACTACGTCGACTTCGGGCCGCAGAACTCGCGCGGATTCCGTGCGCTCAAGGTGTGGCTGGCGTTGCGCCAGGCGGGCGCGTCGGGCTACCGGCGCATGATCGCGGACGACATGGCGCTCGCCGGCGTGCTCGCGACCGTCGTGAGGCAGCACCCCGAGCTCGAGTTCTGGACCCACGACCTGAGCATCACGACCTATCGCTGCGTTCCCGCCGACCTGCGCCGGCGGATCGGCGAGCCCGCGGTGGACGGCTACCTCGACGAACTGAACCAGCAGGTCCTGGCCCGCATGCAGAAGGGCGGGGAAGCGTTCGTCTCGAACGCGGTCATCCGCGGGCGCTACGTGCTTCGCGCGTGCGTGGTGAACATCCACACGCGCTCCGAGGACATGCTGGCGGTCGCGGAGATCTCGGCGCGCATGGGCCGTGAGATCGACGCCGAGCTGCGCCCGGAGGGGCTGCGCGCGGGGACGTAGCCCGAGCGCGGGCCGCACGCCTACCAGACCGAACGGCCCCGCGCGCGGAAGCGCTGCACGGCCTCGCGGTCGGGCCACGAGAAGTAGGAGCCTTCCTTCAGGTTGAGCGGGTCGCGCGGGGCGGTGCCGCGCTCCACGCTGTCGAGCACCTCGATCAGCAGCTCGGCGGCGATCCGCTTGGAGCGGGCGAGGAAGGAGTCGAGCGTGTCCTCGGGCAGGACGTCGAAGACGCGCAAGCCGCAGCGGTCACCCGCGTCGATCTTCTCGTTGACGAAATAGATCGACACCCCGGCCTGCTTCTCGCCGTTGGCGAGCATCCAGAAGCTGGGCAACACCCCGCGGTAGTGCGGCAGGATGGCGCCGTGGATGTTGAGCACCCCCCGGGGCGGCAGCTCGATCAGGGGCTTCTTGAAGATCTGCGGACAGCTGACCGAGACCAGCACGTCGGTGCCCATGGAGCGCAGGGTGTCGAGGAACGCGGGCGCGTTGACGTCCGCGATCTCCTCGCAGCGCACCTTCCAGCGGGCGCACACGGATGCGATCGACTGCCTCCGCAGCTTCGTGCCCACGACCCGCGCCATGAGGCGCGCGGCGTCCGCATAGCCGAACGTCCGGGCATAGCGCCAGGCGGCCTCGAGCGGTGTCTGCGCGCGGTAGAGCGGTGGCACGACGAACACCGCCAGCGTGTCGGCGTGCTTCTCGCGCAACAGGCGATCGTAGAAGTCCGGCAGGTAGATCGGATCGTCGGTCGTCAGGTGAACCGCCTTCATCGCGCGGCCCTCCGGTCCGTCCGCCACCCGGAGATCACCTCGTCGAACGTCCCGAACCGCAGCGTCGAGAACAGGCGGCGCATGCTGCGAATGAAGGAGCCGCGGCCGAGGCTCTGGGTGAATGCCATGAACGGGTCCACCTTTCCACGGAAGTCGTCCATCTCCCTGGGATTCCATTCATACGGGTGGCAGTAGAGGATCACCGGCCGCCCTTGCGCGAGGATCGAGCCGACCGCCCGCTCGAGGAGCATCGTCGGCAGCAGGCGGAAGTAGCCCCCACCCGCGACCGGGAACCGGCGGCCGGCCACGGTCGCGATGGCCACCGGGACCTCGAGGATGCCCCGCCCGCCCGGGAAGTGGACGTGGTGCGGGGTGAGCGGCCAGCCGGCCACGCCGTAGCGGCTGGTCTGGAGCGGGAAGAGCGAGGAATCGACCTCGAAGCCCATGTCCGCGAGCGACTCGAGCGCCCACAGGTTCTTCGGAATGATCGAGAAGTCCGGAGCGCGGAATGCGGTGACGCGGACGCCGCATGCGTCCTCGACCGTCTTGACGGAGTATTCGAGCTCCTTCCGGAGCGCCGCCCGATCCATCGCATAGAGCGGCCGATGGCTGTACGCATGTGACTGGATCTCGTGGCCCTCCGCCTTGAGCTCCTGGAGCAGGCGCGGAAACGTCTCGGCGACCCGCCCCTGGATGAAGAACGTGCCCTTGATGCCGTACTCGGCGAGGATCGGGCGGACGAGGTCCATATTGCGCAGCACGCGGTCGTGGATCGGCGCGTCGAAATCGATGGTGGACTGGTACCAGTCCTCCACATCCATGGTGAACGCGCAGCGAACGCTCCCGGGGTCGAGCGCGCCGGCCGGCTGTGGACAGGGCTCCAGGTCGTAGTCGTAGAGGCGCATCTCAGGGTGCCGCCCGTTCCATGATCCCGATCCCCTCGCGGGTGCAGCCGGTGGCTTTCATCACACTCGAACCCTCGTCGCCCGCGCGGCCCACGGGGCACGGTGGTCCGGGCGGACCTGCCAGGGGGACTCGAGCGCCGCCCCATCCGACCCCTGCAGCGACAGGTGCGAATCCTCGATTCTCTCACAGATCACCGGGTTGGCGCGCCCCATCGCTCTCTGGTCATCGGCGGGCCCGGCCCCGGATTGCAGCGCTGGTTTAGCGCCCTGGGGCGCGGAGAACGTTCACTCGCAGCGACCGCGCCACGAGAGGTGCGGGCGCCGGCGGGCAGGGCCCCGACCAGGGCCCGACGATGCCGTTCCTGCGGTCACGGATGCCCCGACGCGGGCCCGCCCGGAGGGGAGGGTGCTTGGCCGGTCGACCCCCGCTTGCGATTCCTTCCCGGGTCAGGGCGCTCGCTTCGGAATGAAATCGGAGGCGAGCCGGATCGTCCGCGACACGCCGCGAGGGCGAGGACGCATTCGCGATGATTCGAGTGCAAAACGGCATGTTTGATGGCATGAAACCGAGCGGAATAGGTGGACAAAACCGGCCTGTTAATGCAATGTTTCCATGATTGGTTCGCCATCCCCTTCAGAGGGCGACCGCCTGCGGCCATGGACCGGCGCGCGCTGGAGCGATGGCCGGATACGGTGACCTGTCCTGATGGCGCGACGATCGCAGAAATTGTTGCACGCGATTCTATTGTTGGCATTTCCGGGCACCGTCGTCTCGCTCGCGGCATGTGACGCTGCGACCTCCGGGCACCCCTCCACGCACACCGCGCCTTCCGCCGCCGCGCGCCCCGGGCAGCCCCGCTTCAGCTCGGTCAAGGTGATGACCGACCCGTACGCGATCTTCACCGTGCCCCAGTTCGGGAGGCCCGGCTACCTCGAGCCGATTCTCGACCCGACGTTCGGCTCCATCCTCGAGCGCGTCGCGAACGACAAGGATGCCAGCACCGCCCCGGCGCCCGGCAAGTGGGGGCTGGACGCCCGGCATACCTACTCGGTGCAGCAGCCGTGGAACTCGGACAACACGCTTCTCGTCATGGAGAACGTCGGCGGCAAGACCACGCCGATGATACTCGACGGAACGAGCTACATGCCGGAATACATGCCCTGCGCCAATTACGATATCTACGACTATCGCTGGCACCCGAGCACCGCGCACGCGCACGAGCAGATCAACGTGAACGCGGCCGGCACCGAACTCATGTGGTTCGACATCTCGACGTGCACCAAGACCCGTTCGTGGACGCTTCCCATCACGGTGGATTACGGCATCGGGAGCGGGAAGGGGAATCCCACCGATGACGGCCGCTTCGTGGCGCTCGGCAACGCCAACCAGATGTTCGTCGTGGACATGGACCCGCAGCCCCCGTACGCGCCCTACCCGAACATCCGAATCGGGCCGATCTTCAACTTTCCGCCCGAGAGCCTCACCGTCGCGGCCCCCGACAGCTTCACGATCGATCACCTCTCGATCTCGCCCTCGGGCCGGTACGTGGACGTGAAGTTCGGCAGTGCCGACGACTGCGGCACGTTCGACTTTCATCGCATCTACGACGTCGACTCCGTCACGCTCGCGCTCAAGGTCCACAATATGGCCGACGCGTCGGATCGATGCTGCTTCCAGGGCCGGCCGAACGGCTGGATCTTCCCGCTCAAGCACGCGGACCTGGCGAAGGACCCGTTCGACAACAACGAGGACGTCCTGGTCGGCGGCCGCTCCTGCCTGAACTCCGACCTCGGCCCGGTGGTCAAGGTGCGCCTCCGGGACGGCCTCGTGACGCCGCTGACGTTCGGTGACGACCAGTCCGCCGTGTTCCACGTCTCGACCCGCAACACAGCCCGGCCGGGGTGGGCGTACGTGAGCTGGTACAAGATTCCGGGCAAGCGCTTCAGCGACGAGATCATCGCGGTGAAGATGGACGGCAGCCAGTCGGTGGAGCGCCTGTGTCACATCCATTCGGCGACCCAGGGTTGCTACCGCTGCGAGGCCCACCCGGTGCCGTCCCGGGACGGCACGCGCGTCCTGTTCGCGAGCAACTGGGCGCAGGACTGCGGGGCGGGGTGCGGCGACAGCACCGACATCAAGGACTACGTCGTCACGCACGGCGTGGCCCTGGGCGTGGACGACCCGCCCGCCGCCCCGTCCCCGCTCGCGCTCAACGAGATCCGGCCCAACCCGTCGGGGCTCGCGCCGTTCATCGACTATTCGCTCGAGAGCTGGGAGCCGGCGCGGATCGAGCTCCTGGACATCGCGGGCCGGACGGTGCTCCATCGCGAGCTCGGCTCGCCGGGTCCGGGCCGGCACGCGCTCAACCTGAGTGCCGCCTCCGGCGTCCGAACCGGGCTCTACATCGTGCGCCTCATGCAGGCCGGGCGCAGCGTGTCCTCGAAGGTCGTGCTCAGGCAGTAGTGCGCGCGCTCGCCGCGAGCCGGGTGGGTGGGACCTCGGAGTGCCAGAGCGCTTCGATCTCGAGGGCGACCTGCCGGGCGGCGAGATCCGGATCGGCATCGGATCGATTCGCAACGCGGATGAGCCGGGACCGCTGCTCGCGCTCGTCCGCGTTCGTCAATGTTTCGACGATCTCGAGCATGCACGCGGAGGCGCGTGCGAACGCCTGGCCGTCGTCACGTCGCCAGCGGTCGGCCCGGCTCTCGTTGCCGTCGCGCCGCCGGAGCCGTTCGACGACGGCCTCGAGATCGGCCTCCACCACGACGACGACGTCGGGCATGGTCAGCACGTCGGCGAACCTCCCGGCCAGCTCCCGGACCGCGCCCGGGCGGCCTTCGAGGCCGATCGACCACAGCGCCTGGAAGATCCCCTCCTCGAACAGGCTGACCGCGGTGACCGTCCGGCACGTGCGCAGGAGCGAACACTGCATGAGCCAGTTGGACGCGATCATGACCAGCACGGAGAGCGAGGGCTGCCGGGTGGACGCGATCGCCCGGATCGAACGGAGAGAGTGCAGCGGGTGCGCGAACAGCTCGCGGGCGATGAGGATCGACTTGCCGGCATAGCCTCGCAGCCGCGGGCCCAGCGCGGACCGATCGCTGACCGCGAGCACGGGCTCGCGGACGGCGAAGCCGCGGCGCGACAGGTGCGCGGCGGTCTTGCCGCACACCGCGCTCTTTCCCACGCCGGGAAGTCCCAGGAACTCCACGGCCAGCGCGCGGCCGGCGCCGCTCACAGGATCTCCCAGATCCTGCGCTTGCACTCAAGCAGCACCTCTTCCCAGGGGCGATCGGCATCCACTTCCACGACGCGGGTCTCTGCCGGGTAGCGCAGGCTGGCGAGCGCCCCGAGTCGTCGCTGGATCTCCTCCGCGCGCATGCCGGGCTTGCGAACCACGGCGACCTCGGGCGAGACGCGCAGCTTGATGACGAGCTGGGGTGGACGCGCTTCCGCCCAGCGGTAGGGCCGCGATTCCCAATCCGCGAGCGCCCGCCGCAGTCCGGAAGGACTCCGCGTCCATGCGTTCAGGAGCGGGCCATCGTTGAATCCCATGACCTGGTGCTGCGGGTAGCGGTCACCCACCACCACGATGCCGCGGTCCCGCGCGCGCCACGCGCGCTCCAGGTTCTGGACCTTCTCGCGTGCGAGCACGAGTGCCCACACCGCGCGCGCGAGTCCCGGCTGGCGCACCTTGCCCTGGGCGCCGCCCCCCGGGCCGTCGCCGTTCGCAGCGCCGCCGGCCTGTCCGACCGGCGCCCACAACTTCAGCGCCTCGGCGACGCGCAGCACGAGCTTGAGCGGCAGGCGCGCGAGCGAGACCGGGCCGTCGCCGCTGCCGAAGTACATCACCCGCGCATCCAGCTTCCAGCGGAGCCATTTCGTGATCTCGGTCGTCAGCCGGCTCTTGCCCGCTCCGTCGGGGCCCATGAACGCAACCAGCACGCCGCCTCTCGGGTCGGTGCGCGAATGCGAGCCCGCCAGCGCGGGGAGGCGTCTTCCCAGCTTGCTCCGGAACGACTGCAGCTCGCGCCGGCGGCGCTGGAGCAGCGCGTCGAACGGCGCGTACATCCGGTACAGGCGGAGCACGGGCATGGCGCGACGCCGGAGCGCCAGCACGCGTCCGAGCGACGGCCCCGACTCGAGGAGGTTCCTGATCGCTGGACCGGCCGTCTCCCCCAGAAGCGACCGGCCCAGCTCGATCACGCGGTCCGGGTTCGCCCGGCCGCGCAACCACAGGAACTCCCGCGTCATACCGTCGCGGATCCGGTCCTGTCCCCACATCGCCCGGATCCGATGCACCAGCGAGACCTTGAGGGTGTTGCGGGTCAGGAAGAACAACAGCTCCACGCTCGGGTCGGTGACGAAGAAGCCGCTGCCCTCGTCCCGTCGGCGCGTCGCGAGCATCAACTCCTCCCACGGGAAGTGATGGCCCTTGAGATGGGGCTCTCCCGTGGTGAGCTGATGGTGCAGGTGGAGGTGGACGAGCCGGCCCGTCGCCGAGTCCATCGCCAGGTAGTCCTCGACGCCCGGATAGTCGCCTCCCGGCGGCGGGGAGAAGCTCTTGTATCCGGACTGGCCGAGGGCGGCGGCGAGCTTCGAGCCCGCGTGCGGTTCGATCAGCACGTCGAGGTCCGTGAGCCCGACCAGGCCCTGATCCAGGTGCCAATTACTCTTGAACTGGCAGTAACGGATGCCGGCGACCTCGAGCCGCGCCGCGAGCGCGCGCACCACGTCCAGCACGCGCGGCTCCGGCGCACCGCCGGAGCCCCGGTCCTGCGGATCCGGGCCGGCGACTTCGGGCATTCCGGCGAGTGACGAGGGGCTCAACGGGAGGTCGATTCCATCGGTTGCGCGACCGCCGGAGTGGCGGCGTGCAGGACGCCATTGCCGGCGTCGGCATACGGAGCGACATCCACGAACTCGCGGTGCCACTGCTCGAGCATCATCAGCGTCCAGATCTCGATGTGCCAATTCCACCGGCCCGCGAGATGCTCGTCGAGGATGTGCCGGACGTAGGCGGGAGAGAAATATCCGCGCTCGAGACTGCGGCGGCTCAACAGCAGTTCCTGAGCCATCTCCTTCAGCTCTCCGCGCAGCCAGCTGTCGAGGGGCAGGTTGAAGCCCATCTTGCGCCGGTACAGGATCTGTTCGGGCAGCACGCCGCGGAGGGCCCGCTTGAGGATCCACTTGCTCTGGCCGTTCCGGATCTTCAGCCGCGACGGGATCCGGGCGGCGAACTCCATGAGCGTGTGGTCGAGGAACGGCGACCGCCCCTCGAGGGAGTTCGCCATGGTGGCGATGTCCACCTTCACGAGCAGGCAGTCGGGAAGATAGGTCGTCACGTCCGAGTAGAGGATCTTGTCGAGGAAGTCGGCCGCCCGGGCCTCGCGATAGCGTGAGTAGAGCAGCTCGTGCGAATCGATGCCCAGCACCTGCTTCTGGAACGCGTCGCTGTAGAGCTGCGCCTTCTCCGGCTGGCCGAACCGCGTCTGCCAGCCCGCATTGCGCGACTCGGGGGACTGGCCGAGCTGTTCGACGAAGCGCTTGAGCCGCCAGCGCGGATCGCGCGGGCTCGTCCCGTGGGGCAGCGCTTCCAGCAGGCGGCGCACGGGGCCGCTCCCGAGCAGCGTCGCGACGCCCCGCAGCCGGGTCGCCAGGTCGTGGGCCATGTGACGATCGTAGCCGGCGAAGTTCTCGTCGCCGGCGTCACCGTTGAGCACCACGGTGACGTGCTCGCGGGCCATCTTCGAGAGGATGAACGTCGGGATCGCCGAATCCGCGGCGTAGGGCTCGTCGTACGCGCGCACCAGCCGGGGCACCATCTCGGCAGCGTTCACCTCCACGCGGAACTCCGTGTGGCGGGTGTGGAACAGGTTCGAGACCATCCTCGCCGCGGGCAGCTCGTTGTAGTCGTCCTCCGAGAAGCCGATCGAGAACGTGCGCACCGGCTCGTCCTGGAGCTGGCTCATCATGGCCACGACCGCGCTGGAGTCGATCCCCCCGCTCAGGAACGCGCCGAGCGGCACGTCGCTCACGAGGCGGCGGCGGGTGGCCTCCCGCAGCCGGTGGAGCAGCTCCTCCTCGAGCTCGCGGAGCTGGCGGGCGGTCTTCACCTCGAGCTTCGGGACGTAGTCGAGCTTCCAGTAACGGTGGATCTCGACCTTCCCGTTCTCGCAGACCATGTAGTGCGCCGGCGGCAGCTTGCGCACCCCCTTGAACACGCTGTCCGCCCCCGGGATGTACTGGTAGGTGAGGTAGTTGTGGATCACGACGGGATCCACCACCCGCTCGACCTCGGGATCCTGGAGAAGCGCCTTGAGCTCGGACGCGAAGACCAGGCTCTGGGCATCGAGCCGGTAGACGAGGGGCTTCACCCCGAGCCGGTCACGCGCCACGAACAGCCGGTGCCGGCGGCTGTCCCAGATCGCGAACGCGAACATGCCGTGCAGCTTGTGGATGCACTCCGGGCCGTGCGCCTCGTAGAGCTTCAACAGCACTTCCGTGTCGCTGCCGGAGCGGAACCGGACACCCGCCTGCTCCAGTTCGCGCCGCAGCTCGCGGAAGTTGTAGATCTCACCGTTGAAGATGATCCAGACGGTGCCGTCGTCGTTCGGCATCGGCTGATGGCCGGCGGGGGAGAGATCGATGATGCTCAGACGCTTGAACCCGAGCCCCACGGGACCGGACGTGTAGTATCCCTCGTCGTCCGGGCCCCGGTGGGCGATGGCTGCGCACATCCGGCGGATCAACGGCTCCTCGACGCGACGCGCGGCGTCGAAATAGAGCTTTCCCGCGATTCCACACATGCAGCGACCTCCGTCGAAGGGCGTGCGGCCCGGTTCCCTACCGTATCACCACGAACCGGCCCACGGCGCGTTGCTCGCCGGCCCGGACTTCGTACAAGTAGACGCCCGCCTTGAGCGGTGCACCATCGTCCGCCCGCCCGTCGAGCGCCACCACGTTCCAGCCGGCGCTCGCCTGACTCAGTATCGGCAGCGTGCGGACGAGCCGCCCGCCCAGATCGAAGACCCGGATCTGAACCGTTGCCGGGCGCTCCAGGCCGAATCCGAGGCTCGCCGAGGTCCGCATCGGGTTCGGCGTCAGACGGGGCGCGAAGCCGCCGAACCGCGGCGAAGCGGCATTCATGGAAGAGTCGGGCCGCGCCCCGGCGACGAGCGCCGATTTGGATCCGCCGCCCAGTGAGTCGGAAAGCGGGATCACGGGCGAGACCCGCACCGAGATCGACAGGTTGACCGTGAACGTGTTGCTGGTGACCGGCCCCAGCACCCCCGACGTCGCGGTCAGGTTCTTCACCCCCCCCTGGTCCACGGTCAACGCGCCGAATGTTGCGCGGCCGACGCTGTCGCTCGCGACCGCAGCGCCCCCGCTCAGCGTGCCGCTGCCGACCAGGCCGAGGGACACCATCGCCCCGGGGACGCCGTTGTTGTATGCGTCACGCACGCGCACGGTCACCGCCGGCGTGATGATCGCCCCGATGAGTGTCGAGGTCGGCTGTTGCTCGAAGGCGATGACGGACGCGGTCCCCGGGCTCACCGTGAAGAGATCGCTCGTCACCGGGGCGAGGCTCGCGAGCATCCTCGTCCGCTTGCCGCTGCCCGACTGCGGATCCGTCGCGGTCGCGCTCGAGGCGGTCAACTGCTTGGTGCCCACGAGATCCACGCTCAGTCCCGCGAACGTCGCGATCCCGGTGCTGTCGCTCGCCATCGTGAGGCCGCCCATCAGCGTTCCGCCGCCGTCCAGGCTCATCACGATCGCCTCACCGGGCACGCCGTTGCCGAGCGCATCGCGCACCCGCACCGTCACTGCCGGCGCTATCGCAACGCCTGCCACCGTGGCCGTCGGCTGCTGCACGAACGCCATCGCCACCGCCACTCCCGCGCTCACCGTGAAGGGATTGCTCGCCACCGGGGCGGAGGTCCCGCTGGTTGCGCTCAGGCGCTTGGTGCCGGTGAGGTCCACGCTCAGCCCGGCGAACGTCGCGAGGCCCGAGTTGTCGCTCGCCGCGGCGCCGCCGCCGGTCAACGTCCCGTAGCCGACCAGGCTCAGCGCCACCGGTGCTCCGGGGACGATATTGCCGAATGCGTCCCGCACCCGCACGGTCACCGCCGGGGCCATCG
>CAYSWZ010000154.1:0-9961 GCA_964434945.1 uncultured bacterium | reverse complement strand
TGGATGCAGGTCGAGGAATACCTGAAACGCGACGATCGCGCGGTGCTGCCGATCGGCTGCACCGAGCAGCACGCCTGGCTGAGCCTCGCCACCGACAGCATCCTCGCCGAACGGGTGGCGAGCGAAGCGGCGGCACCGCTCGGCGTGGCGGTGTTCCCCGTCGTGCCGTACGGCATCACGCCCAACTTCATGGCCTACCCGGGCACGGTGTCGTTGCGCATCTCGACGCTGCTTGCGCTCGTGGAGGACGCGCTCGATTCGCTGGCCCGGCACGGGTTTCGCCGCGTGCTGGTGGTGAATGGCCACGGCGGCAACGCCCCGGTCGGTGCATTCGTGCAGGAGTGGCTCGGGCGCAATGCCGCGATGCGCGTGAAGTTCCACAACTGGTGGAACGCGCCCCGGGTGTGGGCGCACGTGCAGGCGATCGACCCGCTCGCCTCGCACGCGTCGTGGATGGAGAACTTCCCGTGGACGCGCCTCCCCGGCGTGAGCCCGCCCGATGCCCAAAAGCCGGCCGTGCCGTGGGCGCAATGGGTCCATCTCGGGCCGGCGACCATTCGCGAGCGGCTGGGTGACGGCAACTTCGCCGGGCGGTATGTTCGCCCGGACGAGGACATGGCGGCGCTGTGGAGCACGGCCGTGTCCGAGACACGCGAGCTGCTGGAATCCGGTTGGGATTGATCAGCTCGAGGGCGCCGCGAAAAGCTCCCCGCTCGAACGACGCACCTTCGGAGGTTCCTTTGCGAAAGCGAATCGCGATGTTCGCGTTCCTGTCGCTGCTCACGCCGACCATGGCCGTCGCCCAGGAGGCGCCGCAGGGAGTGCGGGCGGAGATCATCCGCAGCATGCTGGACGCGGGCGGCAAGATCCAGGAGCTGGCGGGGGCGATCCCGGACAAGAAGTACACGTGGAAGCCGAGCAAGGACGTGCGCTCGACCGGCCAGGTGCTGCTGCACGTCGTGGCAGCCAACTACATGATGCCGTCACTGTTCGGCGTCAAGTCGCCGATGCCCGCGGACGAGTTGCAGAAGCTCGACACGCAGACGATGGAGCCGGCCAAGATCCGCGAGATGCTCAAGGAGTCCTACGCGTGGGCGACGAAGGCGGTCGCCGATACACCGGACTCCGAGCTGGATGTGCAGATCAACTTCCTCGGTCAGAAGATGACGAAGCGAGGCGGCATGCTGACGCTGGCCGCGCACTCGCACGAGCACCTCGGCCAGCTCATCGCCTATGCACGCGCGAACAACATCACGCCTCCGTGGACGGCGCGGGAGAGGGAGCTGCAGAAGAAGAAGGATGCGGCGGCGAAGGGGTCGTCCGGGGATTAGATTCCCGAGGCTCTTCAGCTCGTCCGAGTTGCTCCAGTGGCGGCTCCGCTACGCCCGCCATGTACCGCAACGCCCGGGGCATTCGCTGCCCAGCCGTCGAGAGCAACGCCCGGGGTATCGAGCCTCAGGGGCGCCTGGCGGCACACGAGAGCCATGGATGGCGGAGTGTGCCGCCAGACGAGGGAGGAGCCGGCAGGATGCCGGCGACGACCGTCCCCTGAGGCTCGATACCCCGGGCGTTGCGGTCCCCGGCAGGCCCCGCGAACCTGTCACCGCTGCTGGCCGAACTCCCAGCTCTCGAGCCCGGCCTCAAGCTGAACCCCGAGCGCGCTCACCACGCGATTGACGAGGTTGTAGAGCGCGGCGATCTCGGTGGCCTTCAGGATCGCGGCGTCGTCGAAACCGTATTCGCGCATGCGCTCGATGTCGGCCTGCGTGCGCTCGGAGGGCTCGCACGTCAGGGCCACCGCGGCGTCCAGGAGGATGCGGTCACGCGCTGCGAGGTTGGCCTCGCGGTAGTCTCGGGCCACGGCGCGGGCGAGTTCCTCGCCGGCCGCGAGCGAGAGCTTGCGGCCATGATGCGCCACGCAGTAGCCACAGCCGTTCGTCGCCGAGACGACCACGGCGAGCATTTCGGCCTGCGCGCGCGTGAGCGGTGACGGGTCGCCCATGACCGCGCGGTAGTGCTCGTGGAGCGTGCCGAGCCCGGGCGGGTCGCCGCCCCATGCCTGCCACAGGTTCGCGACGCGACCGGAACGCGCGTGCGCCGCGATGCGCCCGTAGATCGGGGCGAGCGTCGCCCCGGCCTGCTCGGGGCCGATGCCCTGGATCCAGCTCATCAAGGCCTCCTGCTCACGACGCCTGCTCCAACGAGTGGTGGATCATGCTAGTGGAGCGCAGCCGGCGATGCACGCCGGCCGGGATGCGCGGGAGGGCCCCCATCCACTAGGCTTGGCGCATGCGAACTTCCGTCCGCATCCTGATCGTGGTCGGGGCGATCGCCGGTGTGGTCCTCGGGGCCGTGGTCCTCCACCGGTCCTTCGACCAGCCCATGCGCGCAGGTGCCCCGGGCGGGGGCGCCGTGGCGGAGCCGGACGGCGCCGGCGAGGACGTGGTCGCGCGCGCGCTGCGGCTGGCCGCGATCGACACCACGAAGAAGCGCGAGTGGGTGGACGAGATTCCCGACCTCGACCTGGCCGGGTTGACGCCCGCCGAGCGCGAGGTGTTCACGCGCATCGCGAACGGTCGCGCGTGCACCTGCGGTTGTGGATTCACGCTCGCCGGCTGCCGCCGGTTCGATACCGAGTGCGAGTACAGCGGCCCGCGCGCCAGGGCGCTCTTCGACTCGGTGCGCGCCGGGCAGCTCGCCCGCGCCGACGGCTACCCGGCGAGACCCGCGGGCCGCTGACGGCCCGCGTCCCGGAGCGGATTCGACGCCGGGATCCGCCCCCGGCCACCCCCGGGCGCTCGCACTCCGGGCCTTGCAGGCCGCGAACCGAGCGGGATACCCTGTGCCTCTCGCCCGAAAAGACCCGGAGCCGGCAGCCCTGCTCCGTGCACTCCCCTTCGCAACGGAGGTTCCCGATGGCCTGGAAAGACCTGACCCCGAAGACGTTCGCCTCGATCCGGGAGCTGAACGGCATCTCGGCCCGCACGCAGGAAGAACACTACGAACTCTACAAGGGCTACGTCGGCAAGGTGAACGAGATCCAGAAGAAGCTCGATGCCGTGGACCGCACGACCGCGAACCAGATCTTCAGCGACCTGCGTTCGCTGCGGGTGGACTACTCGTTCGCGATCGGCGGCATGAAGAACCACGAGATCTTCTTCGGCCACTTGGGCGGCAAGGGCGGCGCCCCGAGCGGCCGGCTCAAGGAGCTGATCGAGCGCGACTACCCTTCGTACGATGCGTGGCTCGCCGACTTCAAGGCGTCCGGCCTCGCGGCTCGCGGCTGGGTGTGGCTCGCCTACGACCACGACCTGTCGATCCTCACCACGGTCGTGGGTGACGCGCAGAACACGTTTCCGGTGTGGAACGCGACGCCGATCCTGGCGCTCGACGTCTACGAGCACGCCTACTGGATCGACTACGGGCGCGCCCGCGCGAAATACATCGACGCGTTCTTCAACAACCTGGACTGGAGCGTGGTGACCGCGAATCTCGAACGCGCGCTCTCCATGCAGACGGCCTCGAAGTAGCGTTCATCGGCTCGCCGCGCACCGCGCGGCTTCACGCATCGTGACGGGCCCCTTCGACCGGGGGCCCGCACGATTTTTCAGGGGGGGAACGATGGCCACCGCCACGCTGCTGCCGGTGATCGGCAAGCCGGCTCCGGATTTCTCGCTGCCGGGCACGTCCGGTCAAACGGTGACGTTGCGGCAGTTCAAGGGCAAGAAGACCGTGGTGCTCTACTTCTATCCGAACGACGAGACGCCGGGTTGCACGAAGGAGGCGTGCGGGTTCCGCGACCTCACCGCGCAGTTCGACGCGGTCGGCGCAGTGATCCTGGGAGTCTCGGCCGACCCGATGGAGTCGCACCTCAAGTTCCAGGCCAAGCACAAGCTCCCGTTCGAGCTGCTCTCCGACCCCGAGGCCACCACCTGCAAGGCGTACGGCGTGTGGAAGCAGAAGAATCTCTACGGCAAGAAGTTCATGGGCATCGAGCGCACGACGTTCGTGATCGACAAGACCGGGCGCATCGCGCAGATCTATCCCAAGGCGAAGGTGGACGGGCACGTCGCGGACGTGCTCGCGTTCCTCACCGAGGACTGAGCGCTCGGGGCAGGGCGGGCGTGCACCGCGCCTCCGCCCGCCTCGGCGTCCACGAACATGGACTGGGCTCCGAAGCGGCCAGTGCCGGTGTTCCCCCTGCCCGGCGTGGTGATGTTCCCGAACGGCGAGATGACGCTGCGCGTGTTCGAGCTGCGCTACCGCACCATGGTGCGCGACGCGCTCTCGAGTGAGCGGCTGATCGGGATGGCCACGCTCGCGCCGGGCTGGGAGCAGGATTCGCAGGGCAGCCCGCCGTTCTGCGAGTTCGGCTGCGTGGCGCGGTTCCAGGACGTGGAGTGGCTCCCGAACGATCACTACGACCTGCGCGTGCGTGGCACCGTGCGGGTGCACTTCGGGCGGGTCGTGCGCGAGTTCCCCTACCGTGCGTGCACCGTGCAGACGATGCCGGACGCACCGTACACCGAGACTGACCCGCTCGCCGCCATGGCGCGCGCCGACCTGCTGGCCGAACACGCGCGGCTCGCGCCGCTCGGCCTCGAGGCCTGGCTCGCGCCGCCCATGCTCGACGCCGACGCGGGCCTGTCCACGGTCGTGGGCACGCTGGCCACCGCGGCGCGGATGCCGGCGGACGACAAGCTGGCGCTGCTTGCGGAGGACGACGTGGTGGAGCGCGCGCGACTCCTGCGCGCGCGCCTGCGCCTGCTCGGCCACGCAGGTCCGCCGCCCCCGCCGGCGCTCGGCCGCAACTAGACCGCCGGCGGCGTGGACGCTGCCGCCGGGGCGGACTAAAGTGTCGGCATGCGATTTCCGGCCGAGCCCTTCCGCATCAAGGTCGTCGAGATGTTGCGCCGGGTCACCCGCGAGGAGCGCGAACGGGCGATCCACGAGGCCGGGCTGAACATCTTCGCGGTGCCGGCGGACACCATCTACGTGGACCTGCTCACCGACAGCGGCACCGCCGCCATGAGCGACAACCAGTGGGCGGGACTGATGCTCGGCGACGAGTCCTACGCCGGCAGCCGCAACTTCTACCATTTCCAGGCCACGGTGCGCGAGATCTTCGGCTACGAGCACGTGATCCCGACGCACCAGGGGCGGGTCGCGGAGAACCTGCTGTTCTCCACCATCCTCAAGCCCGGGCAGGTGGTACCGAGCAACATCCACTTCGACACCACGCGCGCGAACATCGAGCACCAGGGCGGCGAGGCGGCCGACCTGGTGATCGACGAGGGTCTCGACCCCTACGCGCTGCACTCGTTCAAGGGCAATCTCGATCCGGTCAAGCTCGACCGTTTGCTCAGCGATCGGGGCGCCGCGAACGTGCCGCTGGTGATGATCACCGTGACCAACAACTCCGGCGGTGGCCAGCCGGTGTCCATGGCGAACGTGCGCGCGGTGCGACAGGTGTGCAAGCGCCACGGCGTGCCGCTGTTCTTCGACGCCTGCCGCTTCGCCGAGAATTGCTACTTCGTGCAGCAGCGCGAGAGCGGCTACGCGAACAAGTCGGTCACCGAGATCGCGCGCGAGATGTTCTCGCACGGCGACGGCTGCACGATGAGCGCCAAGAAGGACGGGCTCGTGAACATCGGCGGGTTCCTGGCCCTCAACAACGGCGATTGGGCGCAGCAGCTCACGAACCTGCTCATCCTGATCGAGGGCTTTCCCACCTACGGCGGGCTCGCCGGGCGCGACCTCGAGGCGATCGCACGCGGCCTGCGGGAGGTGCTGAACGAGGACTACCTGGCATTCCGCATCGGACAGGTGGCGCATCTCGGCGAACTCCTCGAGCACGCGGGCGTCCCGATCGTCGTGCCGGTCGGCGGGCACGCCGTGTACATCGACGCACGACGCTTCCTCGACCACGTGCCGCAGTCGCAGTTCCCCGGGCAGGCGCTCGTCGTGGCGCTCTACCGCGAATTCGGCATCCGCGCCGTCGAGGTGGGCAGCCTGATGTTCGGCCACAAGGACGCCGGCGGCCGGGACGTGTTCCCGCAGCTCGACCTCGTCCGCCTCGCCGTGCCGCGCCGCGTCTACACCACCGAGCACATGCGCTACGTCGCCGACTCCGTGATCCAGTTGCACCGCGAGCGCGAGAAGCTCCGCGGCCTTCGCCTGACCTACGAGGCTCCCGTCCTCCGCCACTTCACCGCGCGCCTCGAGGAGATCTCCCCCACCCCCCTCGCCAGCGCCACGAAGTGAACGCGTCGCAGCCGTACAGCTGAGAGGATGAACCAATGAAAGTGTTCGACAAGGGATTCACTCTCACCTGGCTCGGCCACTCCGCCTTTCATCTCGTGACGCCAAGAGGCAAGCATGTGCTCGTCGACCCGTGGCTGGAAGGCAACCCCATGACCCCGCTCGGCGACTCTCCCATCACGCACGTGGACGTCATCCTGCTCACGCACGCGCACAGCGACCACGCCGGCGACGCCGTACGGCTCGCGAAGCGCTTCCGGTGCAACATCGTGGCCATCCACGAGGCGGCACTCTGGTGCGAGAAGCGCGGCGTCGAGAACTGCGTCGGCATGAACAAGGGTGGCACCACGCACCTTCACGGGCTGCGGTTCACGATGACGAACGCCTCGCACTCGAGCAGCTTCGACGGCGGGGAGGGTCGCGAATACGGCGGCGACCCGGCCGGCTTCGTGGTGACGCTCGAGAACGCCGTCACCATCTATTTCGCTGGGGACACCGGCCCGATGATGGACATGCAGATCATCGGCGACCTCTACCGACCGGACGTCTCGGTGCTGCCGATCGGCGACCTGTACACCATGGGCCCGCGTGAAGCCGCCTACGCGGCGCGATTGCTGCGTTCGCCGTACATCGTGCCCTGTCACTACGGCACGTTCCCCGCCCTCACCGGCACGCCGGAGGCGCTGCGCGCCGAGCTGGCCAAGGCGGGCGTGCAGGCGCAGGTGGTCGCGCCCAAGCCGGGCGAGAGCGTGCGCTGAACCGATCGGACACGCACGCCATGCACGACGACGTCGCGCGCTACAACCGCCGGGCGTGGGATGGGCTCGTCGCGAGCGGCGACCGCTGGACGCTGCCGGTGGACGCGGCCGCCATCGCCGCGGCCCGGCGCGGCGAGTGGCAGATCGTGTTGACGCCGACGCAACCCGTTCCGCGCGAGTGGTACCCGCCGCTCGCGGACGAACCCGTGCTACTGCTCGCGGGCGCGGGCGGCCAGCAGGCGCCGGTGCTCGCCGCGGCCGGCGCACGCGTAACGGTGCTCGACAACTCGCCCCGCCAGCTCGCGCAGGACCAGGCCGTGGCGGCCCGCGAGCGGCTCGAGATCACCACGGTGCTCGGCGACATGCGCGACCTGTCCGCGTTCGCCGACCGCGCGTTCGCGCTCGTGTTCCATCCGTGCTCGAACTCGTTCGTCCCCGACGTGCGGCCGGTGTGGCGCGAGGCGTTCCGCGTGCTCCGCCCCGGCGGCGTGCTGCTGGCGGGGTTCACGAACCCGGTCGAGTACCTGTTCGAGGAGGACGCGGCCGAGCGCGGAGACTTGAAGGTGCGCCACACCATTCCTTATTCGGACCTCACGCACCTCGGCGAGGACGAACGCGCACGGGCCGAGGCCGCCGGCCGGCCGCTCCAGTTCGGGCACACGCTCGAGGACCAGATCGGCGGGCAGCTCGATGCCGGCTTCGTGCTCACCGCGATGTTCGAGGACCGCTGGCCGGAGAGCCCGCTCGGGCGCCATCTCGCGACGTTCATGGCGACGCGAGCGGTGCGGCCGCCTGGCTAGCGCCTGATACCCGGCCCTGCGTACCGGAGTGGACCCGGAGCGCGCATCAGCCTATCTCGGCACCGGCGATCGCGACAGCCCCCAATAGCTCTGCAGGACCCAATCGACAAGCGCAATGCCCTGGGATCGCGTGAAGTACCAGACCGGGAATCCGGAGCACACGAGCCCGGGCGCCTCGGACCCGTGGTAAAGCGTCATGATCGGCCGGCCACTACCGGCGACGCCACCCTGAGTCTCGTACAGCGTGTCGAGCGCTGAGAACGCGACGCCCGTCACCGGGTCAAGCTCGGTGATCGCATTCGGCTTGGTCAGGTACTCCCCGATGAAGTTCAAGCGATAGAAATCGCTCGGGTTCGTCCGGTTCGGAGCCACGGCGTCCGTCTCCGGCGCTTTCTCCTGCAGCAGGGGGGGAAGCAGCGAATAGTCCGGCGCGCCGTGCCAGCCGCCCACCGCCCGCGATGAGCGCACCGCACGATTCGTCCGGTCCTCGGTGATCTCGCTGCGCCAGTGCGGCAGGGTGTACATGAAGCGCGCGGGCGTCAGTTCGCCGTTGCTCGACGAATAGACGCTGTGGGCGCCGAACCCGACCTCGTAGTCGATCTGAGTCGCGGTCGCGATGCCCCCGCCCATCACCCACAGGTGACCACCCAGTGCAACCCATATCTTCAGGGGATTCGTCACGCCGGGTTCCGACAGGAGCCGGAGCGTTGGGTACTGCAGGTTCACGTCGTTCGTGAGCACGAAGTCACCATTGACCATCCACACGATGTTCCGATAGTGGTTGAGCTTGGCCAGGGTCAGGTTGGCCCCCAGGCCGTACGTCACGAGCGAGTCGTAGGCGTAGCCTGCGAAGATGCCTGGAGTCGAGACCGTGCCCGCGGGATAGCACTTCCACGGCCTCCCGCCCCGGGCGAAAAGGAACGTGTCCAGCTCCGATGCCGTCGGCCACACACCGCGCGGCGCCTGGGCGCATCCATTCCCGATTCTGACGTCCCGCGGGAATCGCGTGTCGTCCACGATCAGCAGGCTCCGTTCGAATCCCGCCGTGACGGCCGTGTAGGCGACCACCACAAGCCCCAGTGCGCCCACGTTGTCCTTTGCCTCCAGGAAGAAGTGGTGGAGCGCCGGCTCGACTGCGGGATTGACCGCCGGCAGACCCACCTGCGTTCCAAGCTGCCATTGGCTCCAGTGGGCGAGATCTGTGGTCTCATCCGAGCGTGGCGTCTCGTCGTCGAGGGAGGCGATATCCACCGCCCATCGATACCCGGTGATGAAAGTCCCAGGCGAGGGAACACCACTCCAGTTGAGCACCGTCTCGAGGTTGGCGGGCACTTCGACATGGAAGTAGACGTTCGGGGCGGAGAAGAACCCACCCGAACCGTACGACAACGTGAAGTAGTTGCTCGAGATCGTCAGTGCGGGCCCAACCGCTGCTGCCGTGGACACACTGAAGGTGAGGATGTTCGAATCCAAGGTGAACGGAGCCGAGCACGCCCCCGCTTCATCGATCGCCACCACGGCAAGACCGTACGTGGTTCCGGGGCGGAGCCCGTGGATGTCGACGCCGGTCGCGCTCCCGGGAAGTGAGTCCCAGCCGGCGAACGAGGGAGCGAAGAGCTTGAGCAGCGTGTCCGGATTCTGCTGGATGGTGAGGAGTTCCGGAACGCTCGAGGCTCCAAACAGCCTGAAACGAATCTGGGCGGGAAGGTGCGAGGCGCGGCCGTCTGCGTCTTCGGCCACCCAGGAAACGCGAAAATCGGGCCCGACACTCGCGAGGAGAAGCTTGCTGGCCTGGGGCGACTGGACCTTGATGCTGGGGAGAACGGTGGATGCGGTGAACGAGATCCACACCGGTGCAGAGACACCAGCCCGGTCGTCCACGGCCTTCACCACCACCGTGTGGAACCGGCGGGCAACCACGCTGCTGTCGGAAGGCAGCGAGTCCGCGGAGAACACGAACACACGCCGATTGAGCGTCGTGACCGTCCAAGCCGTATCGGATCCAGCGAGGCCCGGCGGGTCGACCGCATAAAGAAAGTGGTCGATGTGCCCATCGGCGTCACGCCCGGCCCAGCGGATGTCGTACGAGTAGTTTCCGATGACACTGCCCGGCGCGGGTGCCGAAGTGATCTCGACAGTGGG
>CAYSWZ010000153.1:0-14136 GCA_964434945.1 uncultured bacterium | reverse complement strand
GCGGGGCAAGTCGCAGAGCCATCGGAGCCGCGGGTCCATCACGCGAGCGGCCTCGGCCGCCGGCGGAACGCGGCTAGTTGCGCGGAATCCTCACGACGTTCGCCTCATTGATGAGGCCGCGCTCCATGAGCGCGTTGGCGGCGCTCTCGGCATCCGCCTGCGAGGACCAGCGGCCCAGCACCACGCGATACATCGTCGTGCCGGCATCGCTGAAGGGCATCACCAGCCCGGGGAGCGACGTATCGTGCGCCAAACGATCCTTCTCGGTGCTCGCACGGTCGGCGTCGAGGAACGAGGCCACGCCCACGCCGAAATGCGGCGCATTGGCCGACTCGGCCGGCGCGACGGCGCGCGACGAATCCGGCGTGCGCGTTCCATGCCGGGTGGACGAGTGGGCGGTCGTCGCGGGGGTCACGACGTGCGCCGACTCCTGGCGCGCGGGTTCCACCACCCGGCGCGTCGTCTCGGCCACGTTGCCCGGCGTCGAGGCCGTGTGGAGCGAGGCCGAGTGCTTGGCGACTTCCACCTCGTGCTTGAGCGAATCGATGAGCGCCGCGGTCGGGTCCGTCGTGCCCGGTGCGACCACCGAGCCTTCGGGGCCCGAGGTGTTCGCCGGAGCCGCCGCGCGACCGCCGGCCGCGCCGCGCAGGAACGGCACGTCGATGGCGCCGAAGCGCTGCATCAGGATCAGCATGATGCCCAACGTGGCGATCACCGAGATGGCGATGAGCCAGCTCCGCACGGGCGACGTCGTGCCCTCCGCGCGCGCCATGTCGTTCTCGAGGCGCTCGCGCAGGCGCGGCGGCAGGTTCATCATCCCGGAGGGGTGCTGCGGCTGCGGTTGCGGCGGCGGCGCCCCGACGCTCGGGCGCGGGAACGGGATGGGCGCGGGCGGCGACTGCGGGAACGCCTGCGGCGGCGCGAACTGCTGGCGCGGCGCCACCATGAACTGGCTCGGGCGGGGCGGAGGCGCTGGCGGCGCGTGCGGGGGCGGCGGGGGTTGCGGCGCCTCGGCGCGGCGCATCGCGGCCATCAGCCCCTTCGAGATCTCGCCACGCTCGCGCGGCGGCGCGTAGGGATCGGCGGGCGGTCGCATCGGGGGCGGAGCGGGTGCGGGCGGCGGAGGCGGCGGCTGTGGCGCCGCGGCTCGCGGTGCCGCCACCGGCTGCGGGAGTGGCGGCCACGTCGGCGTCGGTGAGAACTCGGCCGGGCGGCGCGGCGCAGGGATCGGCGCGGGGGGCGGCGGGGCCATGGGCCGCGGCGGCGCCGCGGAAACGGGCGGCGGCGGAGCCGGGGGCGGAACGGGTACGGGTTCTGGCTCGGGCGGTCGGGCGCTCGGACCGGAGAGTACGCTCCGGAAGTCGCCCTCGTGCGAGGCCGCGGCCAGGTGCGCGAGCGTCACGCTCGGTGAGCCGTCGGCATAGGCGGCGATCAGCGCCGAGGACGCGAGCGTGTTGATCTCGCGCGGGATCCCGTGCGAAAGCCGGAAGATCTCGCGGCAGGTCTCGGACGGGAACACCACCGCCCCATTGCCGCCGGCGACGTTGATGTGATGATGGATGTAGCCGAGCGTCTCGTCGGGAGACAGTGGATTCAGCCGGTAGTGGACGGTGATGCGCTGGCGCAGCTGGCGGAGTTCGTGCCGCGCCAGATGCGCCTCGAGCTCCGGCTGGCCGACGAGGAAGATCTGCAGCAGCTTGTCGCCCTTGTTCTCCAGGTTCGACAGGAGCCGGATCTCCTCCAGCAGGTCCATGGACAGGTTCTGTGCCTCGTCCATCATCAGCACCGCGTGCTCGCCCCGGCCGCGGACGGCGATCAGGTGTTTCTCCAGCATGACGAGCGCCGCCGGCTTGCTGATCCCGGGCTGCAGCTCCATACCGAAGCGCAGGCAGATCTCCTCCAGCATCTCCTGCCGGGAGAGCGCCGAGTTCGTGATCAGCGCGACGGCGACCCGGTCGCCCCACTCGTGGAGCGCGTCGTACAGGGACGTGGTCTTGCCCGTCCCGACCTCGCCGGTGATGAGCAGGAACGGCTCGCGGTTCTCGATGCCGTAGCGCAGGTGTGCGCGCGCTTCCATGTGCTCACGGCTCGGGTAGACGAACTTGAGCTGGTGGCCGGCAGGGAACGGGTTCTCGCGCAGGCCGAAGTGTTGTTCGAACATCGCTCGATCCGTTGGGGGTGGGACTTCCTTGTGCTGAACGCCCGCTTGATTATCGGCTGGGGCGGGGGCAGGCTTTCGCCCTGTCTTCGCTGGAGAGGGGGACCGGCGAGACAGCCCTCGGAGCGGGCTTTATTCGGCTATTTCTGCGCGGGCAAGAGGTCCCCGATGGAGAACAGGGGTGTGAACGGGTAGCCGCGTTGCTGGAAGATCTGCTGCGCCCCCTGCTCGCGGTCCACCACGGCCAGCACCCGAACCACCTCGGCCTTGTACGATTCGGCCGACTCGGCCGCGATCAAAGCGCTCTCGCCGCTGGTGATGACGTCGTCCAGGATGGCGACCCGCTTGTGGCCGGCGAGGTTGCCCTCGACCTGGCCGCGCAGGCCGTGATCCTTGGCGACCTTGCGCACGAGGAAGCCTTCGATCGGCTTGCCGGCATCGTGGCTCCACCACAGGACGCCCGCGACGAGGGGATCCGCGCCGAGCGTGAGCCCACCCACGGCGGTGATGTCGTCCTGTTCGAGCTGTTCCCAGAACAGGCGCGCGATCATCTTGAGCCCGAGCGGATGCAGGCTCGTCTTGCGCACATCGATGTAGTAGTTGGACGTCGCCCCGGAGCTGAGGACGAATTCGCCGAACCGCATGGAGCGGTCCAGCAGCATCTGGCGAAGCTGGTCACGAACGGAATCAGCCATGTTCTCCGCGCTGTTCAAGGGTGTGGTGGGGCCGGGGCGCCGGGACCGGCGTGCCGCCGGCGGGCCGTGCTGTAAGCCCCAATCGTCATTTCAAGTCGACAGCTGAAGGGCGTCGATTCGGGTCGTCGAGCCAGAGTGTCGCGCAAAGAGTCTCGCGGCGGGACGCGCGCCCGTCAAGCGACGCGGTGCGCGCCGGGCGACTTGCAATGATCGGACACGCCGCGCTGGCGGAGAGCGCGCCGGCTGGCTACCATGATGGGAGTAGCCGCTCGTCTGCCGGCCCCCTTCGCCCGCCGGGTCGCCAGCCGTGCCCGCCCACCCTATGCGCCTCAACCCGATCGCGTTCATCGTCCTGTGCGTGCTGTCGTCCGCGCCGTCCGCCCTCCCGGCGCGTGCGGCCGGGCTGGACCTGCCGGTCTGGACGCCGGGATCCCGCGTCCAGCCGCCCTGTTATCGCGGCGACGTGCTGGAGGTGAGACTCACGCCGGCGGCCGCGCGCACGGTCGTTCCCCGGGGCGCGGGGCCCACCCGTGCGCTGCCCGTTGGCCGGCTCGGCCTCCCGGCCATCGACGCACTGTCCGCTTCGCTCGGCATCGTCGCGTTCGAGCCGGAGTTCCGCGGGGAGGCGCCGCCCGCGGACGAACGAGAGCCGGATTTCACCGCGTTTCACCTCCTCCACCTCGCGCCCGGGAGCGATCTCGGCCAGGCGCTCAATACGCTGCGAGGTCTGGCCGAGGTGGCTAGCGCGGACCCGATCGCGCTTCTTCCGGTCTCCGCCGCGCTCCCCAACGACTCGCTCGCGTTCGCCACCTACTGGCTCTACAAGGATCAGCCCATGCGCACGGACATCCGGGCGCCCGAAGCGTGGCAGGTGGAGCAGGGCGACACGAACATCGTGGTGGGCATCATCGACACGGGCGTGGTCCCGTACCACCCCGACCTCGGCGGGCGCGGCGGCGAACGCGGGCAGATGTGGATCAACTGGGCCGAGCGCGCCGGCCTGCCGGGCGTGGACGACGATGCCAACGGTTACATCGACGACGTCGGCGGCTGGGACTTCGTGGATTCCACGACGACGGCTCCGGCAGGGGCGGGGGAGGACGGGCGCTACCAGGACAATGACCCCAACGACTATGGCGGACATGGAACCGCCGTCGCGGGCATCATCGGCGCCATCCCCGGCAACGGCATCGGGCTCGCCGGAGTCGTCCCGAACGTCCGCCTCATGTCGCTGCGGATCGGGTGGTGGACGGGAGGGGCACTGCCCTCCGGCACGGTGGACATGTCCTACGCCGCCCAGGCCATTCGCTATGCCACGCGCATGGGCGTGACCGTTGTGAACTGCTCGTGGCAGTCGATCAACTCGGGCGGGCTCGACGCCGCGGTCACCGCTGCCACGCACGCCGGCATGATCGTGGTGAACGCCTCCGGCAACGGCGGGACCTCGTTCACCTACCTGGGTCAGCGCGACGACGTGATCTCGGTGACGGCCACGGACTCGAGCGACGTGGTGGCGGTGTTTGCGATCGGCGCGGTGACCGGTCCGTGGGTGGATCTCGCCGCGGCGGGCGTCCACATGGTTTCGACCATGCTGTCGCGCTTGTCGCAGTCCGACAGCCTGGCCGGGCGAACGCCGTCGTACCAGGGCTTCCTCAACGGCACGTCGTTCGCCGCGCCGCAGGTGACGGGCGCGGTGGCGCTGCTCCAGGCGCAGCGGCGCCAGCAGGGATTGAAGCCGCTCTCGCCCGCGGGCATGCTGGCGCGGCTGCGGGAGACGACCGACGACATCTCGGCAGAGAATCCCGCGTTCACCGGGTATGGCACGGGGCGCCTGAACTTGTTCCGCGCGCTCACCGACCCGCCGCGCTCGCTCGCCATTCGCGCGGGAGCGCGCAGCATCGGTCCCGGCGTGATCCTGCGCGACAATCTCGGCCGCACCCGCGTGGTCTATGCAATGAGCGACCACTCGCTGATCGCGTTCGACGGCGTCACAGGCGACACGGTGTGGGTGCGGCCGCTCCCTGGGCTCCCGACCGGCAATCTCGCCGCGGCGGAGTTCGGCGCGCCCTACGGCGCGCTGCTCTTCGTAGGCACCACGACGGGCAGCGTCCTCGGCTTCGACTACGACGGCCGTCCGGTCCCGGGCTGGCCGCAGACGGCGCAGGCCGGCATGAACATGAGCGCCGGCGTGGTGCTGGCGGACGTGACCGGCGACGGCGTGCCGGAGGTGATCGCCGGGGGCACCACGATCAACGGGAGCAAGCTCTGGGCGTGGACGGTGGCGGGCAGCAAGCTTCCCGGATTCCCGTTCGATCCCGGGATCCCCGGCATGTCGCCGCCCGCGGCGGCGGATCTCGACGGCGTGCCGGGCGCCGAGATCGCGTTGACCGACGGCCTCGGCGCACTGCACGTCGTGGGATCGGGCGGCGGTGAGCTCACCGGCTTCCCGGCCGCCGCGGCCACTTCGGCGCGCGCTCCGGTCATCGCGCGGCTCGGAGGACCGGGCACGCCGCCCAGCATCCTGCTCGCCTCCGCCGGGGAGCTCACGGCCTACGCCCCCGACGGGAGCCAGCGCTGGATGAAGCCGCTCCCCGGCACGCCGGTGCAGGATCCAGCGCTTGCCGACCTGGACGGCGACGGGGTGGACGAGATCGTGCTGGCACTGGGTGCGCCCAACTCGATCGCCGTCTGCGACTCGAGTGGCGCGGCCTTCACGGCACGTCCGGGCTGGCCGGCCGCGCTGCCGGTGAGCGTCGTCGGACCGCCCATCGTCGGACCGCTGACGCCGCAGGCCTCGGCGACGGGACCGGGCGTGGCGTTCTTCGGCGGCGGGGCGCTCAACGTCCTCGACGAGAACGGCCAGGTCGTGCTTGCGTTCCCGAAGCCGGGCGGAGCGGGGCAATCGCCGTCGCTCGATGAACTCGACGGGGATGGCGCGACGGAGATCGCCGCCGGCAGCTCGCCCGCAGACTCGAACATCTACACGTACGACGCTGGAGCGGGCACCTGGTCGACAGCTCGCGCGCAGTGGCCGACGCCGCGCGGGGACATCACCCGGAGCGCGAGCCACGCCGCAGGTTCGCCCGGCCCGTACATCCTCGATCGCATCCGGCCCGCCGCGGTGTCCGACCTCGAGGCGCACGCGCTCACGACCACGTCCGCCAGCGTACGCTGGACGGTGACCGGCGACGACAGCCTCACCGGGACCGCGGCACGCATCCTCCTCAGGCGCGCCCAGTTCAGGCTCGACGAGCAGAGTTTCAGTTTCGGCATCGACGTGCCCACCCGGCCGCCCGGCGCGGCCAACACGTCCGACACGGTCACCGTGACCGGGCTGCCGGAGGGATCCACCTGGTGGTTCGCGATGCGCGTGTTCGACCGGGTCGGTAACGCGAGCGCAGTCTCGAACAGCGACTCGGCGTCGCTGCCGGGACTCCCGCCCGCCGCGATCTCCGACCTGCGCGTGCTGTCGGTCGCGGAGAGCACGGTCGTCCTCGCCTGGACGGCGACCGGCGATGACGGCAACGTCGGCCGCCCGCTCGGGTATCGCATCGCGGCCTCGCCGGCACCGCTCGATTCCGCCGGTTTCGATGCCGCACCAGTGCAGATCCGCCGGCCCGCGTTCACCGACGCCGGCGGCGGCGAGACGCTGAGCGTGAACGGGCTCACGCCCGGCCGCCGCTGGCGGTTCGCGGTCCGCGCGGTGGATCGCACGCAGACGCTGTCCGCGATGTCGAACGTCCCGGAGGCGATCACGCCGGTGGGCGGCGCGCTCGCCGGGCGCACGGGGGTGGCACTCGCGCCGCGTCCCATGCCGGCTGTGGCGGCGGTCACCGTGGACTGGCAGGGAGATCCGGGGGCGACGGGGCCGCAGTGGCTGCTGGTCTACGACCTCAACGGCCGGGAGTTGCGGCGCATCGCGCTCGGGACGGAGCCCGGCGGCTCCTACAATTGGGACGGCCGGGACGGAGCGAGTCGTCTCCTCCCGGCCGGCCTTTACTTCCTGCGGCTCGTCAGCGGGGCTCGCCACGCGGAGTCGCGTGTCGTGTTCGTCCGATGAACGGCCCCGCGGACTGGAGCGTTTCGTCTAGAAGTCGCCCTTGCCACCGTTGGCCGGGCTCTTGGTCGGCTGGGCGCCCTCCCAGGCCGTGCGGTCGAGCGACAGCGTCGTGGTGAACGCGCTCGGCACGTTGTTGGTGCCGATGGCGCGGACACGGTAGTAATCCGTCTCGCTCGTGCCGGTGACCGGGAGCAGGTAGTTGGTCGTCGAGGCGTCCACCGTGCTGAGGAGCGTGCCGCTGGCCGATGAAGAAGGAGCGGAGTACACCTCGTAGCCGGCAACGCTGGCCGATGCGCTCGGAGTCCACACCAGCCAGTCGCGGCTGATCGAGGCATCCTTGACGCCATGCAGGTTGGTGGGCGCCTGCGGGGGAGACAGGTCGATGGGGCTCGTCGCCGAACTGGTGCTTCCCGAGTTACAACTGACGAGCGTGGTAGCCATGGCGCCGAGCAACAGCGCCGCGAAGAGATGACGACGCGACATCACGGTGGCCTCCAGGTGAACGACGGAACCGAGGGAGCGGGCCTCCAAGCCAGGAGCCCGGGAACCGAATGACCGGGGCTTGGACTCAGCAACCCCGGTGCCAACCCGGCTCGGGGAGGGTGCAAGGCGCATGACTCACGCATTGACAGCGACTAAGCCGGATGTGGTGAGAACCCCCGAACGGGCGCACTGCCATTCCACATGCGCGTTGCAACGGGCGCGTCACGCCTCCGTTGCGTGCTGCGCGCGAACGACCGCGCTGGCGCTCATGTTCGTGTGCACACTCGCATCCCGCGCCGGAGCCGCAACGCCCGACTCCTTCGGCGCGCCGTTGCGCTGGCCGCTTCCGGGCAGCGCGCGCGAGCTGCGCGGCGGCTTCGGCGAACCCCGTTCCGGCCACTTCCACGCCGGGCTCGACCTCTCGACCCATCATCACACCGGCGTCGAGGTGCTGGCGCCGGCCGCGGGCACGGTCGAGCGCGTGCGCATGTCGGGAGTCGGCTACGGGCGCTGTCTCTACCTGCGGGCGGGCGAGCGCCTGCTGGTGTTCGGGCACCTGGACGCGTTCATGCCGGCGCTCGCCGCCTACGTGGACTCGGCCCAGCGCGCGACGGGCGACTACGAGGTGGACCTGTGGCCGGCGCCGGGGCGGTTCCGTGTCGCCGCGGGCGAGCGCATCGCATGGAGTGGCGAGAGCGGCGCCGGGCCGCCGCACCTGCACGTCGAGATCCGGCACGGGGACTTCGCCTTGAATCCCCTGCTGGCCGGGCTGGCGGTGGCCGACACGGTTCCGCCGCAGCTCGAGCGGCTGGTGCTGGAGCCGCTCGACGAGCAGTCGTGGGTCGAACGCTGTGCGGCCCCGCACGCGCTGGTGCTCCGCGCCAGGCCGGAGACGCTGCTCGTGGAGGGCCGCGTGCGCCTGACGCTCCGCGCGAGCGATGCGACGAACAGCGCGCGCGGGCTCCCCGTGCGCGTCGCCGGCGCACGCTGGAACGGCGCGTGGGTCGAATGCCGCATGGACAGCATCTCGTGGGCGGGCGACATGTCGCAGCTCGGCTGGCTGATCGACACCGGTCGCGTCACGGGCAGCGAGGGCGTGATCCTCGACGCACCTGCGGGATTCCGGCCGCGTTTCCTTTCGAGCAGCCGCCCGGAGGACCAGGCGGTGGAGCTGGTGCGCGTCGAGGACGGCGCCGCTCCGCGCCCGCTCGAACTTTACGCACGTGACGCCGCGGGCAACGAGACCACGCGCCGGGTCTGGCTGCGTGGCCCGCGCCCGGGCGAAACGGGTCCCGACACGACCCGCGTCTCGCCGCTGCCGCACGCGACACACGCGACGCACTCGACGCACGCGGCACATGCCACGAAGGGCAAGTCCGCGACCGCGCGCCCGGCCCCGCCGCCGCAGCCGCGCTGGTCGTTCGCCTGCCTCCCGGACCAGCACGTGCGCGTCCGCGTCACCGGCGCGCCGGGCGGACTTCGCAACGTCCGCTTCGAACGCGGAGGGACGCGGCCCGAAGCGGGCATCGGAACGCCGGCGACCTGGGACGGTGGGGGCTGGACGGCCGTGCTCGACCTCAACGGCACGCCGGACCCGGAGGGCTTCTGGCTCAAGGGCACCGGCGCCGACCACCGCGCCTGGTGGCACCGGGGCACGTACGCGCTCTGGCCCACCTCGAGCCCGATGGTCGCGCGCATCGAGGACTGGGCGTGGTTCGACATCGACGCGGCACACGCGTACGAGCCCGGCGTCGCCATGGTGCGGACGGCGCTCATCACCGGGCTCGCACCGGGTGCGCACGGCGTGCGCGCCGCCTGCTCGATCGAGCCGGCGGACATGCCGCTCCGCAAGCCCGTGCCGGTGACGCTCGTGCTGCCGGCGGGCGTGGACCACGCGCACACGAGCATCTGCCGCCGCGACGCGGACGGCGGCGAGTGGGACTGGACCGAAGCGGCCTGGGACAGCGCCTCCCGCACGTTCCGTGTCGAGGCCGGACGGCTGGGTGAGTTCGCGATCGTGCGTGACGACGCGCCGCCCGAGGTCACGCTCCGCCCGGCGCCGGCGCACGTGCGCGCCACGGCCTATCCGTTGTGGGAGCTCACCGCGCACGCGGCCGACGCCACCAGCGGCATCGACGGGCGCCATTCTTTCTTCACAGTGGACGGCACGCACGTGCCGACCGAGTGGGATCCGGAGGCGAAGGTGTTGCGCTGGCGACCGCACGAGTCCCCGCGGCCGGGGAAGCATCCGTACCGCGTCGAGGTGATGGACCTGGCCGGGAACCGCACGGTGAAGCACGGAGCTTTTGTGATAACTTCGCCCTGACAGCCGCGCGGGCCCACCATCGCCCACCCTCCGCGCAGGATGCGCACCGCATGAAGCATTCGGACTTCGTCCACCTCCACAACCACAGCGACTACTCGCTCCTCGACGGCGCCAGTCCGATCCACGCCATGGTCCGGCGGGCGGCAGACCTGCACATGCCGGCGCTCGCACTCACCGACCACGGGGCGATGTTCGGCGCGGTCGAGTTCTACCACGAGGCGCGAAGGGCGGGCGTCAAGCCGATCGTGGGCATGGAGGCCTACGTCACGCGCGGGCGGCTCGGCGACCGGAACCCGCAGGACACCGCGCACCACCTGGTGCTGCTCGCACGCGACGAGCGCGGCTTTCGGAACCTGATGCGGCTGTCGAGCCTGGCCTACCTGGAGGGGTTCTACTACAAGCCGCGCGTGGACCACGACGTGCTCGCGGCGCACGCCGAGGGGCTGCTGGCGTTGTCCGCGTGCCCGAAGGGCGAGGTCGCGAGCGACCTGCTCGCCGACCGCGACGACAATGCGCTGCGCACCGCGGGCATGTACCGCGACATGTTCGGCGCGGAGAACTATTTCCTGGAGATCCAGAACCACGGCCTCGACCTGGAGGAGAAGATCCGTGTCAAGGCCGCGCAGCTCTCGGCGCGCACCGGCATCCCGCTCGTCGCGACGAACGACTGCCATTACCTGGAGCACGACCACGTCGAGGCGCAGGACGTGCTCATCTGCATCCAGACCGGGAAGAACGTCGCGGACGACAAGCGGATGAAGGCGGTGTCCGGGCTCCACTTCCGCACGCCGGACGAGATGAAGCAGGTGTTCGGGGACCACCCGGAGGCCGTGCTCAACACGCTGGCGGTCGCCGAGCGCTGCAACCTCCAGCTCGACTTCGGCAAGCCCCTGCTGCCCGAGTTCCCGCTCCCGGAGGGCGAGACCGACGCCGAAAGCTACTTCCGCCGGCTGGCCTGGGAGCAGCTCGGCTCGCGCTTCGCGGGCGCCGGCGTGACGGAGGCGATCCGCGAGCGTTTCCAGTACGAGCTCGACGTGATCTGCAAGATGGGATTCGCCTCCTATTTCCTGATCGTGCGCGACTTCATCGACTTCGCGAAGACGCGCGGCATCGGCGTCGGCCCCGGGCGCGGCTCGGTGGCCGGCTCGCTCGTGGCCTACGCGCTCCGGATCACCGAGGTGGATCCGATCAAGCACCAGCTCATCTTCGAGCGCTTCCTGAATCCCGAGCGCGTCAGCATGCCGGACATCGACATCGACTTCGACGACCTCCGCCGAGTCGAGGTGATCGATTACGTGAAATCGAAATACGGCGAGCACAACGTCACCCAGATCATCACGTTCGGCACGATGGGGGCGAAGGGCGTCCTGCGCGACGTCGGGCGCGTGCTCGGCCTGCCGGTCGCCGAGGTGGACCGGATCGCGAAGCTGGTGCCGGACGGACTCGGGGTGACGCTCGACAAGGCGCTGGAGCTGACGCCCGACCTGCGGGCGCTGCCGGAGAAGGGCCCGGTGTACGCGAAGCTCCTGCGCAGCGCGCGCGTGCTCGAGGGCCTGGCGCGGCACAGTTCGGTGCATGCGGCCGGCGTGCTCATCACGCCCGGCCCGCTCACCGACTACGTGCCGCTCTGCCGCCAGAAGGGCGACCTCGTCACCACCCAGTGGGACATGAAGTCGGTGGAGAAGGCGGGGCTCCTGAAGATGGACTTCCTCGGCCTCCGGACGTTGTCGGTGCTGCAGGAGTGCGTGGACCTCGTCGCCCGGCACCACGGCATCACGCTGGATCTCCAGACGCTGCCCGAGGACGACGCCCGGGCGTTCCAGCTCTTCCAGGACGCCGAGACGGTGGCCATCTTCCAGTTCGAATCCGCCGGGATGCGCGACTACCTGAAGCGCCTGAAGCCGACGGTGCTCGAGGACCTGACCGCGATGAACGCGCTCTACCGCCCGGGCCCGATGGAGAACATCCCCTACTTCATCGACTGCAAGCACGGCCGGCAGAAGGCGAAGTACGACCATCCGCGGCTCGAGCCGATCCTCGACGGCACGTACGGCGTGTTCGTGTACCAGGAGCAGGTCATGGCCGCGGCGCACGACCTGGCCGGCTTCAGCATGTCGCAGGCCGATGAGCTGCGGCGGGCCATGGGCAAGAAGAACGTCGAGGAGATGGCGAAGAAGCGCGCGCAGTTCATCGAGGGCTGCCACAAGACCTCGCGGATCACGGCCAGGGTCGCGGAGAAGATCTTCACGACCATGGAGAAGTTTGCCGGCTACGGCTTCAACAAGTCGCACAGCGCCGCGTACGCGCTCGTCGCCTACCAGTGCGCCTGGCTCAAGGCCAACTACCCGGCCGAGTTCATGGCCGCGACGATGACGAGCGAGATGTCCGACAGCAGCCGCATCCTGACGCTGGTGGAGGAGTGCCGGCGGATGCGGCTCGAGCTGCTGCCGCCGGACGTGAACCGATCCGGGTGGAAGTGCACGATCGAGGACGGAAGGATCCGGATCGGGATGGGCGCGGTGCGCAACGTCGGGCAGGGGGCGGTCGAGCTGATCACCCGGGCGCGCGACGCAGGCAGCGCGTTCCAGAGCCTGTTCGACCTCGCCGGCCGCGTGCCGGCAGGCTCGCTCAACCGGCGCGTGCTCGAGAGCCTGGTCGCCGCCGGGGCGTGCGACGCGCTCGGCGGCACGCGCGCACGGCTCTTCGCCGGGGCGGCGCTCGCACTCGAGCATGCCTCGGCCGCGAACCGCGACCGGGCGAGCGGCCAGTCGTCCCTGTTCGGCGACGACGAAGGCGGACTGGGGGTGGCGGTGGCGCCGCCGCTGCCCGAGGTGCCGGAGTGGAGCAACCGCGATCGCGGGGCGCGCGAGAAGGAGGTGCTCGGATTCTACTTCTCCGAGCATCCGCTCGAGCACCTGCGCGCGGACATCGAGCGCGTCGCCACGCACGGGATCGCGCAGGCGCTGGAGCAGGGCGACGGGGCCGAGGTCCGCGTCGTCGGACTGGTGGGCGAGATCAAGCAGATCACCACCCGGGCGGGGAAGCTGATGGCCATGGTCGTGCTCGAGGACCTGACCGGGCGGGTCGAGTGCACCGTGTTCCCGGAGGCGTACGAACAGGCGCGGGCGCGGCTCGCGACGGACGTGATCGTCGTGGCGAGCGGGCGCGTGGAGGTGAGGGACGACCGCGGCGTGAAACTGCTCCTCACCGAGGTGCGGCCGTGGGAGGATGGCCGTCAGCAGTTCCGCTCGGTGCTCCACATCGAGGTGCGCGCCGAGGACCTGACCGAGGAGCGCATCGCCGGGATGGACGAGGTGCTGTCGGCCTACCCGGGCGATTCCGAGGTCGTGCTGCACATCGTGAAGCCGGATCACTCCCGCATGGCCATGCGCTCACGCCGGTTCCGGGTGCGGGCGCACGATGGGCTCATCGCGGGTCTCAAGTCCCGCGTGCCGAGCTGCCGGGTGCGCTGGGGGAAGGGGGCCTCGTGACCGTGTGGCTGGAGTTCGAGAAGCCGGTGCTGGAGCTGGAGCAGAAGATTCAGGAGCTGCGCGAGCACGCCGAGGAGCACGGCGTCGGCGCCGAGCGCGAGATCGCCGAGCTGGAGCGGAAGGCGGAGGGCATGCGCCGCGAGATCTACGCGCAGCTCACGCGCTACCAGCGCGTGCAGATCGCGCGGCACCCGAAGCGGCCCTACACGCTCGACTACATCGCGGCGTGCTTCACCGGGTTCGACGAGCTGCACGGCGACCGGCACTTCGCCGACGACCCGGCGATCGTCGGGGGGCTGGCGTGGCTCGAACGGCGCGCGGTCATGGTGATCGGCCAGCAGAAGGGGCGCGACACGAAGGAGAACCTGCTGCGCCGGTTCGGCATGCCGAACCCCGAGGGCTACCGGAAGGCGCTGCGCCTCATGCAGCTCGCGAACCGCTTCCACGTCCCGATCGTCACGCTGGTGGACACACCGGGAGCCTACCCGGGGCTCGGGGCCGAGGAGCGCGGCCAGGCGGAGGCGATCGCCGTGAACCTGCGCGAGATGGCGACATTCGAGGTGCCCATCCTGACCGCGGTGATCGGCGAGGGCGGCTCGGGCGGGGCGCTGGCGATCGCGGTGGCCGACCGTGTGATCATGTTCGAGCACTCCGTCTACTCGGTGATCTCGCCGGAGGGCTGCGCCTCGATTCTCTGGCGCGATGGCAAACAGGGGGCCAAGGCGGCTGAAGCGCTGCGGCTCGCCGCGCCGGACCTGGAGCAGCTCGGCATCGTGGACGCGGTGCTGCCGGAGCCGGTCGGAGGCGCGCACCGCGACCCGGCCGCGGCGGCGGCGACGCTCAAGGCGGCGATGATTGCGAACCTGGACGAGCTGTCCGGGGTATCGGGGGCGGAACTCGTGAAGCGACGCGCGGCCCGATTC
>CAYSWZ010000152.1:0-22763 GCA_964434945.1 uncultured bacterium | reverse complement strand
ATTCGGCGAGAGCCTTCCGAACCCGTTCGCCGAGGGTGAAGCGCTTTACTGGTTTCACCTCCACTGTGCGGCGTGCATGCGACCGGAGAAGTTTCTCCCATTGCTCGACGCAGTATCAGTCGACGTCCCTGACCGAGATTGGCTTCGGACGACCGCGGAATTCGGAGCCGCTCATCGCAGGCTGCCCCGCAGGCCTCACGGGAGCTCCACGCTGATCACTGCCGGGAGAGGCGTGCGCGCGGCCACCCCGGCCGGGTGGTCGTCGCCGGCGAGCCATGGCCCGAACGAGGCGTAGCGGAACGCGCCACGGGCCACCACCAGCTCGGATTCCCGCCCGCCGTCCATGCTCATGGCGTGCGAGAGCTGGAGCGGGGAGTGCTGCAGCACCCACGCGAAATCGGCGAGCGTGTACGCCCCCTCGCTCACCATCACGACCAGGCGATGGTGGTGGTCCTCCGCGACCACGGTGCGGTTCGCGATCCGATCGCTCCGCCGCACGCGCAGGGTGCCGTTGCTGTCGAACAGCATGAACGACTGCGCCACCTCGTTCCAACCGAGCGAGTCGGGGTCCTTCGGCTGTGTCGCCAGGTCCAGCACGCGCGCCCCCCCGCCCAGGCCGCGACGGTCGGCGACCAGCGCCGCGAGGTAGCCGGGGTGGGCGTCGCGCGACAGCCAGCGTCCCTCGCTCGCGAGCAGGCCCATGTAGCGATAGTCCGGGTAGAACTGGCCGGCGTTGAACACGGCCACCGCGTGCAGCAGGTGCTGCCACTCGATGATGTCGAACGGCCGCCGGCCACCCGCCTGCCGGTAGTGGTGCACGCGCAGCCGTACGCGCTCGGGGTCCATCCGGAGTGCGGCGATGCCCGCGGACCCGCTCCGACAGTACGGCTCGCCGCGCAGCGTCGTGAACTCGAGCCCGGGCGCGATCTCGTGCCAGTGCACGGTGCGGGTGCCGCGCCACATGACGAATGCCCCAACGAGCGCCACGATCGGGAGGAGCCAGCGTGCGTGCAGGGCCGGCCACGCGAACCGACGCTTCAGGCCACTCCCGCGTGACGCTGGCGGGCCTCCTGCACCATGAGAAGCTCGCTCACGTTCTCGAGCGTGAGCAGTCCCACGAGCTGGCCGCGCATGACCACGGGCACGGCCGCGAGCCGGCCCGCGCGCATCACCTGGAGCGCCTTCTCGAGCGGGGTCGACGCGTCGACCGGTTCCACGTCCACGTGGACGATGCGCCCGACCGGCGCTGTCGGGCCCTCCTCGCGCAGGCCGCGGATGAGTTCGGCACGCGTCAGCATGCCGAGGTAGCGGCCGCCCTCGAGCACCGGGAAGTCCTGCTGGTCGCCGGCGAGCATGAGGTCCGCGGCATGCTGCAGCTCGTGCCGCGTCTCGATGGACATGAACGCCGTCACCATCGCGGCCGAGACCGGCATGCCGGCGAGCGAGGCGCGCGTCTGCACCAGCGCCCGCTCCTCGCCGGCCGCCATGAACACGAACAGCGCGATGAACACCATGACCGGGCTGCGGAGGACGAACACGCCGAACACCGCGAACAGGAGCGCGAAGCCCTGCCCCACCTGCGCCGCGATGCGCGTCGCGCGCGCGTACGGCATCGTCATCGCCAGCAGCGCGCGCAGCACGCGCCCGCCGTCCATCGGGAACGCCGGCACCAGGTTGAAGAGCAGCATGGCGATGTTCGCGAACAGCAGGAACTCGAGCAGGCCGTTGTCGGCGCGCTGGATGGCCTGTTCCGGCGTGACGCCCATGCCGACCAGCGTCGCCGCGAGCGCGGTGGCGAGGATGACGTTCACGCCCGGACCGGCGAGCGCCACGACCACTTCCTGGGCGGGCTTCTCGGGCATCCGCTCCAGGCGGGCCACGCCGCCGATCGGGAGCAGGATGATCTCGCGCGTCTGGATCCCGTACCGCCGCGCCGCGAGCGCGTGCCCCAGCTCGTGCAACACGACGCACAGGAACAGCAGCAGCAGCTCACCCACGGTGAGGAGCGGCGGCGTGGTTCCGCTCTGGAAGATCGCGAGGCCCGCCACCATCAGCAGGAAGGTGACGTGGACCTCGATGCGGATACCGGCGAGCGTGAGAAGCCGGAACGACCAGCGCACGGGAAGGACCTCCGATCCGTGGCACCAGTCTCCCACAGCCGGCGACCGGCGTGCAGCCCGGCCGCGGATGCCTCAGGTCCCCGGTGCGGGCTCGGATTCCACCTGCACGCGGGGCACCGGCCGAGACAGCAGCACGCGGACGCGGCCCACGAGGAACGCCGCGACGGCGGCGAGACCGGCCACGAATCCCCACCACAGGCCGACCACGCCCAGCCCGGCCTTGAACCCGAGCACCAGGCTCACGGGCATGCCGACGAGCCAGAAGCCGAGCACGTTGGAGACGAGCGAGGCGCGCGTGTCGCCCGCTCCGCGCAGGACGCCGGCGGCCACCACCTGCAGCCCGTCGAACACCTGGAACACACCGGCGATGGGGATGAGCGCCGAGGCGACGGAGACCACGCCGGGCACCGAGGTGTAGGCGGCCGCGAACGCACCGGGGAACGCCAGCAGCACGCACGCCGACAGCGCCATGAAGCCCGCGCCGGCGAGAAGCGCGCTCGCGGCCACCCTGCGCGCATGCGGGAGATTGCCCGCGCCGATGGCGTGCCCGACGAGCACCGAGGCGGCGCTTCCCACGCCCAGCGGCACCATGAACATGAGCGACGCGAGGTTGATCGCCACCTGGTGGCCGCCGATCGCATCGGCTCCGAACCAGCCCGCGAACACCGAGATGGCGGCGAAGGTGGTGAACTCGACCGAGTTCTGGAGCCCGATCGGGATGCCGATGCGCAGCATGCGCACGAGCGCGGCGCGCGCGAGGGCTTCCCGCCGCCACGGCCGGAGCATCGGGCCGAGCCGGTGCCGCGACAGCAGCACCAGCAGCGACAGCATGACGTAGCGCGAGATGGCGCTCGAGAGCGCCGAGCCCACGGCGCCCATGGCGGGCGCGCCGAGATTGCCGAACACGAAGATCCAGTTGAGCGCCAGGTTCAGGACATTGCCCGCGACGATCGTGCCGACGATGGTGTGCGTGTGCTTCATGGCCTGGAGGCTCTGCCGAAGCGTGATGAACAGCAGCATCGCGCCGAGGCTGACCGCCGACGTGTGCACGAACGCCGCGGCGCGCGGGATCACTTCGGGCGGCTGCCGGAGCAGGACGTACACCGCGCCGGCCGGGATGCACAGCAGGCTCATGACGACGCCGAGCAACGCGCCCAGCAGCAGCCCGCGCTGGATGCCGAGCGCGGCCGCCTCGTGGTCGCGCGCACCCATGGCCTGCGACACGATCGGGTCCACGGCCCAGACCACGCCCATGCCGAAGCCCGCGAGCCCGTAAACGTACAGGTTGCCGAGCGCCGCCGCGGCCAGCTCGCGCGACGAGACGTGGCCCACGAACATCAGGTCCGCGACGCCCATGAGCATCAGCCCCACCTGCACCGAGGCGATCGGCACTGCGAGCCTGAGGAGAGCGCGAATGTCATGAGCGCTGGGAATGAATTGCCGGAACATCCCGGAGGAATACCGCGCGCGCACGTGCAGCGCCAACGCGCGCCGCGCTACCAGTCCGTCGGCCGGAAATCCTTCAGGAACTGGCCCCACAGGTGGCGTCCTGTGTTCACGCCGGTGATGATCGGGTCCACGATGCGCGCGGCCCCGTCCACGATGTCGAGCGGCGGGTGGAAGCGGTGGTCCGCGACCTTCCGCGCCGCGAGCTCGGCAGGGTCCTCGTCGGTCACCCAGCCCGTATCCACGCTGTTCATGTGGATGCCGTCCTGGTGGTAGTCCGTGGCCGCGGTGCGCGTCATCATGTTGAGCGCCGCCTTCGCCATGTTCGTGTGCGGGTGCCGCGTGGTCTTGAAGCTCTTGTAGAATTGCCCTTCCATCGCGGACACGTTCACGATGTGCTTGTCGCGCCCCGGCGTGCGCAGCAGGAGCGGCTTCAGGCGCGCGTTGAGGACGAACGGCGCGATGGCGTTGACGAGCTGCACCTCGAGCAGTTCCACCGTGGGCACCTCGGCGAGCAGCAGCCGCCACGAGTTCCGCCCGCGCAGGTCGACCTGCTGGAGATCCTGGTCCAGCCTCCCGACCGGGAACAGGTCCTTCTGCGCCTGAAACTCCTCGGGCAGCAGCGGCACCTGCGACAACTGCGCCGCGTGCGTGAGCCCGGCCAGCTCCGTCACCTGCGGCACGAGCCGCCCGGGCGCCGGGGCTCCGGCCCCCGACTCCGGAAGCAGGTGATAGCCGCGCAGGCCCTCGTACGCGCCGAGCAGGCTTCGCTCGTGGGCCGGCATCGAGTGGAGCGACGCGGCCTCGCCTTCCATCATGTGCGTGTAGAAGTCGGGCGGGCGGCGCACCGTCTGGCAGGCGTTGTTCACGATGTAATCGAGCCGCGAGTACTTCCCGGACAGCACGTTGCAGAACGCCTCCACGCTCGGCGTGTGGCGCAGGTCGAGCCCGAAGATCTCGAGCCGGTGTCCCCAGTGCGCGAAGTCGGGCTCCTGGGCGTAGCGCTTCGCCGAATCGCGCGGGAAGCGCGTGGTGACGATGAGGTGCGCGCCGGCGCGCAGCAGCTTCAAGCCCGCCTGGTAGCCGATCTTCACCCGGCCGCCCGTGAGCAGCGCGACCCGCCCGCTCAGGTCGGCCAGCTCGGTGCGCTTGAAGAAGCTCAAATCGCCACACGCCGGGCACAGGCGGTCGTAGAAGTGATGAACGGTCGTGTAGCGGGTCTTGCAGACGTAGCAGGCCCGGGACTCGATCCCCGGCTCGGGGGCCTCGGCCGCGCGGGCGGCCGACTCATCGGACTCTGCGGGCGGCACGTCGTGCGGCTCGAACGTCGTGGGCGCGAATGCGCGCGGCGTCGTGAACACCGGCTGGCGTCGGAGCGTCCGGATCCCGGTCTGCGCGAGTCGTTCGTCATCGCGCCGGGCCTTGTCGCCGCGCCGCAGCCGCCCGATGGTCTTGACCAGCCGCCGCCGTTCTGCCGGCTCGGGGTGAAACACCGAGCCCGCCGCCTGCAGCAGGCGACGGCGCTCCTCGCCGGCCAGGTCGGCGAGCAGGCCCCGGTCGGCGGCGACCTGCTCCAGCAGCTCCGTGGCCTCGCGCAGGCGTTCGCGAAGCTCGTTGCGGTCGTCTGCGATGCGCGCGCTCTTCCCCGGGGTGGACATGAGCGCGACAGAGTACCGGCTCGCGCGGCGCCGGCAAAGCCGCCGGCGCAGATCCGCCCGGTCAGGCCGCGGCTCGCCTCCCACGCAACGGTGCGCCCGCGCGACCGCCGCGCGGCGCGCGCACCCGCTCGTACAGCGACTCGGTGTCGAACACCACGCGCTCGATCTCGTGCCGCTCGATCGCCGCAAGCCGTGCGGTCTCGGCGAGTGCCGCGCGCACGCTGCGGTCGGTGAGCACCTGCGCCACGGCGTCCGCGAACGGGCCCATCGGGTGCGCGCTCACCAGCACGCCGGCCCGGCCGTCCTCGAGCAGGCCCCGCACCGCGCCCGAGGGATGCGCCACGACCGGCAGTCCGGCGGCGAGGGCCTGCACGATCGCGAGTCCGAGCGGCTCGGGTGCCAGCCCGGGTGCCACGGCCACGTCGCAGGCTGCGAGCAGGGCAGGCAGGTCGCCGCGACCCACGCGCGGCAGCAATCGGAGCTGCGCCGCCAGCCCCAGCTCCTTCGCCTCGGCGAGCAGGACGTGCAGGCCATCGGGCTCGCCGGGGGCGCTGCCCGCCACGACCAGCTCGACACCCGGCACGCGCGCGTTGAGCGCGATGAGCAGGTCGAGCAGCCGGTGGCCGCCTCGCGCCGGCGTCGGGGGTCCGAGCAGCAGCACGCGAGGGCGCCCGCGTTCGCTGGCGATCGCCGCGACATCGGGCGCGAGCGGCGGACCCGGCCATTGAGAGAACCGCGTCGCATCCACCCCCACGGGCAGCAGCGCCACACCGCGGCCGAGCGACAGCGTGGCACGGTCGCGCACATAGCTCGCGTGCGCGACCACGCGATGCCCGGCGCGAGCGAACTGCGCCAGCGCGTCCATGTCCCGCGTGCGGGAGAGGCCCACGCAGTTCCCGCACGGCGCCACCGGGTAGTGCTGCTCGCACGGCTCGCCCCGCGGGCGCGTGAGCAGGTCGCCGGCCGGACACAGCACCGACCAATCCAGCAGGTCCACGAGCGCGGGCGCACCTTTCAGCGCCGCCGAGAGTTCCGGGGCGAGCGGGCCGGTCAGCGCGACGTGCACCAGGTCGGGCTCGAGTGCGAGCGCTCCGGTGAGCGCGGCGACGAGCGCGTCGCCGGTGCCGCGCCACACGCTCACGCCGGACGGGGCTTCCTCGTCCTCGCCGCGCTCGAGCGGCCCGGTGCACAGCACCGTCACGCGATGGCCGCGGGCCGCGAGTCGCTCCGTGAGCTCCACCATCCAGCAGGCGGCGGGATCGAGCGCCGAGGTCTCGAATCCGCTCGCCAGCACCAGCAGTTTCACGCCGCTCGGTCCTCGCCCTCTTCCGTGAGAGGCGGGTCGTACTCGTCCCGGTTGGGAGGCGCAGGTGTGTCGAGATCGTCGCCGACGATGTCGAACGCCAGGTCGGGATCGCTCGGAGACGCCTGCACGGCGTCGTAGCTCTCGTCGGCGTTCATCTCCCCGGGCCCCTCCCAGCGGTCCCGCAGGTAGAGGTTCAGCGCCGACAGGTCGCGGCGCGCGGGCCGGTGACCGGGATGGATCCACAGCGTGTGCCGCAGCAGCCGCACCGCGTCCTCCACCGCGCCGAATTCGAAGCACGCGGAGGCCGCCAGGTAGTGGAGGCCGGGGTGATGCGGCGCCAGCGACAGGCCGCGCAGCGCACGTGCGAGCGCTTCCCGCGCATTGCCGTCCTCGAGCGCCGCGTGCGCGGCACGCGCCATGAAGCGCGCGGCTTCGGCGTCCGGCGGCGCGTCGAGGCCGGGGACGAAGCGGCGCAGTTCCTCGCAGGCACGGCGGAGGGACAGCGACACGAATCCGTCGAGCCGCGCGGTGGAAGCCGCGGAAACCCGATCGGCCAGACGCTCGAGTGCGTCGAGGATCTCTTCCATGGAAGGATGCGTGGAATCCGACACGGGAGCCTCATCGTGAGGGGCCTCGATGTCAGGACGGATGCCCTGGAATCGGGAGCGCCCCGCTTGCAACGCCGGTATCGGCGGGCCCCGTTCCGTGCTGAACGACTCCTTGTGCGCGTCGGGTGGAGTGCGCCGGCGCGCGCTGCTCCGGCGCGCAGGCCGGGTCGCGCGGCGGGCGTGTTCCGACGCCGGAGCACGCGGTGGGCGCGTTTCCCCACCCGCCGGTCGCAGCTTGCGAAAAGCGGCCCTCTGGTATCGTGCCCGGCGTGAAGCTCGCGATCGGCGTCCTCTCACTGCTCACGTTCGCGGTCTCGTGCGCTCCCGCCACCGGCGATGCCACGGACGCGCACGGCCGGCGCTACTTCGGCTCGCTCGCCGTCCCCGCGGGACAGCAGCTGCGCTTCAACCTCGGGACCGAGCCGGAGCTGCGCGACCCGGGCATCATGGTCGGCCAGCCGGACGGCCGCTTCGCTCGCATGGTGTTCGAGGGGCTCACGGTCGCCGACGAGCGCACGCTCGAGCCGCGTCCCGGGCAGGCGTACCGCTGGGAAGTGAGTCCGGACGGGCTGGTGTACACGTTTCACCTGCGCCCGGGGCTCGTCTGGGCCGATGCCACGCCGCTCACCGCACGCGACTTCCTCTACTCGTGGCGACGCGTGCTCGATCCCGCCACCGCCTCGCGCAATGCGAGCCTGATGTACGCGGTCCGCGGCGCCGAGGACTTCAACCGGGGCCGGACACGGGACGCCTCCGGGCTCGGACTTGCGGCGCCCGACGACAGCACGTTCGTGGTGACGCTGGCGCAGCCGACCGCCTACTTCCTGTTCCTTACCAACTACTACACGTTCATGCCGGTACCACGGCACGTCGTCGAGGCCTGGGGCCAGCGCTGGACGCTGCCCGAGCACCTGGTGGGCAACGGCGCCTTCCGCTGGACCTACTGGCGGCAGAACGATCGCTACGAATTCGCGCGCTCCCCGAGCTACTGGGACCACGCCGGCGTCAGGCTCGACAAGGTCGTCGCCTACACGGTGGACGACATGAACACGTGCACGAACCTCTACAAGTCGGGCGCCATCGACTGGAACCCGAGCGGCTACATTCCGTCGCAGTACCTGCCGTACCTGAAGGGCTATGCGGACTACCGCACCGGGCGCTACCAGAGCACCTACTTCTACTGCGTGAACGTGACGCGGCCGCCGCTCGACAGCCCGTGGGTGCGGCGCGCCCTCAACCTGGCGATCGACCGCGTCGCGATCACGCGCGACCTCCTGAAGGGCAGCCGCGACCCGTGGGGTCGCATCACGCCCGAGGGATACCCCGGCTACGTTGGCCCCAGGCAGGTCGTCTACGACCCCGCGCGCGCGCGCGACTGCCTGGCGAAGGCGGGCTTCCCGGGTGGCAAGGGGTTCCCGCGCATCACCATCCTGTTCAACACCAGCGAGGACGGCCGGCGCATCGGCGAGGCGGTGCAGGCGATGTGGAAGCGCGATCTCGGCATCCACGTCGAGCTCGCGAGCCAGGAGTGGGGCTCCTACCTGCAGGCCACCAGCACGCTCAACTACGACGTCGCGCGCCGCACCTGGATCGGGGACTACCTGGATCCCAACTCGTTTCTGCAGCTGCTGGTGAGCGGCGACGGCAACAACCGCACGGGCTGGTCGAATCCCCGCTACGACGCGCTGCTGCGCACGGCGGCCGGCACGCTCGATCCGGTGAAGCGATTCGCCACGCTGGCGGTGGCCGAGTCGCTCGCGCTCGATCAGGCGGTCTACCTGCCGGTCTACCACTTCTCCACCACCGAACTCGTGAAACCCTGGGTGCGCGGAATCTACCCGACCGCGCTCGACGTGCACCCGCTCACGCACGTGTGGATCGATCACGACTGGCGGCAGCACGAGCCGCTGGCCGAGCGGGCGCCCCGCCGGTGATCGCGTTCGTCCTGCGTCGCGTCCTGCTCATGGTCCCGACGTTGCTGGTGATCGGGACGTTGACGTTCGCACTCATGCGGCTCGCGCCGGGCGGGCCGTTCATGAGCGACAAGGAGATCCCGGCCGCGGCGAAGCAGGAGTTGCTGCACCGCTACGGGCTCGACCGCCCCCTCCTGCAGCAATACGTGACGTTCCTCGGCAACATGGCACGCTTCGACTTCGGACCGTCGTACAAGTACCCGGACCGGCAGGTGAGCGAGATCATTCTGCAAGGCTTCACGGTCTCGGCGGAGCTGGGCGGCTGGGCGCTGCTGCTCTCGCTGCTGCTCGGCATCCCGATCGGCGTGGTGGCGGCGGTGCGCCAGAACCGGACGGTGGACTTCGTGGCGATGACCGCCGCGCTGGCCGGGGTGTCGGTGCCGAACTTCGTTCTCGGTCCGGTGCTGATGCTGACGTTCGCGCTCAGCTTCACGTGGCTGCCGGCGGCGCTGTGGACCAGCCCCGCATCGCGCGTGCTGCCGGTGCTCGCGCTGTCGGTGAGCTACGTGGCGTACATCGCGCGACTCACGCGCGCCGGCATGCTCGAGGTGCTGCGCCAGGACTACATCCGTACCGCGCGCGCCAAGGGACTCGCCGAGCACGTCGTGGTGATGAAGCACGCCTTGAAGCTCGGCATCCTGCCCGTGGTCTCGTACCTCGGGCCGGCCGCGGCGCGCATCATCATGGGCTCGATCGTCATCGAGCAGATCTTCGCGGTGCCCGGCCTCGGCCGCTACCTGGTCGTGGGTGCGGTCAACCGCGACTACACGCTGGTGATGGGCGTGGTGATTTTCTACGCGTCGTTCCTGCTGGTGTTGAACCTGGTCGTGGACGTCGCCTACAGCTGGCTCGACCCGCGCGCGGAGCTGGCGTGAGCATCGGACTCCGTCCCCCCGCGAGCGTGCTGGCGGCCGCGCCAACGGTCGCGGCGCCGCGCAGCCTGTGGACCGACGCGTGGCGGCGGCTCCGCCGCAATCGCATGGCGGTGGCCGCCGGCGGGTTCCTGCTCGTGATGAGCGTGCTCGCCGCGCTCGCGCCGTGGCTGCCGTGGCTCGCCGACCCGACGTTCCAGGACCTGCGACTCGGCGTCACGCCACCCTCGCTCGCGCACGTCTTCGGCACCGACGAGCTGGGCCGCGACCTGTTCGCGCGTGTGCTCTACGGCGGCCGCATCTCGCTCATGGTCGGGCTCGTCGGAACCCTGGTCTCGCTGCTGATCGGCGTTTCGTGGGGCGCGATCGCCGGCTACGTCGGCGGCCGCACCGACGACCTGATGATGCGGGTCGTCGACGTCCTCTATGCGTTGCCCTACATCTTTCTCGTCATATTATTGTTGGTCTTCTTCTCCAAGAGCCTGCTCATGCTGTTCGTGGCGCTGGGCCTGGTGCAATGGCTGACCATGGCGCGCATCGTGCGCGGGCAGGTCCTGTCCCTGAAGCACCAGACATTCGTCGAGGCGGCGCGCGCGCTGGGCGCGAGCGACGCGGCAATCGTGTTCCGCCACATCGTTCCCAACACGCTCGGACCGGTCATCGTCTACACCACGCTCACGGTTCCGGCGGTGATCCTCCAGGAGGCGTTCCTGAGCTTTCTCGGGCTCGGCGTCCAGCCGCCCGACGCCTCGTGGGGAACGCTCGTCTCCGATGGAGCGCGCCTGCTGGCGCTGTTCCCGTGGCTGGTGATCTTCCCCGGGCTCGCGATGTCGCTCACGCTGCTTGCGTTCAACTTCCTGGGCGACGGCTTGAGGGATGCGCTGGATCCACAGGGCCGGCGGGACGCAGGACAGTAGAGCGAGACGACATCACCCGATTCCCCGGAGAACGAAGGAAATGACCGACTCCGCCGTACCGGAGGCACCCCGCGGCGCCGTGCCGCCGGGTGGAAGCGATCCGCCCGGCACGATCTGCCGCTTCGGCAAGCGGACGCTGGACAAGATGTCGTGGCTGGCGCCACTCGTGAACAACCGGATCGGCGACCGGCTCAACCTGGAGCTGCGACACGAGCAACTGTTCTTCATCAGCGGCGAGCGCGTGGTGGACGACATCGGCTACAGCGAGAAGGGCACGCGCTTCAGTGAAGCGGACTTCGGCAAGCCCATCCTGTCCTTGGAGGACATGACGAAGAAGGGCTACTGGCTCGTGGGGCGAACGTATCGTGCGGAGATCATGCGCGAGGCGCTACGCCGCCAGAAGGACGGCTACTACTACAACTTCCTCAGCAACCAGTGCCAGGACTGGGCCGACCGGCTGAAGCGCCAGGCCGAGCGTGTCGAGCGCGAACGAGGGCTGCCCCGCGGCACGTCGGCGCAGGAGCCGGAGGCGGACCTCGAGCGATTCACGCGCCGCGTGCCACCGACCGAGCCCGCCTCGATGCTCATGGGCATCCTCGCGCTCGCACTCGGCCTCGCCGGCGTCATGGCGCCGATCATGGCCGCGAGGTCGTTCGGGCTCGTGCTGGGGCTGGTGTTCGTCGCCTCGGGGCTCTGCCACATCGCCTACGCGTTCCACGGGCGCGACTGGCGGAATCTCCTGAGCATGTGCGTGATCGGCCTGCTCTACCTGCTCGGGGGCGGATTCTTCCTCCTCAATCGCAGGCTCGCGATCCTCGCCAGCAGCTCGCTGGTGGCGCTGCTGCTCGCCGTGCAGGGGCTCGCGCACCTCGGGCTCGCCGTGCGCGGGCGTCCAGCGCATCGTTGGGCCGGCACCCTGGTCTCGGGGCTCGCCATGCTGGCAGGCGCGCTGATGGTGTGGCGGCGGTGGCCCGCGAGCGGCGATCGCTTCTTCGGGCTCGTCACCGGCGCCTGCATCGCCATCGGAGGACTCGCGACCGTGTGGCTGTCGTGGAGCACCCGGCGCGAGGAGGATTCGCCGGGTCCGGAGTGACGGGGTGGATGGCCCCGGGGCCGGTTGCAGCTCCGGCGCCGCACCCGGGAATCGCCCCGCCCTACGCCCTCGCGCCGAGGGCCGATGCGCGTTCGGCCGGCGTGCTCGGGCGCGCCTCGCGGACCAGCGCGCGCGCCCACTCGATGCGCTCGGGGACGTTGATGAGCAGCACGCCGCGAACGACGTCCTCGCGGATGTAGAACACGGCGCCCTCGTGGCCGGGTTCGATCCACACCATCTCGGTGTCGAGCCGCGCCCACAGCTCGCCAACGCCCTCGAACTGCATGTCGCCGACCCGGAACCACTTGAGCGGCAGGTGGTCGTACGGCTGGTTCGCGCCCGCCATGTTGGCGCCCACCGCGCGCCCGTGCGCCTCGGCGTGGTCCGAGCCCTCGACGCGCATGATCTGCCCCAGCGCGAGGTACGGGAACTCGGCCACGTCGCCCGCCGCCCACACGTGCGGGTGCGAGGACTGGCCGTACTCGTCCACCACGATGCCGTCGTCGATGCCGAGGCCCGCGGCCTCGGCCAGCTCCACCAGCGGCTCGCCGCCGAGATCCACGATGATCATTTGCGTCTCGATCTCGTTGCCGAGGAACGTCTCTGCGTGCAGCAGGCCGTTCTTCTCGCTGAGACTCGACAGCGCGTCGCCGCTCACGGTCTCCACACCCATCTCGCGGAGGTAGTCGAGCAGCGGACCGCCGAGGTCACGCGGCAGCAGCCGGTGGAGCGGATACTCCTCGCCGATCACCAGCGTGATCTGCTTGCCACGCGAGCGCAGCGCCGCCGCCATCTCGACGGCGGTGAACCCGCTGCCGACGAGCGTCAGGTGCTGCAGTCGCGGAAGCCGCGCTTCGAGATCCAGGTAGTCCTCGAGATCGCGGAAGTAGTGCACGCCCCGGAGTTCCGCGCCGAGCGCCTGCAGTCGGCGCGGGCGGCAGCCGGTCGCGAGCAGCAATTCGTCGTACTCGATGTCCTCGGCGCGCTCGTCCCACACGTGGCGGCCCTCGGCATCCAGCTCGATGACCTCGTGCCGCACCCGGATGTCCACGCTCTGCTCGAGGTACCACGCGTCCGTGTGGATCGGAAGGCGCTCGATCGTGGCCGTACCGTAGAGCAGGTCCTTGCTCAGCATCGGCCGCCGGTAGGGTCGGTGGTTCTCGCGCGTGAGCAGCAGGATACCGCCCTCGGGATCGTGCGCCCGGATTCCCTCGATGGCCGCGGCGGCCGCGTGGCCCCCGCCGACGATGCAGTACCTGGAGTGCATGCGACTCCTCGTGGAGGATGCTGCGCGCGGATTGTATCGGCTTCGCGCCCGCCCCGCACGCCCGCGGAAGGCCAGCTAACCCGAGGCGCCCGACTCGGGCGAAACTCCCCCGCCGCGCAGCTCGCGCGACAGGCCGCGCAGCCAGGTGCCGCGCGCCGCCCAGCCGACGATCGCCCCCGCGCGGAGGATGCAACTGATCGTGATCAGCCAGGCGATGCCGAGCACGCCCGCCCCGTGCCAGCGCGGCACCAAAAACGCCAGCGGGATGCGGGCGAGCGAGACGACGGTGTAGAGAACGGAGATCTCGCGCGTGTGTCCCGAGCCGATGACGCACTCCGCGGTCGTGATCTCGATGCCGGTGGCGACCACGGTGAACGCCAGGATCCTCAAGTAGGGCACGCCGACCGCCAGCAGCGCCGGATCGCTCGTGAACAGCGCCAGCAGCGCGCCCGGCAGGGTGAGGAGCACCAGCGTCATCACCGAAGCGATCACGACCGCCCAGCGTTGCGCGGTGCGCAGGACTTCCCGGGCGCGTTCGCGCCTGCCCGCGCCGAGGGCCTGTCCGAGCAGCGTCGCGCCCGCGAATCCGATGCTCAGCGACAGAATGAACTGGATGGCCTCGATGCGATTGGCCACGCCGATGATGGCCACCGCCGCCTCGCCGAACGGCGAAGCGGCGCGCACGAACGAGACGTAGACCACGCTGAACAACGCGCCGATGATCGCCGCCGGGACTCCGACGCGCGCCAGGCCGCCGATGCCGACGGGCGGCCCGGGCGCGCGACGCGCGAGCGGAAACGAAGGGTGCCGGCGCCAGGCCAGCACGGCGTAACAGAGCAGCATGACGCCCTGCGCGATGACCGTGGCCCACGCTGCGCCCGCCACGCCCAGCCGCGGCGCGGGGCCCCAGCCGTAGATGAGGAACGGCGCCAGTATGGCGTTGAGGGCGATGGACAGGAGATCGACGAGGAGCGGCGTACGCGTATCGCCCGCGGCGCGCATCGCGATCTCGCACGTCATCGCGGTCAGCACGAGCGGCGCCCCGAGCAGGACGATGCGCAGGTAGGCGGCGCCGGACGCGACCACGGTCCCCGCAGGGTCCATGAGCATGAACAGCGGGCGTGCGGCGAAGAGCCCGAGCAATGCACAGCCGAGGCCCATGCAGAACGACGCCGCCAGCGCCTTTCGCACCGCAACGCCGGCTCGCGCACGCTCGCCGGCGCCGATCAGCTGGCTCACGTAGGCCGACAGCCCGCCACCGAACACGTCGTTGAACGAGTACACGCTCCACATCACGAACACGGACGTGGTCACGGCGGCGGTGGCCTGGACACCGAGGCCCTTCACCCACATCGCGTCGACCCACTGGTAGGCGAGCCGCAGCGCCTGGGACGCGAGAACGGGCAGCGCCAGTCGCAGCAGCGTGCGGGGAACGGGAGCGTCGAGGAGCCGCCTCTCGAGCGGTGCGGCCTCCATCAGGCCGCACCGCCACCGACGGTGGCGGGTTCCGGATCGGGCGGGAACACGCGCCGCGCGAGATCCCCGGCGTGCAGGTCCATGAGCGCGTGGATCAGCATGGCCGGCCAGAGCGAGCCCGCGACCAGCACGACACCCGTGAAGAACGCGCCGGCCAGGGTGGTGAGGAGCACACCGCGCCGGCCCTGGTAGGCGTGGCACGCACCGAACAACAGTGCCTGCGCGAGGCATGCAGAATAGAAAGGCATGAAATGCACCGCGTACCAGAGCAGGTAGCCGCGGAACAGGAACTCCTCGCAGAGCCCTGCGGTGCACGCAAGCGCGGCGAACAGCGGGTACTCCCGCGCCGAATGCGGCATGAGCCGCTCGACCGGCGCCAGGCGCTCCCGCACGCGCGCACGGAGCGACTCGTCGGTCACCAGCGCACGCCGCTGGCGGCTGACGAGGATCACGATCGTGGTGAGCCCGACGAGCACGCCGGCGAGCCCGGTGGTCGGGCGCAGCACCAAGCCGAGCCCGAGGAGGCTGCGGAAGGACACGGTCCACTGCCACAGCACGAGCACAATGAGCAGCCATTGGGTCGCAATCGCGCGCCACCACAGGCGGCTCCGCAGCTCCGGCACGGCCGTGGCGGGCGCCGCACGCAGCGCCCGGATCCCGAACAGCGCGCGCAGCGGCAGGCCCACGACGACGAGCAGGACCAGGACGTGGTCGGCGGGCGTGAGCATGGGTCACGCAGTGTAGCCCGAACGCGACCTTGCGCTAGTATGCGCGCGAAACCGTCCCACGTCCCGGAGGTCCCCGATGCGCCGTCCCGCGCCCGTCGTGCTCTCGCTCGTCTGCCTTGCCGCCATGCTGGCGCTCGGCGCCACGAAACCCGCCCCGTCCGCCCCCGCGCCGCCGGCCATCCAGTTCGGCGAGACGCGCCCGATCGAGACCGCGCTCGGCGACGGCTCGCTGCCCACCGCGCTCGACACCTGGCTGTCGATGATCCGCGGAGCCGAGCACGAGGTGGACCTCGAGGAGTTCTACCTTTCGCAGAAGAAGGGCGAGGCGCTCGACCCCGTGATCGCCGCACTCCGTCGCGCCGCGGCCCACGGCGTGCGGGTGCGGCTGCTGCTCGATGCCGGCATGCATCGCACCTACCCCGAGCCCGCCGATTCGCTCGGGCGGGTGAAGGGCGTGAGCGTGCGCATCGTGGACTACCACCGGCTCGCGGGCGGCGTGCAGCACTCGAAGTTCATGATCGTGGACGGTCGCGAGGCCTGGCTCGGGAGCCAGAACCTGGACTGGCGCTCGCTGTCGCACGTCCATGAACTCGGCGCGCGGGTCCGCCTCCTTCCGGTGGCGCTCGCGTTCGCGGACGTGTTCGAGACCGACTGGGCCGCGGCCGACAGCACCCTCAAGCCCAATCCGGTCGATCACCACCCGGTCAAGTGGCCGCTTGCGTTCGAGCAGGACGGAGTCCACGGCCAGCTGTGGGTGAGTGCCAGCCCGCGCGCGCTCACGCCGCCGTCGATCCCGTGGGATCTCGACGTGCTGGTCGGGCGCGTCAACGCCGCGCAGCACGAGATCGTGGCGCAGACCCTCTCGTACGGTGTCGGTGGTCACGGCTCGACCGATTCGACGCTGCACCTGGCGTTGCTCGCGGCGGCCGCGCGTGGGGTGAAGGTGAAGCTCATCGTTTCCGACTGGGAGATCGGCGGCCGCGGCGAGCCCGACCTACGTGCGCTGGCGGCCGCGCCGAACGTCGAGGTGCGCATCTCGCAGGTGGCCGACTGGAGCCGTGGCTACATCCCGTTCGCGCGCGTCGAGCACTGCAAGTACATGGTGGCGGATTCCACCTGGCTCTGGCTCGGCACCAGCAACTGGGAGCCCTCGTACTTCCTCTCGACGCGGAACGTCGCGATCACGCTGAATCATCCACCGCTCGCCCGGCGCGCGCGCGGCATCTTCGAGACGAGCTGGAACGCGCCGAGCGCGGTGCCGCTCGTCCCGGGCAAGGTGCTCCCGCGCCGCACGCACGCGGAGACCCCGCCTCCGGGCATGACGCTCTACGGCGAATAGCGGGGCGAGGTCGACTCAGGCGCGCGGCTGCTCCGCGCTGTGCACCGCGAGCAGCCACGCCCCGGCGGCGAGCAGCGCCCCGCCGCCGATCCAGCCGCCGAGCGCGAACGCCCCCGGCGCGAGCACGGGCAGCAGCCAGCCGCCCGCAACCAGCACCACGGCCAGCACCGCGAATTGCCTCAGGCCGTAGAGCGTCATGAACGGCAGGTAGTGGGCGCCCACGACGATCATGAACCCGGGGTAGAACCACGCGGCCCGTCCGTGCACGGCGGCGAGGACGAGCGGAATCGCGAGCGGCACCGTGAACGCCACCTGCATGGCCAGTGGGACGAGCGGGTTGTCCCGGCTGACCGCGGTCGGCGCGCGCAGCACCGCGAGCACGAGCCGCGTGAGCGGGAAGATGAACACGCCGCCCACGATCAGCGCGAGCATGGCGCTGTTCCGCGAACCCCACGTGGCGATCGCGGCCGAGACGAGCCAGATCGCGGCCGAGACGAGCTGCCCCACCGAAGCGCCCAGATAGGCCCGGCGATTCTCCCGCTGCGCTTCCTCGATCTGCATCGATCCTCCCTCTCGTCAGCGCCTGCGAGCGCGCGGCCGCCAGCCGTTCCGCTCCATGTCGACGCAACCGTGCCCGTCGAAGCGCACGCCCTCGTGCTCGAGCCGCATGCGCTGGGTGAGCGCGCCGGAGGGGTCGAGCTTGCCCAGCGACAGCCGTCCGCCGGCGGCCACGACGCGGTGCCACGGCACGGGGGAACCCGGCGGAAGCGCGTGCAGCGCGTACCCGGCGACGCGCGGCGCGTTCGCGATGCCGGCGAGCGCGGCGACCTGGCCGTAGGTGGCGACCCGGCCGCGCGGGATCCGCGCCACGACCTCGTAGACGCGCGGATAGGCGCCACGCGTCGCGGGCAGCACGCCCGCGCCGGAGCGCCGCCGGCGCGTGGCGTTCACCGCCCGCGCCGTGCCCGGCCCGCGCTCACGCGAGGCCGTAGCGCTCCCGCAGCAGGCCGATGTGGTGCAGTTCGTGGCCGGCGATGATGTGGGCGAGCGCGCGCACGCTCACCTCCGCGTTGTTCGCGGGGCCGCGCCGGACGAGCGCCGCCTCGTCGAACGACCCGAACAGTGCCAGTGTCGCGCTTCGCACGGCCTGGTACTCGGCGGCCAGATCCGCCAGCGTGCGGCGGTCGAAGCCCCCCGCCGGCACCCACGCGTTCTCGTCGAACGCCGGCAACGGCGTGCGGTCCGCCCGGGCGAAGCGCAGGGCCCGGTGCCCGAACACCCGCTCGCCATCCATCACGTGCCCGAGCACTTCCTTCACGCTCCACTTGCCGGGCGCGTATCGGAACATCGCCTGCGATTCGCTCACGCCCTGGAGGAACCGCGGCGTGCTCGCCGCCTGAGTGCGCATCGCCGACAGCGCATCGTCGCCCACGAGGGCGATGTACTTGCCGTAGTACGGGAGATACTCGTCGGCTTCGGGCTTGGAAATGCGGAGCATGGGGCTCTCCTGTTGGGGTTCTCGTGGACGATCGCGTGCAGTCTCGCGCGCGGGATCGGCCGCGCGCAACCTCACCCCGCCACGCCCAGCGCCGCGCGCAGCTCGCGCGCGAGGGCCGCGTTGCTGGCGATGGCGCCGTCGCCGAACGACGTGGCGCGGCCCTGCCAGTCGGTGAACACGCCGCCGGCCTCCTCGACGAGGAGGTGAGGTGCGGCGGCGTCCCAGGGCGACAACACCCCGTCGGTCATGAGCTCGGCGCGCCCGGTGGCTACCATGAAGTAGCCGTAGCAGTCGCCCCACGTGCGGGCCGTGCCCGCGCGCGCCGCGAGCGCGTGCCAGAGCCGGCCGCGCTCCGGCGTGCGCCGGAACGCCGCATCGGTCGCGAGCACGGTGGCTTCCGCGAGCGATGTGACCTCCGAAACGCGGCAGCGTGCGCCGTTCCGCCAGCAGCCCTCCCCGCGCGCGGCGGCGATCCGCTCCCGCACGGCGGGATACTCGGCCGCACCGGCCAGCACCCGATCGCCTTCCGCCACCGCCACGAGCGTCCCCCACAGCGGGACGCCCTGCACGAACGCGCGCGTGCCGTCCACCGGGTCGAGGAGCCAGCGGCGCGCGGCGCCCGGGCGCGTCTCGCCGAACTCCTCGCCGAGTATGCCGTCCGCGGGAAAGCGCGCTTCGATCCAGGCACGTGCGGCGCGCTCGGCATCGCGGTCGGCCCGCGTCACCGGCGAGCCGTCCGACTTCAACTCCACCTCGAGCGCGGAGCCGAAGTGAGCGAGCGCCTCGGCACCCGCCAGTGCCGCGACCTCGGCCACGGCCTGCAGCAACGACCCGCTCACTTCGCGCCGCGCGCCTTCGCCATCCGCTTCGTCGCCGCGAAGCGGAAGCAGTCCACCTGGTGGTCGTTCACCATGCCCACCGCCTGCATGAACGCGTACAGGATGGTGGAGCCGACGAACTTGAAGCCGCGGCGCTTGAGCGCCCTGGAGAACTCATCGGACTCCGGGGTGCGCGCCGGGATGTCACGGAGCCCGCGGCGGGCATTCACGATCGGCGTCCCGCCCACGAAGCCCCACGCGAACGCCGCGAAGCTGCCGAACTCCCGTTGCACCTCGAGGAACGCACGCGCGTTCGCCACCGAGGCCGCGACCTTCGCGCGATTGCGCACGATCCCGGCGTCGGCCAGCAGCCGGCGCCGGTCGGCGGCGCCGTAGCGCGCCACCTTGCGCGGATCGAAGCGGTGATAGGCACGCCGGTAATTCGCGCGCTTGTGGAGGATCGTGGACCACGACAGCCCGGCCTGGGCGCCCTCGAGGATCAGCATCTCGAACAGGTGGCGGTCGTCGTGCGACGGCACGCCCCACTCCTCGTCGTGGTAGGCGAGGGTCGACGGATCGCTCGTGCCGGCCCAGCGGCAGCGCCGCTTCGCAGCGCTCACGCGTGCCCCAGGAGGACGCTCGCGAAACGCCAGAATTGGAGCGCGAACGCCGCCACCACCAGCAGCAACGAACCCCACGCCACGCCGAGCAGCGTTCGGCTCTCGCGCCGGCCGGCGAACGACACCGCTTCGGCGGTCACGAAGCCCCCTGCGAATCCGCCGGCGTGCGCCCAATTGTTCACGCTCGGCATGAGGAAGCCGAACAGGAACATGACCCCGGCCGACATCCACAACTGTTGCGCCACCGCCTGCTGGTGCGTGCGACGCCCGTACACGATCAGGGCACCGAGCAGGCCGAAGATCGAGCCCGAGGCGCCGATCGTGGGCACACCCGCGGCAAAGTCCGAGAGCGCGAAGCCGACGACGCCCGCGACGATGAAGATGACCCAGGCGCGCGCCGGACCGTACAGGTGCACCACGTCGGCGAGGTAGCGCCGCCCGATCGCCATGTTGAACAGCAGGTGCAGCAGGCTCCCGTGCAGGAACACCGCGGTGAGGAGCGTCCACCAGCGACCGTCGGCGAGCGCGAACGCCCCCGTCATCCCGAGCACGGCGAGCGCACCATTCGTGGGCGCGAGGATGTCGAACAGGCCTGCCATGCGGAAGATCGCTCGCGGGTCGATCACGAGCGCCACGATGTAGAGCAGCGTGCACCCGGCGACAATGGCGAACGACAGGTCGAAGCCGGCGAGCAGGCGCTGCAGTGCGGGGCCGTAGCCGAACAGGCCGGGAGCCGGACGACCGCAATACGGACACTTGGGCTCGCTGACGTCCACGAGCCTGCCGCAATCCGGACACACCACCGCTCCCGTGCGCTTGCGCATCCGCGCAGCATACGCGGCGCGGTGCGGGGCGGCCACCCGCGACGGAGCCCTGGGAGGCCGGCGGTGCGCGGCGGCCGCGTTGCACGCTGCACGGCGCGCGCGCCCGAACGCACGGTGCGCCCTGCACGATGCGCGCGCGCGAGACGCACTCGCACGCGGTTGCGGGCGGTCGTGAGTGCGGGCTCGCATGGCGCGACCCGTGCAGGTCCCGCGGGCTCCCGCAGCCATGGAGACCACACCGTGCCCGCACAAGTCTTCCACGCGCTCGTGTTCTGGCTGCCCGCCTTCCTGTTCTCCGCCACCGTGCACGAGGCAGCGCACGCGTGGGTGGCCTTGCGCCTGGGGGACCCGACCGCCTATCTCCATGGCCAGGTGTCGCTCTCGCCGTGGCCGCACGTGCGTCGTTCGCCGATCGGCATGTTGATCATCCCGCTCCTCACGTCGCTCACGCAGGGCTGGACCATGGGCTGGGCGAGCGCGCCATACGATCCCGCGTGGGCCGAGCGACATCCGCGACGCGCCGCGCTGATGTCGCTCGGGGGTCCGCTCGGCAACCTGGCCATCGCCGCGGGCGCGTTCGCGCTGATCCGGGCGGGGCTGGCACTCGGTGCGTTCGAGCCGCCGCAGACGGCCACGATCCAGCGGCTGGTCTTGAACGCGCTGCCACCCGACACGCTGCAGCTCGGCGACTACCTCGCAGAGGGGCTGTCGGTGATGCTCGCGCTCAACGTGCTCCTGTTCGTATTCAACCTGCTGCCGCTCCCCCCGCTCGACGGGGCGTCGGCGCTGACCCTGGTGCTTCCCGCGAGAGCCGCGCGCCTCCTGCGCCGCGCGATCGCCGTCCCCGGGCTGTCGTTCGTCGGGCTCGTCGCCGCGTGGCAGCTCTTCCCCGCGCTCGCCGCCCCGGTGATCGGGGTGCTGGCCCACGTGCTGTACCCGGGACACTAGCGCCCGCCCGTGCGCCCGGCGACGACGTCCAGATCGCGTAAGCGAAGGAACCCGGCCGCCACGGCGTGCGTGCTCGCGCTCCTGGCGCTCTCGTCGGCGTGCGAACGGCACACGACACCTTCGGTGGCCTGGGAGGGTCGCGAGTTCGTCGAGGTCGGCTCGCTCGCTTCGCTGCCGGCGGCGATTCAAGACTCGCTCGGAGTGCAGCGGACGGGCGCAGAGGGGATCGCGGACCGCGGCGTGCGATTCAACACCACCGACGTCATCGAGCCGGGGCTTGCGATGCGCCGATTCGTCATTGGAGGCGTCGCGCCCGACGCTGCGATCGTGGCCTACGAGCGCGGCGGCAGGGGCTACAGCGTGCGCGTGCTGCTCTACGAATGGTCGGGCTCGCGCGTGAAGCGGGTGCGAACCTGGACGACGTACGACCCGCCGGACGGGCTGGCCGGGCTGATCAAGTCGGTGCAGGTCTCACGTTCCGATCGTGCGCCGGTCCACCGGCGGAACCCCGCGGTGCCGCATCCCGGGGTGAAGCGCGCCGGGCGGGTCCACTCGCCGGTGGTCGCCTCCACGCCCCGTGCCGGAGGCGCCCAAACGCCGAGGCACGCGCCCTCCGCACCGGATTCGCTGGTGCGATCCCGCACGCCCTAGCGCACTTCGGCGGAGTGCGACCGCGGACGCGCAGCGCGCCGATCGCGGCCGGCGGAGCACTCGTGCACGGCGGGCTTGCGCTCGGACGGCGCCCGCGCGCATGATGCGCGCCGTCCGTTCGGGGTGGCTCGCGGAATGGCCGCGAGCCTGAGAACACACCCGTCGAACCTGAACTGGTTGATACCAGCGTAGGGAAACGGCGAAGACGCCCTCCTCCGAGTGCTCTTCCCCGCCGTCCCCTTCGTGGACGGCGTGACTGTCGAGAGCCCCTCCGGCCTCCGGCCGGACCGCCCGCGACGCGCTCGCCGTCCGGAAGGCGTCGCGCCGATGTTCACGCACAGCGCCCTCGACTGGGCGCTCATCGCCAGCTACTTCCTGTCGCTCGCGTACGTCTGGGTGCGCTCCTGGGGCGCGCGCCCCTCCGTCGAGGACTACCTCGTCGCGGCGCGGCGGGTGACGCTGCCCGCGTTCGTGGCCACGCTCGTCACCACGTTCTATGGCGGCATCCTCGGGGTGGGCGAGTACACCTGGCGCTACGGCATCGCGAACTGGCTGGTGTTCGGCGTGCCGTACTACCTGGGCGCAGCGCTGTTCGCCGTGT
>CAYSWZ010000151.1:0-4730 GCA_964434945.1 uncultured bacterium | reverse complement strand
CACGTGGAGGCAGGGGTCGCGACGCCCGCCGAGCTCGCGCTCCGGCCGCTCATCCTCACGTTCTACGTGGACCGCGGCCCGATCCCGGATTTCGGTCATACGTCCTTCTTCCCGAAGCCACCGGAATACAACGGCGGACAGACCGCGATCTCGCCGAGCCGCGTGCTGCAGCTTCACTATTTCGCGAACGACCCCGACCCCCTCGCGACTTCCAATCCCTATTCCCCCGGCGGTGGACCGATCCCACCGGTGGTGCTCCGGTATACGACGACAGTCCTGGGCCGCGACGTGGACGCGAATCCCGTGTCGGTGACGCTGCCACCGGTGATCGGCGGAACCTCCTTGTCACAGACCCTCGACCTCGACACCACCGTGCCGCGGATCACCGGGCGCGAGCTGACGGTGCGATTGGAGTTGTGCGACTGCGACGTCTGCGAGGGATTGCCGGGGAGCGGCCGCTGCAAGACGTTCGACATCCCGGTGCTGCTGCCCGCGACGCTGGGCGTGGACCCCGGGCCGATGGCGGTGTTTTCGCTCGACGGCCTGCGCCCGAACCCGGCGAACGGCCGCGACGCGAGCATCCACTTCTCGCTCGCGGTCGCGGGGGAGACACGGCTCGAGCTGTTCGACATGGCCGGGCGCCGCGTGTGGACGCAGCGCTCGAGGCTCGGGCCGGGTGAGCACGAGGCCCGTGTCGATCGTACGCTCACACCGGGGCTCTACTGGGTGCGACTCTCGCATCCGGCGGGTCTTCGGAGCGTGCGCGTCGCGGTTCTCGAATAGGCGGAGCGACATCACGATCCTGAAAAGGCGCGGCGGCGCCCCGCCGCCCGCATCAGGCGGCCGGGGCGCGGCCCTCGCGCAGCACGTCGTCGAACAATGGCCGCCCCGCGAGTGCGTTCCAGCACGAGAAGCCGAGGAGCCCTGCGATGACGGCGAGGAACACCATGCCGCGCACGCCGTACCACGCCGATGGATCAAATGGCGACGGGGCGCCGGCCATGATGTAGTCGGTGAATACCGCCGCCAGCGTCGTCAGGAGGCCGAACCGGAACAGCCCCCCGACGATCATCGTTGCGCCGACGAGGCCGCTGACCACGCCGATCAACCAACCGCTGCCCAGGTAGGCATTGAGATTGTTCACGAGCAGGACGCAGGCGACGCATACCGGGATCGCGACGCGCTCATTGCGGATCACGAGATGCACGAGCAGGCAGGCCACAAGCGCGATCAGCACGTCGAGTACCGTGACCGAGCACATGAACGCGAACGTGAATCCCAGTCCGCCATGCGAACTGAGTGTGGCGAGCGATGTGGCCCCGAGCACGTCCGGCGGCGCCTTGAGGTGGAAGCGCGCCACCGCCAGCCAGGCGACCTGGACCAGCAGCGTCGCGGCCACGCCGATCAGCATGCCGGTCGAGATGTCCCGGCCCACCATCGGGTCGCGCAGCCGGCCGGCGGAGAGTCTCGCCCAGGACACGAGCATGCGCGGCCACAGCCGCCGCACGTAGGGCTCGATGGCCACGTACGCCACCCACATCTGGCCGGCGTGCAGCAACGAGTGACCCAGCGCACGATCGTTGAGGATCGAGTCGATGAGCCCGGTCAGGCCGCGTTCGGGGATGTTGTAGGTGAAGATCGTCTCGAGGAGTGTGGCGAAGAACACGAAGCCCGCGAGCCGCATCGCCCCGCGCCGGTCGACGCGGGACAGCAGCAGGTTCCGCCGCGCGAGCAGGATGCCTGCAAGGTTGAGCGCCCACCACCACACCTCGTTCAACCAGTCGACGAATCCGAGTTTCGACGGACCACTGGCGGCGCCCACGCCCGCGATGGCCGAACCGAGGGAGTCCTCGACCGCGAAGTACACGGGCTTGCCGTAGGCAGCACCCGCGCGCACGCGGAGTACGCCCCGCTCGGGCCGTGGCGCGGACAGCGTCCAGCGCGCGGTCGAGTCACACGCCACCGGGGGGAGCCACGCGCTCGAGTCGCGCATCAATTGCGTGGCGTCGAGTCCGGCCGCGGCGAGCAGCGCTCCCCACGAAATCGGTCGCGACTTGCGCGCAACGCTGTCGGGGACGGGCTTGGGCACGGCCCACAGGCCGAGCAACCTGCCGTCCACGTCGAGCGCCACGGTGACGCTGCCCGGGCCGTGCTGGGGCGGGTCGTTCACGAGGCCGATGCTCCGGTGGAGTTCCGCCAGATCCATCTCGACCACGGAGAAACGCCGATAGAAGAACAGGCCGCCCGGGCCCGCGGTGGCGAGCGAGTCGCCGGGCAGCCTCCGCCTCTCCAGCCGTTCGACGAGTTCGGGCCGTGCGGCGAATCCGGAGGCAGTGAAGTTCGGCAGAGGCGCGTACCCGAACGACTCCAGCAGCGATGCCGCTCGGAACGACAGCTCCGTGGGCGACTGGTGGAGCGGCCGGTAGTAGTGCGTGAAGAGCGCCATCGACAGGGAGACGAGCGCGAGCACGGAGAGGAACATGGTGCCCGCGGCCTGCGGCGAGAGCCCGCCTGCGTCGCTGACGTTCGCGACCAGGTCCGGCGACGGCGTCTCGCCCGCCGCGAGCGCAGCAGCCAGGGGGTCGCCGCCGGGGAGCGCGCCGAGCACCGCGTAGGCCGACGCTGGGCGCTGGCGCGGGTCGCTCTCGAGGCAGCGGACGATCGCGCGCTCGAAGGCCGGATCCATGTCCTCCACGAAGCTCGACGGCGTGGGGATGGAGCCCGAGCGATGCTGCTCCCGGAGCTTCGCCGGGTCGTTGGTGTCATAGAGGCGCCTGCCCGTGCAGATCTCGTAGAGGATCAGCCCGAGCGAATAGAGGTCGCTCTGCGCCGAGACCTGCCCGCCCGCCAGCTGCTCGGGCGCCATGTAGGCGGGCGTGCCGACCACATGCCCATCGGGGAGCACGTCGACCGCGAGGGCCGCGAGCCCGAAGTCCATGACGCGCACGCGCCCGCGCCCGTCGATCATGACGTTCGAGGGTTTCAAGTCGCGGTGTAGAACGCCGTGTTCGTGCGCCGCCGCCACGCCCAGGCAGAGCTGGCGTGCGATGTCGACCGCCTTGTCCTTCGATGGCCGCCCCATGCGGCGCAGCACCGACGCAAGGTCCTCGCCGTCCACGTACTCCATGCTCAGAAAGACGTGGCCGTCCGCCTCCGCGATGTCGTAGACGCGCGCGATGTTCGGGTGCGAGATTTGCCGCGCGAGCCGCACCTCGCCCCGGAATCGGGCCAGGGCTTCCGGATCGTGCCGCAGCCGTTCGGGCAGGAACTTGAGCGCCACCGACTGGCCCAGCTCGAGGTCGTCGGCGCGGTAGACCTCGCCCATGCCACCGCGGCCGAGGAGGCCGACGATGCGGTAACGGGGCCCAAGCCGCGTGCCGGGCTCGAATCGGCCATGGCCGAGGCTCGCCGAATCACTCCTCGGGCGCGGCGCCGGTGGAGGCGCCGTCACGGTGGGGGATTCCTCGGTGGCGGCCGGGTTCGGCGTCCCGCAGTTCGCGCAGAAGCGTGCGTTCGTGGGGAGCGGGCTGGAGCAGCGGGCACAGGTCGGCATCGTCACGGCGCAGCCTACGGCAAGCCGGCGCCGGATTGCAGCCGGGAAATCGCGCGCGGGAGGTGGCCTATCGCATCTTCGTCCCCGCCCACTCCCTCGTGACGCGTGCGCTCCGGATGCGGTCCAACCCGGGGAATACCCGGTCCAGGTACTCGCCACCCAGGATCGAGAGCGAGTCGTTCTCGATCGGCGCGTTTCCGTACCGGCCGTTCAACCGATCCAGTACGTCCATTCCCTGCTCGACCTCGGCGATGCTCGGGAACCCGACCACGCCCAGGTAACGCACGGTGTCGAGCGGGGCGGCTTCGTTGGTCGTGATCGCCACCTCGACGCTGCGCGTGTTCGGACCGCCGCGCGCGAAGTTCACCGAACCGCGTCGGTGCGGCCGCACCACCGGCTCGTCCGCGAACGTCGCCTTCTCCCACGCCCGGGAGACCGTGGTGTCGCCACTCTGGCCGAACTGGACGACACGCCCACCCTTCACGCTGAGCGTGGGCCCGACGCGGTAGATCGTGAGCCCATCGAAGTAGCCGCCCTTCACGAGATGGTAGAGCCGGTCGACGCCGAGCGGCGCCCATGCGCGCCGCGCCTTCATGGTGAAGCTCCCCTTCGTCGTGTTGAACTCGGCCAAGAAGCTGTCGGGCGCGGCGCTCGCGAGGGGCAGGTCGCCGGGCAGGACCCGCCGCGGCCTTGGCGCACCTGCGCAGAGGGAGAGTGGAGCGGCGAGAACGATGCAAATGAGAATGGCCTGGGTCGATCGCAACGACGCCTCCCGGAGGATGGGTGGCCGCCTCCTGGTCGGGTGATTCGAACTCCGGCAGTCGCGGCCTGCGGTCTTCGAGCCCTCAAGGTAGCCCAGCTTCCGGAGTACGGCCCACCAACGGATCGCGCGCCGTTAGTATGCTCGGTCTGATCGAGGGCCCGTTCTTCGTCGCGGCCAACAGCGGAGTGTCGACGCGATTCGCGGCTCGCGGCGGAGCAACCGAACAGGGAGGAACGCGTGCCGACCAGCTCCCCCAACCCGCGGCCGCCGTTCTGGCGCGATGCGTGGGCGTGGGTGTCCGCGCTCGCGATCCTGCCGCTCGTGCTCCGGAGCCGGGGAGCATCGTGGGGCGAGCCGGTCGCCGATGACTTCGACCATCTGCACCACGTGCTGTTCGCGAACCACGTCAGCTGG
>CAYSWZ010000150.1:0-8099 GCA_964434945.1 uncultured bacterium | reverse complement strand
CGAGTGCCGGGTCCGTACGACCGGGCGGACCGGCGTGGAGATGGAGGCGCTCACCGCGGTCGCGGCCGCGGCGCTGACGCTGGTGGACATGCTGAAGGCGGTGGACCGCACGCTCGTGATCGGCGACATCGCGCTCTGGGAGAAGCGGGGCGGCCGGAGCGGAGAGTGGCGTCGCGCGCCGGCGCCGCGAGCGGACCTCGCGTCGTCGCGCCCGGGCACTCGACGCCGCGCGCGATGACCGCGACGCGCTCGCTGGGTTATGCCGAGGCGCGCGCGCGCGTCCTGGCCGCGGTGCGACCGCTGGCGCACGACTCCGTTCCGATCCGCGACGCCGTGGGCCGCGCGCTGCGCGAGACGATCGTCGCGCCGCACGCCCTGCCGCCGTTCCGCAACACCGCCATGGATGGGTTCGCGGTCCGGAGCGTGGATGTTGCCGCGGCGAGCGACGCCCGTCCGGTGACGCTGCGCGTCGCCGAGGTGCTGCCGGCCGGTCGTGCGAGCACGCGCGTCCTCGCGGCGGGCGAGGCGGCGCGCATCATGACCGGCGCGATGCTGCCCGAGGGCGCCGACGCGGTGGTGCCGTTCGAGGAGGCGGAACGCGCGGGCAGCGGTGATGCGGAAACCTGCCGATTGCGTCACCCGGCCCGTCCCGGCGAGCACGTGCGCGCCGCGGGCGCCGACCTCGCCCGGGGCTCGGTGGCGCTGGAGCAGGGCCGCGAGCTCTCGCCTTACGACCTCGCGCTCCTCGCCGCGCTCGGCGTGGCACGGGTGGCCGCCTCGCGCCCGCCCCGAGTGGCGGTGCTGTCCACGGGCGACGAGCTGCTCGACATCGACGCCCCGCTCCGCGCCGGCGCCATCCGCGACAGCAACCTGCCCATGCTGTCGCAGCTCGCCGAGGCGGCGGGCTGCTCCGTGACGCTGGCCGAGCGCCTGCCGGACGATGCGGCGCGCGTCGGTGCGCGCGTCCGCGCGGCGCTCGAGACGAGCGATGCCGTGCTCACCATCGGCGGCGTCTCCGCCGGCGACTTCGACCCGGTGAAGGAAGTGCTCTCGAGCCTGGGAGACATCGAACTCTGGCGCGTCGCGATGCGTCCCGGGCGGCCGCAGGCGTTCGGAACGCCCGCGGGCAGGCTCTTCTTCGGACTGCCGGGAAATCCCGCATCCGTGGCGTGCACGTTCGAGGTGCTGGTGCGGCCGGCGCTACGCGCGCTCCAGGGGCACGCCCGGCTCGACCGGCCGCGCGTGCCGGTGCGCGCGGGCCGGGCGGTCGAATCGCGTGTCGGGCGGACGGACTTCGTGCGCTGCTCGCTCGCGTGGCGCGACGGCGTGCTGTGGGCGGAACCGGTCGGCGTCCAGGTCTCCGGCCATCTCGTGCCGCAGTCCCGCGCGCACGGGCTCCTGATCGTCCCGGAGGCGACCGAGCGGCTGGCCGAGGGCGAGCCCGCGACGGCGATCGTGTGGCGGTTGCCGGAAGCGGCGGAGTGAGCGGTCCGCGCCACCGTCCGCACATTCGAGTCTTTCGCCCGCCCGGGCCGGGGTCTAGGCTCGGAGAAGGCAGCTCCCGACGGGACAGGGACGTCGGCCCCGCGCGAACCCCGCAGCCGGGACACCGATCCGGGTGCGCGCACGAGGAGGTCCCATGTTCCACGTGACGATGTCCCCTGCCATGTCCGCCGCCACGTCCACGGCCCCGCGCCGGCGCGCCGATGCGACGTTGGCGGTCCTCGCCCTCGCCGCGACGCTGGTGATCGCGTCCGCACGGCCGGCAGGCGCCCAGTGCACCACGACCAGCAGCTGTATGTGGCCCGTCGGTTGCGGCTACTCCGGCTCGCTGACCGTCCCCATCGTCGTCGCCGGGCCGGTCGAGCTCCGGAACCTCGTCCTCGCCGACCGTCCCCCATGCCTCCCCGTTCTGGCGAGTGGTTCGTTCACGATCCACAGCTCCTTCGACGTCTTCGTGGAGGTCTCGCTCGATGGCGGCGCCACGTGGGCGCCCAAGGCGACGCCCGGGATCCCGGCGACGATGACCATGAACCTCTCCACCCCACCCGGCTCGAACCCGCTCGGCTTCGATGCCGAACTCTTGAGCCTCAACATCTCGGGCGGCACGCTGCCTCTCGGCATGCTGGTGCGCGAGAGCCCCACGCTCGCGTCGGTCGGGCACACGGACGAGACGTCACTGGGCGGCGGCCAGTTCAGGATCGACAGCTTCTTCGACATCTTCGTCGAATTGAGCCTGGACGGGGGCCAGACCTGGGTTCCGTCGAACCAGCCGACACGGCTGCTGCTCGGCACGGGGAATCCGACCGCGGTGCGCGCTTCGACCTGGGGCGCCGTGAAGGCCATCTATCGTTAGGGCGAGACCGCCCCGATCGCACGAACGACCACCTCCGCGAGCGGAGGTGGTCGCCGTGTCCGCGGCCCGCGGCCCGGGCGTGGGCCTATTTCGCCACCACCGTCGCGCCCGCCGACAGCAGGTCGCCGAGGACGCCGCGGGCCTGCGGCGCGATGACGATCTCCGCCTTGCTGTCGAGCAGCCGCTGGGTCTCGAGGATCTCGAACATCGCATTGGCGATGTCCGGATCGAGGGAGATCCGCTGCAGCGCCTCGCCGACGATCTGCGGCCGCACCGCGGCCGCCTTCGACAGCTCGATCGCGGCCTGGCGCTCGGCGGTGCTGGTGATGATGCTCACCTGGTTCGCACCGTCCTGCTTGATCGCGGATGTCACCTGGCGCAGGCGGTTCACGACCTTCGCCTCGATGCCCTTGATCATGCCGACGTCGCGGAAGTGGACCTTCCGGATATAGACCGAGCCGAGCCGGTAGCCCCACTCCTGCGACTTCGGTGACACCTCGTTGCGGACGGTCTGGCTCATCATGTGCCGGTTCTCGAGCATGGCAGCGAGCTTCATGTTGGAGAGCCCGCGGATGGTCGCGCTGCCGACGTTGGCGGCGAGCGAGCCGCGCGGATCCGCGTTCTTGAACAGGTAGGCCACCGGGTCGCCGATGAACATCTCGTACCACATGCCGATGCCCATCGGGGCGCCTTCCTCGGAGTTCACCGGCGTGCTGCGCAGGTACTCCTGGTCCAGCCGCATGTCGAGCACGTAGCAGCGGCCGAGCCAGCCCACGACGAACGCGGCGGGACCGAGCTTCGGGAGCAGGAAATGGAACCCGGGCTCGTCGAGAACGCCCAGCACCTTGCCGAACAGCACATACACGCGACAGCGCCGCTCCTCGACGATGGCGTAGAGCCCCGCCATGCGCGCGAGCCCGAGCAGGATCGGGACCAGCAGGCTCAGCCCCACGAACGTCGCGCCGAGCGCGATGAGGAACATCTGGAGGTCAGTCATGCCGGGCCTCCAGGATCACGCGGCGCGCGTTGGCGAACAGTCCCAGCCGGACGTTCCGGACGTAGGTCTCGAGCGTTCCCGCGCCGGCGCGCTTGAGCAGCCCCAGCTGATCGGCCACGGCCACGAGTGGCTGCACCTCCGCCTGTGCGCGCAGCGTCTCGATCTCGACCGCGCGCTTCGACTGGACGATCTTCTGGTCCGCGCCGGCCTGCGCCAGACTGATGTCCGACGACACCTGGTTGTACGCGGTGTTGATGGCGGCGAGCGCCGATTCCACCTCGGTCGGCGGGTCGATACCGGTGATGAGCGACGCGTCGAGCACGATGCCGTAGCGGGCCGCCGACGTCCTGCACTCCTGGTCCATGTGATCGTTGATGTCGCGCAGGTTCTTGCGCAGGTCGTTGATCGAGACTCCCATGGCCGCGGTGGCCGCATCCGGGCTCGCGAGCGGTGAGTCGGCGGCCGCCGCGGGCTTGGCCGGGGCCTCGAAGTTCGCGATGCGCTCGCGCAGCACCGAGATGAAGTAGCCCATCACGTGCACGATCGGTGTCTTCACACCGAAGACGTAGGCGTAGAGGTTCTTCTCGGCCGCCCGGTAGCGGATCTGGCCCTTGAGTCCGGTGTTCAACTGGTCCTTCGTCACCGCCTCGAGCATCGTGCCGTTGGAGTTCGCCTGCGGGCTCTCGAGGTCGGTCGCCATGTTCATGGTCTGTGTGGCAACAGTGACCTTGTACACCCGCTCCCAGGGCCACTTGAAATACGGACCACCGGGCTGGATCACGCGCACCTGTGGATAGGAATAGCGCGTGCGCTCGTCATCGTTCAGCCCCTCCGAGATCGGGTCCTGGAGCGTCGTGGCATCGCCCACGCGTTCGGCGCGGCCGAAACTCGTTTTCACGGCGCGCTCGTTCTGGTTCACGGTGTAGAGGCCCGCGACCAGGTAGCGGACCAGGAACCAGGCGATGAATCCGATGATGAAACCGAGTGTGATGGTCACGGCCAGGTGCCTCCCCCGGGGTTGACAGAGCTTGGACAGGGCACGCTAGCCGGGGCGGGTCGGTGGCTCAAGCCGTTTCTCCGCGCCCGCGATCCACGCGGGTGTGCGGGGTCCGCTCCGACTACCTACGCCGAACGACTCATGGCCGTCGCGAGGCATGCGAATCATATTGCAAGTGACGGGCCGCGCACGCCGACGCTCCGCGGCGAACGGATCGGAGCACGCGGTGACCTCGGGACAGGAGGTCTGAACGGAACGGCACGACGGACTACGTGCCACCGCTGAAAGGAGCGACTACAAATGTCGACTCTCACGATTCGTACCAGCGATGACCCTCGCGAAGGAGGGCGCAGCGATAGGCAGCAGCCGTGGGCTTGGAGTCGGCTGTTGCTGGGCGCAGGCCTGAGCCTGTGCCTGATCGGTATGTTGTCCACGGCGGCATGGGCGCAGGCAGGCCGGCCGCCGCGTGTCGATCCCGGCAGCCCGCCGGCGGATCCGGCCGGAAGCACCGAGGGCTGGCAGGTTCTGTCGATTCCCGGGCTGCCCGCAGGGGCGGTGCTCGGCGACATCTGGGCAGCTCCGAACGGCGACATTTACGTGTGGGCGAACTATCCGCAGCGCACGGGTGGGGCGGGCCTCACCGATGGCGATCAGGGGGAGGGCGAGGGAGAGAAGCTGCCGAACCCCGGCGGAACTTCGAACGCGCGCTCGAGCACGCTCTACCACTACAACGGAGTGATGTGGAGTACGGCGCTCGTCACGCCAGGTGAAACGGGCGTGGCCCTCTTCGGCACGGACCCGGCGAACATCTGGGTGAGCACCACGTCGGCCCAGGGTGAAGCACGGCTCTACTACTTCAATGGCACCGCATGGGCGCCGAAGACCGTGCCGGGCTACCACCTCGGGAAACTGCACACGATGGCCGGAGTGCAGGGCGACATGTACTTCCGGGTCGACAACGTGATCATGCACGACTGCGGCCACGGGCTGCAGCCCTGCTACGAGATGCCGGGCGACGACGCTCCTGCCCGGGGCCTCGTCTATCTCGACACCAACCATCTGTTCATGTTCTGCCCGGATGGATACGTGCTGCAGACCAACGGCGCCTACCAGGACTGCAACTCGGGCTTCATGTTCGGTGACGTTCAGGACGCCTGGGGCATGCGGGACGCCAACGGCTTCCTCAGCATGTTCGTCATCGGCTCGAGCGTCTCGGACGATGGCGTCCGCGTCTGGCGCTTCAACGAGCTGGACAAGGTGAATCACACCGGCGAGTGGCTCTGTGTGCTCGCCGATCCGCTGACGAGCGGAGATCTCGGGATCGGCCGCGGCATTCACCTCTCGGGTACGGCCGCCAACGACGTCTATGCGACGGGTGTGGTCGGCACCGAGGGACGGATGTACCGGTACGATGGGCTGCTGTGGACTCGTCTGCTCCCGCCCGTCGCGTTCGGTCCGCTGCACCAGGTGTCGGCGACGCCCGCCGGCACGGTATGGTTCACCGCCGAAGCGGGTCAGGTGATCCGTTACCAGCGTCCGAACATCGTGGCCACCGAACCTGCGCCGGTGTCTGCACCGGTCGTGGCGGAGCCGCTCCAGGCCGCTGCGGTCCAGGGTGGTGTCCGCATCCGCTACACGCTGGCGGAGGGTACGCGAGTCCACCTGGGCGTGTTCGATCTCGCCGGCCGGCTGTGTGGGACGGTCGAGGACGGTTTCCAGACCGCGGGCACTCATGAGGCAACCTGGAACCAGGGCGGACTCCAGTCCGGGATCTATTTCGTGAAGCTCCGGGCAGGGTCGCCGAGCTTCAGCCGTCGCGTCGTCGTACTTCGCTGACGAAGGAAGGCGCGCCGGCGCCGGTATCCGGTGCAGGAAGTCAGGCCACGCCCGCTTCGGCGGGCGTGGCCCGTTGATGCCGGGCGCGACGAGAGCCCTGCCGGAGCGAGCGGGAGCTGGCTTCGTCCCGGAGCGCGTGACATCATGCGTGCCCGCTCCTCGTCCCGACACCCTTCCGAATGGAGGAATCGCGTGCTCCCTCGCGATCCCCGTGGTCTGCTGTCCCCCGTCCGCCTGGGCGCTGCCCTGCTCCTCACTTGCGCCGTCGCGCCGGCGCCCGCGCTCGCCGTCCCACCCCACGACCGCGTCGTCGTCGTGGTGATGGAGAACAAGAGCTACGACGAGGTGCGCACCCAGCCCTACACGGCGGGCCTCATGACCCAGGGCGCCACGTTCACGAACGCGTTCGGCGTGACGCATCCCTCGCAGCCCAACTACATCGCGATGTGGGCGGGGAGCACGCTGGGCGTGACGAACGACAACTGCCCCGCCCCGGGCTCGCCCTACCCGAGCGAGAACCTCGGCCATGCGTGCGAGGCCGCGGGTCTCCACTGGCGTGCCTACTCGGAGAACCTCGCGACCGCCGGCAGCGCCGCGTGCTCGTTCGACGGGAACAGTTCGACCGGCCTCTACACGCGCAAGCACGACCCCTGGACCTGCTTCCAGAACCTGAATCCTCTGAATGAGCGCCCGTATGCCGACCTCGCGGCGGACCTCGCGGCGAATGCGCTCCCGAACCTGGTGTTCATCATCCCGAACAACTGCCACAACACTCACAACGCCACGCTCGGCTGCGGTGTCGCCGATGGCGACGCGTGGCTCGCGGCGAATCTGCCCGCCGTGCTCGCGGCCCTCGGCCCGAAGGGCCTGCTGGTCCTGACATGGGACGAGGACGACAGCTCGACCAACAATCACATCCTCACCGTCTTCGTCGGGCCGCAGGTCATCACCGGGGCGGTCTCCGCACAGACGCTCAATCACTTCACGCTCAACCGGATGATCTGCGACGCGCTCGGCCTCGCCCCGTTCGCGAACGGCCGGTTCGAAGCATCCGTGGAGAACGTATGGAAGGGCGTGACACCGACGCGTGCCCGCAACTGGGGACGCGTGAAGTCGATGTATCGGTGAGCGTGTCGTCGGCGCGCCGGAAGGCCGCGCCCACACGCCGGGTCATCGCGCGACGCGCAGCTTGCTTGCGCCGCCCATGAACGTCCGCGAGATCAACCGCTCGACCTCGGCCATTGCGGAGTCCAGCTCCGCCCGTTCGCGATGCGACCTCGCGCTCGCCCGGCCTGTCCCGGCCAGCACCTCCGCCACCCGTTCCCTGAGCGGCAGGGAAGCGTCGCGCTGCCCGAGCACGGAGAGCCGTGCTTCCACCCGCCCGATGCGAGCGAGCGCGTCCGCGATGTGCCGCTCCGCCTGCTCGACACCGACCGCGCCGCGCCGCACGTCCTGCAGGAGCCCGCACTCGAACGTCCTGCAACACTTCGGCCGGTGCGCGTAGATGCCGCAGCGCCTGCCCTGGAGCGCGCGGCACGGCTGCGTCAGCAGCTCGCCTTCCGTATCGCTGTCGTCCACCTCCAGCCCCATGAGTTCGAGCCGCGAGGCTTCCTTTCGCCCCGAGAGCTCGACGTCGGCGAACAGCGACCCGTCGCAGCACAGCGCGCAGTGGGTGCAGAGGCGGTCGGTGAGGCTCTCGCTCATGCGGACAACCATGGCGGATTCCGGGGGCCGATGAAAGGACCGTATTCGATCGGCCCCCGGTCTCGAACTGGCGCTGGCCTCGTGCTGCGGTATCAGTGCTTGTCGGATTCCAGGGCCAGCTTCAGCTCGTTCAACGCCGCGTTGATGTGATCGATCGCCTTCACGCGGTGACCCGCGAAGTCGTGGGCCGCGTGCTCGAGTCGATCCTT
>CAYSWZ010000149.1:0-3296 GCA_964434945.1 uncultured bacterium | reverse complement strand
CCATCCTTGCTGAACTCGCACGCAACCCGCCCGCAGGCGAGTGGGCCCACCTGGATTCGAACCAGGGTCTTACCGGTTATGAGCCGGCGGCTCTGGACCACTGAGCTATGGGCCCAGCGCCCGCTCCCAACACCCGCGAGGAAAGCCCGCGGTTTGTAGCATCGCGCCCGGCGGAGCGTCAAGCGGGGCAAGCGCATGCGCGTGCCGCCGGCACTCGGCAGCGGGACCGCGCACCGGGCGCGGCGATCCGCGCGCGCCGCCAGCCGGGACCGTGCGTGCGAGTGCTATGCTTGCCGGCAAGTCTCAGCCGTGTGAGGAGCCGCCGATGCCGGTCGCCTGCCGTTCGACCACCGTCCAAGCCATGCTCGCCCTCGCCGCGTGCGCGCTGTCGGGCTGCGGGGGCGCTCCACACGGTGCGACCGCTCCGAAGGCGGTCGTGCGCAGCGCGTCGGTCATTGTCCACGATACGCTCGACGCGCCCGTGGCCGGGGTGAGCGTGTGGGCGTTCCAGCTCGCCCCCATCGGAACGCTCGAGATCCGACAGACGGACGCCGCGGGCATCGCGAACTTCACGCTCGCCGAGGGCCTCTGGGCGATGTCGGCGAGCCTCGGCGGCGGCGCGTCCCTGCAGGTTGCCGGCAGCACCGGCCGGGTTCCCGGCAACATCGCCGGCGTGTCCGACACCGTGCTGTACCGGCTTCGGCTCGCGCCCGAGTCGATCGCCAGAGGTCGCAGCACGCGTGCAGGGCAGAGCGACCACTCCGGCACCTTCATCTCCGCGGCGGACCTGCCGGTGCTCTCGGCCACGGATTCGACCGGCGCATGGACCCTGACGGGTCTGCCGCCCGGTGTGTGGACCGGGACCGCCGAGTGCCCGGGCTACAAGCTCGCGGTGTTCGACCTCGTCGTTCCCGCGCCGGGGGATACGATCACCGTCGCGCCGAACGTGCTGCAGCCGGACACGCCGTAGCCGCGGTCCCGCCGGCTCACGCGTCAGGGAGAACGTACTGGACATGCGCGCGCGACGACCTACCATTCCAGCCGGAACCTTTCACTCGCGGAGGCTGACATGAGCTCCAGGTCCCCCGAACGAAGTCGAACGCTCGTCTGCTCGGCCCTCGCGCTGCTGCTCGTGGCGCTGGCGGGCTGCAGCACGGACTCGACCGGTGGCTTGTCGACCGCGCCGTTCATGGGCACGATCGCGGTCACGGTGCAGGACGCGCTGGGCGCACCGGTCGCCTCGGTGACGGTGTTCGCCATCCGGCTCGACGTGATCGGGACGGTGGTGTCCGCGCCGACCAATGCCCGGGGCATCGCCGCCTTCACGCTCGCCGCGGGACGCTGGGCGGTGTCGACGCGCGTCGGAGGCGGGGCGCAACCGGCGCAGGTGGCGGGCAGCACCGGTTCCGTCCTGCTGCCCGCGATCGGAACTCCGGACACCGTGCTGTTCCAGCTCCGGCTGGCCCGCGAGTCCGTCGCGTTCGGAGAGGTGAACCTCGCGGGCCCGGGGACGCTCGCCGGCACGGTGGTCTCCACGCTGGAACTGCCCTCGCAGACGCTGACGGGCGCGACGGGCACGTGGATGCTCACGGGCCTGCCTCCCGGAGTGTGGACCGGCATCGCGGCACGGACCGGGTACACGCCGGCAGTCTTCGACATCACCGTTCCCGCTCCGGGCGACAGCGTCCTCGTGCCGGGGATCGTGCTCCAACCCGGCGGCTCGCCGATCGCCCGGCACTGAACGACGCCACCCGCCGGCGGCGCGCGACCCATTCCCCACGCCGGGGAACGCGAGCGGGGCGAGCAGCCCGGGCACGATCCGGCGTGCGGTCACGGGATCGTGGCGCTGGCTGCTCCTACAGCAGCTCGGTGTAGGCCTTCAGTCGCCGGCTGCGGGTCGGGTGCCGCAACTTCCGCAGCGCCTTCGCCTCGATCTGGCGGATGCGCTCGCGCGTCACGTTGAAGAATGCGCCCACCTCCTCGAGCGTCCGCTGGGCGCCGTCGTCGGTGAGGCCGAAGCGCAGGCGGATGACCTTGGCCTCGCGCGGCGTGAGCGTCTTCAACACCTCGTTCACCTCGTCGCGCAGCATCGCCGACGAAGCCGAATGCGCCGGGCTCACAACACTCGTGTCCTCGATGAAGTCGCCGAGGTTCGAGTCGTCGTCCTCGCCGATCGGGCGGTCCAGCGAGATCGGCTCCTGCGCCGCCTTGATGATCGCCTTGACCTTGTCGACCGGCAGCTCGAGCCGCTCCGCGATCTCCTCGGGGGTGGGTTCGCGGCCCAGCTCCTGGACCAGCCGGCGCGACACGCGCACGACGCGGTTGATGTGCTCGATCATGTGCACGGGAACGCGGATCGTGCGCGCCTGGTCGGCGATCGCACGGGTGATCGCCTGGCGGATCCACCACGTGGCGTAGGTGCTGAACTTGTAGCCCTTCGTGTAGTCGAACTTGTCCACGGCGCGCATCAGCCCGGAATTGCCTTCCTGGATCAGGTCGAGGAACTCGAGCCCGCGGTTCGTGTAGCGCTTGGCGATCGAGATCACGAGCCGGACGTTGGCCTCGATCATCTCGCGCTTCGCCTGCGCGGTCGCCCGCTCGCCGTCGCGGATCTGCCGGTAGATCTCGAGCAGATGGTCGCGGGACAGCTTGGACTCGTCCTCCAGCGCCTTGACGTTCTTGCGCAGGTTCTTCAGCTCGTTCTGGAACTCCGCGATCTGCGCCGGCTGGAGCGCCGACTCGCGGCGCACCGCGCGCAGCTCGCCCGGACCGCGCTTCAACCGCTTCGCGAACGCGTTCATGTCGTCGAGCCCGTGGCCGTACTGGCGCTCCATCTCGACCAGCTGGTCGTCCACCTCGATCGCGCGCTCGGCGAGCGCCTTGATGGGTGCCGCGAGCCCCTCGACCATGCGCGGGTTCATGGACAGCTTGTGCATCTCCTGCTGCAGCTCGGCCTCGACCTTCGCGAACGAGCCGCGGTAGTTCGCGAGCTCCTTCGTGGCCATGCGGTCGTCCTGCTTCTCGAGCAGCTCGTTGTAGCGCTTCTGCTTGGCGAACACGCGCTCGAGGATCTTGACCGCGCGCAGCCGCTCCTTCTTGAGCGCCTGCTCCGTGGCCGCGGCGTCGTCGACCTTGATGAAGTCCTCGATCTTGAGCTGGCCCTCCTTCAGCTTCTTCATGAGCAGGCGGATCTCGCGCAGCGCAGGCTCGGCGCGGAACAGCGCCGACACCACCTGGCGCTCGCCGGCCTCGATGCGGCGCGCGATCTCGACCTCGCCCTCGCGCGTGAGGAGCGG
>CAYSWZ010000148.1:0-14062 GCA_964434945.1 uncultured bacterium | reverse complement strand
CGCGGGTGAACGGCCGGAACACCACGACCCGGTCGAGCCGGTTGCGCAGCTCGGGTGCGAACGCGCGCACCACCGAGCGCTCGACCGCGCTGGCGCTGAATCCGGTGCTGCCCTCGGCGAAGCCGAGCCGCTCGCCGCTCGCGAGCGTGGCGCCCAGGTTGGAGGTCAGGATGATGATGCTGTTGCGGAAGTCCGCCGTCTCGCCGGCGGCGTCGGTGAGCCGGCCGTCGTCGAACACCTGGAGGAACAGGTTCCAGACGCGCGGGTGCGCCTTCTCGAACTCGTCGAGCAGCACCACCGAGAACGGCTGGCGGCGGATCGCGGCGGCGAGCGAGCCGGCGCCGGCGTTGGTCGCGGCGCCCGTCACGCGCTCGAGGCCGAGGCCGTCCGACAGCTCGCTCATGTCCAGCCGCAGCAGCCGGTCCTCGGAGCCGAAGAGCCAGTTCGCGAGCGCCTTGGCGAGCTCGGTCTTGCCGGTTCCGGTCGGGCCCGCGAACAGGAACACCCCGTACGGCCGATTGGGGTCGGACACGCCGGCCTTGAGGAGCGCCACGCGCTCCACGAGCGCCGCCACGGCGTCGGGCTGGCCGATGACGCGCGCCTCGAGCTTCGCGCGAAGCGCCTCGAGGTCGAGCGGACGTCGCTCATCCAACAAGTCCGCGGGGAGCCCAGTGAGCGAGGAGACGGCCTTCAAGACGTCCTCGTGCCGGAGCGCCACCGGCGGCGCGCCGGGTTCCGAGGGCGCGACCGCGGTGACCGCCAGCTCGAGCATGCGCAGCACGCCGCCCGGCGCGCGCAGGCTGGAGAGGTACTGGCGCGAGAGCTGCGCCGCCTCGTCCAGGAGCCACGGCTCGACCGTGACGCGCCGATCCCGGGCGATGCGCTCGGCCCAGCCCGCGAGGAGCGAGGTCACCTCGCTGTCGCGCGGCGGCGAGAGCCGCACGATCTCGAACAACCGGCCGATCTCGGGGCGCTCCGAGAGCAGCCGGTCGAGTGTGCCGGGGCGCGTCTCGCCGAGCGCCAGGATCTCGCCCGATTCGAACGCCGGCATGAGCTGCTCGAGCGCGCCGGTCGGGGACTGCATGGCGCGGCCGCTCCAGAGGAGCTGGTGGAAATCGGGGACGAGCCAGAGCGTCTTCGGCTCGCCGGCGAGGCGCTTCCGGAGCTCGAGCAGCCGGCGCTCGAGCATGCCCACGAACGACATCCCGGCGTTCAGCTGCGATGCGCCCGCCTCGTACACGCGCCAGCCGCTGCGCGAGAGATGCGACGCGACCCGGCGCGCGAGCGCGGTCTTGCCCACGCCGGATTCGCCCACCACCAGCACCGGGCGCGGGGGTTGCGCGGTGAGCGCCTTGACGATCGCGTCGAAGCACTCGTCCAGCGTCGCGGAGGTGTAGACCGCGGGCTCCGGCATCCGGCCGCGTTCGAACCACTGGCCGATCCCCTTCAGGTCGGATGCCGCCTCGGGATCGGGCGGGAAGCCCGGGCGCGGGATGCCGAGCCGCGGCGGACCGGCCGCCCCCCGGAGCACCGTGACGAGCGGCTCCACCAGCGCGGGGTCCTGCTCGGACATGACGGTCTCGAGCAGCTCCTCGATGCGCGCCGGCTCCGGCAGTTCGAGTCCCTCGAGCGAGAGCGGCGCGACCGCGGCGCGCCGGCGCAGGAACCGCTCGAGCGCGACCGCGTGACCGCTGCTCGCCCACTGCCGGTCGAGCCGCAGCACCACGCGCCCGGCGAGCGTGGGATCGTTCGGGTGCCAGGCCTCGAGCACGCGCAGCACGCCGTCGCTGTTCCACGGATGGAAGCGGTTGAGTTGCGCGTAGAGCTGCCCTTCGATGCCCGCGTCCGCGGGCCGGCGCGTGAACGCGTCGAGCGCGGCGAGCGCCGGGTAGAGCCGCTCGCCCTGCACGAGGTCGAGCAGCAGCTCGTTCTTGACGCCCGGATCCGCCAGCATCTGCACGGCCTCGCGGTATCCCGGCAGCGTCGCGAGATGCTCGGGCCGGGTGACCTCGGGCGAGACCTGCGTGATCTCGTGGAGCAGGAGGTAGAGGCGCCGGAGGACGGGATCCGTCATGCCCCGGTCCTGCTCCGCGCGCTCCGGCTCCGGCCCCTCTGGGCGGGCCGGCAAAGCGGGCAGGGCGGGCGGTCGCGCGGACGCGCCCGTGCGGGGCCGCCACAGGAGATACGCGATCAGGATCGCTGCGAGGACCAGCGCGACGTAGGGCATGGCTCAGGGCACCAAGGGGGGACCATGAGCATTCCGGCCGCGCCGAGCACTGTCAAGCTCCGAGTCGCCGCCACTCCTCGAGAACGTCGCGCAGGGTATCCGCAAGTGGCAGCCGGACGTGCCAGCCCGTGTCGCGTTCCGCGAGTCCCGGATCGCCGACCAGCCACGGGATGTCGGCCGGCCGCAGGCGGTCCGGGTCCACCTCGATGCGGATGTTCACGTGAGCTGCGCCCGCGAGGTCGGCCACCAGGTCATGGAGATTCGTTCCCTGCCCGCTGCACAGGTTGTACGTCACGCCGCGCCTGCCGCTTTCGAGCAACGCGCAGTAACCGCGCACGATGTCGCGCACGTCGGACAGGTCGCGCGTCACGTCGAGATTGCCGACGCGCAGCACCGGCTCGGCGCGGCCCGCCTCGATCGAGGCGATCTGCTGCGCGAACGACGGGACCACGAACCGGGGCGACTGCCCGGGGCCGGTGTGGCCGAACGGGCGGGTGCACACGACGTCGAGCCCCCGCGTCTCGGCGTAGGCGCGCGCGACCTGTTCCGCGGCGGCCTTGCTGAGCCCGTACGGGCTCACCGGCCGGTAGGGCGCGTCCTCCGCGGCACGCGTGCCGGGGTCGATCGCGCCGTACACCTCGCTCGTTCCCACCACCAGCACGCGCGCGCCGGGAGCGTGCGTGCGCATGGCTTCGAGCAGCGTCCACGTGCCGGTGACGTTGGCGCGAAACGTCTCCTCGGGGGCCTCGAACGACCTCGCGGCGCTGCTCTGACCGGCGAGGTGGACGATGGCGTCGCACGGGGCGGCGGCGAGCGCGGCCCCGGCCTGCGCGGCGTCCGAGAAATCGGCCTCACGCCAGTCCGCGAGCGGCGTGCCGGCCGGCGGCGCGCCGAGGCCGGCGCCCCGCACGTGCGCGCCGCGCGCGACCAGGGCGCGCACCAGGTGCGGGCCCACGAAGCCGCCCGCACCGGTCACCAGCACGCGCGCACCCGGGAGCGCGGTCATACGTCAGCGCGAGCGCCAGTGCTCCAGCATGTCGAGCAGCGTCCGGTCGAACGGGATCACCGGCTGCCAGCCCGTGGCCCGCACGAACTTGCTGTTGTCCCCGAGCAGGATCTGGACGTCGGACGGCCGCAGCCGCGCCGGGTCCAGCTTCACCTCGATCTTCACCTTCGTGTGTGACAGCAGCATGTCGAGCACCTCGCGGATGCTCCAGGACTGGCCACGGCAGATGTTGTACACCTCGCCCGGCTCGCACTTCTCCAGCGCCAGCACGTAGGCGCGCACCATGTCGCGCACGTCGGTGAAGTCGCGCTTCGCCTCGAGGTTGCCCACGTTCAGCACCGGCGGTTTCCGGCCCTTCTCGATGTCCGCGATCTGTTTGGCGAAATCGCTGGCCACGAAGACCGGGCCGCGGCGCGGCCCTTCGTGGTTGAAGCCGCGCGTGCGCACGCTGTCCACCTTCCACGACATCCAGTACTGGTAGCCGAGCATGTCCTGCGCCACCTTGCTGACGGCGTAGGGCGACAGCGGGCGCAGGGGATTCGTCTCCTTGATGGGCACCTCGTTCGGGTACACCATCCCGTACTCCTCGGACGAGCACGCGAGCTGGATGCGCGCCTTGAGTCCCAGCCGCCGCACCGCCTCGAACAGGTTCACCTGGGCGAGGATGTTCGTGGTGAGCGACTCGGTCGGGGCCACCCACGAGGTGGGCACGAACGACTGCGCCGCGAGGTGGAAGATCCAGTCGGGCTTGACCTTGGCGATGGTGTCGAACGTCGAGGTGGCGTCGCGGAGGTCGCACTCGTGGAGCTGCATGTCGCCGGGCTTCAGGTGCTCGATGTTCTCGGTGCGGCTGCGCCAGCGCCAGATGCCATGGATCTCGCAGTCATTCCGGGTGAGCAGGTAATCGACGAGGTGACTGCCGGCGAAACCGGTGACGCCGGTGATGAGGACGCGACGCATGCGGGCTCCTGGGATGGGTTGGCCGGTGGAAGAAGCCCGGGGAAGTTAGGGGGCCGCCGGGAGTGCGTCAATCCACGCCGGCGCGTTGCCCGCTCCGGCCGAGCAGGGCGCGGGAGCCTGTCGCCGCGCTCGGGCCCGGCGGCGGCGAACTCCGGAGGGCCGGGGGGCGCACGCCCGAGTACGGTCTAGTGCTTGAACGTCTCGAGCAGCTTCGGCAGCGCCGTGATCAGGGCCAGCACCACGCCCATCAGCGATTCGCCGGCGATCAGCCCGGAGGACACCGGGATCGTGTACTTCTCGTGCATCACGGGCTTCGCCTTCGACAGCCACAGCGCGAGGCACGCGCCGATGAACATCGAGATGGTGTTGAAGCCGTTGATCGTGAACGCGAGCCCGAGGCCCGTCGCCGACGGGATGTACTTCTTCTGCTTCGGGAACTTCATCTCGAGGAGCGGCAGGAGGATCCCGACCGTGCCGCCGATCAGGAGGCCGATCCGCGCGGTGGGATGCAGCGCGCCCACGCCCTTCGCGAGCAGCTCGGCCACCCCGCGCCACACCAGCGCCGCCGGCGCCGGCCACTTCTCGGTTCCGAGCAGGTCGGTGGAGGGGATGAGGATGAAGTACACGGGCACCACGATGAACGCGCCCGCCATGACGCCGAACAACTGGGCGATGAACTGCTGGCGCGGCTTCGCGCCGAGCAGGTAGCCGCTCTTCAGGTCCTGCAGCAGCTCGCCCGCGGCCGACGTGGCGCCGGCGGTGATGTTGGCGGTCATCAGGTTCGTGGGGATGTTTCCCGGCGCGATGGCGCCGAACGTCAGCTGCGTGATCTTGGACAGGGGTCCGACCGGCGTGATGTCGGTCTCGCCGGTGGCGCGCGCCGAGACGACGACGAGGAAGAACGTCGCGATGACGGCGATCAGTCCCATCCACCAGTGGATGTGGAACAGCCGGTTGCCGAGTGCGATCGCGGCGGCGCCGAGCAGCACGTAGCCGGTGATGAACCACGACCCGGGGACTTCGATCCGCTCCATGGGATCGTCCGACGCGGTCTTCCGGCCGAGGAAGCTAGACAGCGTGCTGAACGCGCGCGCCACGGCCTTCCAGTTCATGAAGAACAGCAGCAGGCCCGAGGTGACCATCATCGGGACCCCGATCCACAGCGACCATCCCGAGATCTTCCGGAAGCTCGGAGCCTCGATCACCCCGGCGCGCAGGAAGTGCGGCGCGAGCAGAACGTAGTTGATGAACGCGCCGAGCATGAGGCTCCACGCCTGCCGGAATCCCATGATCGCACCCGCCGCGATGAACAGCAGCGAGCCCTCGAACGACATCGTGACCTGGTTCAGGCCGAGCGGCTTGTCCTTGTACATGCCGAGCTTGACCCAGGCGGTGCCCCACACCGTCTCGATCCGCGGCAGGCGGAACCACGGCGCCTTCTCCGGCCAGAACCAGCTCCGGATCGGCGCCCAGTCCGGCGCGCCGGTGATCTCCTGCACCTTCATGAACGTGAGGTCGCCGGCATCCCGGAACCAGGTGACCACGGCACCCAGCAGCGCCGACAGCGTGAGCGCACGCGCCTGCTTCGCCGCCTCGCCCCCGGTCTCGTGCAGCGCCCGGAGCGTCGTGGCGGCTGCGGTGCCGGTGGGGAAGCGCAGTTGCTCGATGTTGATCATCTGGCGCTTGGCCGGGACGGCGAGGAACACGCCCATGGCGCAGATGACCATGACCCACGGGATCAACCACAGGCAGCGGGTGGCGAAGTCCGCCGGGATCGACGTGGCGCTCAGCATCATGAGCGCGGGGATGGCGTTGACGAGGCCGCCGCTGGTCATGGAGCCGGCCGCGCCCGCGGTCGACTGCATGCAGTTGTTCTCGAGGATCGAATAGTGGTTCTCGGGCCACAGCCACTCGAAGAAGCCGCCGACCAACGGCAGCTTGTGCATGCGCACGAGCAGCGGCCCGATCGTGCCCGAGAGCGCCTGGAAGATCGTGAACGCCAGCACCGCCGACGTGATCGTGACGCCCATGCTCCAGCCGGCCTTGAGCCCGATATAGACGTTGGAGCAGGCCATGATCATCCCGAGCAGCATGCCCATGAGGATCGCGCGCGCGGTGAGCTGCTTCTGCCGGTCGCCCTGGTAGACGTTCTCGAACCAGTTGCGTTCGATCTCTTCCGGCGTCCGCGGACGCTCGGTCTCGTCGTGTAAGGCGGTCGCGGTGGCCACGGGGCACCCTCGGGTGGGCGGATCGGCGGGCAGCAGGACTGAGCAATCCCGGTGAGCCTGCGCGAGCGCTACCCGGGAGACAAGCGAAATGTCGCGGGCGCGCTCAGTGGTGGACCGGTGTCGCCAGCTCCTCCTGCCAGCGGATCGCGGTTGCACGTTCGGGCAGTGTCGCGGGCGCGGCCGCGATGAACGTGTCAAGCAGCGCGCGCAGGCGCTCGGCGCGCGCCGGAGTCGGGGCCAGGCGCCACGCCTCGCGGAGCGCCGAGAGCTGCTCGAAGCGCGCGTCGGAGCCCGCGCGGCCCGACGTCCTCGCGGCGATGCCTTCCCAGCTCGAGGCGGCCGCCTCCCAGCCGCCGGCGCTGGGAGCGCGGCGGGCGTTCGCGGTGCGCTGGCGCGCCCGCGTGACGGCGATGCGGACGGAATCGGATTCGCCGGCGTACACGTCCGGCGTGGGTACGCCGGCGGCGGGCGGGATGTGGAGGAGGCCTCGCGCACCCCCGCCGAGCGCGAGCCCGCCCCGGGAGCCCAGCGTGCCCACCGGCTCCAACCCGAACGCCAGCGAGGTCGAGGGCGCGAGGACGAGTCGCACCGGCTCGAAGCCGATGTGCATGAGGATGAGCGTGTCGCCGGCGACGGCCCGCGGCAGGCAGAACGACCCGTCGGCGGCGCTGCGCGAACTGCGCGTGCTCGCGCCGAGCAGCGTGATCTGCACGCCGCCGAGCGGTGTGCCACGCGTGTCGGTCACCTTGCCGCACTGGATCACGAGCGCAGGAGCGCCCTCGAGCTGGACCTTGACCTCGTCCGCACGGCCGGCGCGCAATGTCGCTTCGTTGCGCGCGCTCTGCGAGGTGGCCGAGAGCTCCTGCGCGGCGCCCGGGACGAGCGCGTCCTTCTCCGCCGCCGCCTGGGGGGAGACCGCCGGCGCCGTGCTGCCCGGCTCGCTCGGTGGCGGCGCCGCCGCGAACTGGTGCTCTGCCATGGACTGCTTCTTCAGTTCGCGGCCGGCCGGCGCGGGTGGTGCTTGGGGTGAAGGAGCGCCCCCGGCCGCCTGCCCGCCACCCTCCCGCGCTCTCATCTCGAGCGTGGGCTGCGGCGCGGCGCCCGTGCGTCCCACGAGCGAGCGCTCGTCGCGGGCTGGCGGCGCATTCGCGCCGGGAGGCGCCGCCGGCTGCTCCTCGAGCGCCGTCGTCGGAGCAGGCTCCGCGCTCCGCTTCTGCTTCGCTCCGGCGGCGCCGGGCGCCGCGGTGTGAAGCGCGCTGCCCACTTCAACGTGCGGGACGAGGAGCCAGGCGATGCCTGCGGCAAGGAGCAGCACGGCCATTCCGCCCGCGACCGAGAGTGCCCGCGGCGAGAGGAGCCACGCCCACGGAGAGCGCCGACCCCCGGGCGCGCCGGGCACACCCGCCGCGTTCGTAGGCCGCGCCTCCCCGGCCGCGATCCGCGTCGCGACGCGCCCGGCGAATGCCGCGAAATACGCTTCGCCCGGATCGGGCGTGAGCGCGGTGCCGAGCTCGCGGTCGAGCGACGTGAGCTCGGCGAGCCGTGCGCGGCACGCCTCGCACGTCGCCAGGTGCGCATCGCACTCGGCGCGTGCGTCCGCCCCCAGCGCGTCGTCCAGCCGGGCGGACAGTTGCTCGTCGGTCAGGTGCGTCATGAGGGAGCTCCGCCGCGCTCGGCCAGGCGGCGCTTCAAGTCGGCCCGCGCGCGCGACAATCGCGACATCACGGTCCCGGTCGGGATGTTCAGCACTCGCGCGATCTCGTCATAGGAAAGGTCCTGCACCGCCCGCAACGCCAGCACCGCCTGTTGCTCATCCGAAAGTTCTCCGAAGCACTCGCGCAGGCGCGCGTCGCGTTCGGACCGCTCCGAGTGGTCCGCGGGGTCGTCGTCCACGCCCCACTGCTTCCCTGCCTCGACCAGCGGTTCGATGGAGGTCTCCGGCCGCCGGCGGCGGTGGCGGAACAGCGAGAATGCCTGGTTCGTCACGATGCGCGCGAGCCAGGGATAGAGCGGCTGGCCGCGTTCGAACCTGCCGATGGCGCCCCACGCACGCACGAAGGTCTCCTGCGCCAGGTCGTCCGCGTCGCTCGCGTTTCGCGTCAACGACCACGCGAGCCGGTGCACGGCACGCTGGTAACGGCGCACGATCTCACCGAACGCCGCCTGGTCCCCGCGCTGACTGGCGGCGACCAGTGTGTCGTCGTCCGGCCCGGCGCTGGAGGTACGCTCCGCGTGGGTGTTCATTCCCGGTCAGGGAAGCGTGCGGGGCCAGCCGCGTCAAGCCGTTCGCGCGGAACGACTTTCGCGCCGGATCGCGCCCGTGCATAGTGTCGCGTGACTATGCCCGGAGCAGGCGCGGTCGGCATCACCGGCCTTCCGGCAGCGGACCTGGAGGCGGGATGCTCTACGCGGGCGAGCTCGCGGCGCTGGGCACGGCCGTGTGCTTCGGAAGTTCGTCGAACCTGTTCGCGGCCGCCGGCCGGCGGATGCCCTCGCACATCTTGAACCGGCTCCGCATCACCGCCGCCTGGATCTTCCTCACGCTCGCGTTGTGGACGCTGCGCCGCGCGTTCTGGCCCGTCTGGGCCACGCCCGCGGCGCTCGTGGCGCTCTCCCTCTCGGGCATGGTCGGATTCGTGTTCGGCGACGGGTGGGGGTTCCGCTCGATCGTGATCCTGGGCCCGGGCCGCGCCTCGCTGCTCGCCGCGACCGCGCCGCTCTTCACCACCGCGCTCGCGTGGCCCGTCCTGCATCAGCACCCCGGCCCGCTCGCCTTCCTCGGCATGGTCCTGACGCTCGGCGGCGTGGCGTTCGCGATCACCTCGGCTTCCCGTCGCGGGGCCTCGCCCGCGCGCCACGCCGAGGGCTCGGAGACGCTGGGGGTGCTCGCGGGCCTGCTCGGCGCGCTCGGGCAGGCGGGCGGCACGGTGCTCTCCAAGATCGGCCTCGGCACCGGGCTCGATCCGCTCTCGGCCACGGTGGTGCGGATCGCGGCGGCCACGCTCGCCGTGTGGGTGCTCACCGCGGCACGGAGGCAGGTCCGTCCCACGCTCGGAGCGCTGCGCGACGGGCGCGGCAGCGCGTTCATGGCCGCGGGCGCGTTCATCGGCCCGTTTCTCGGGGTGACGCTCGCACTTGTTTCGCTCGACACCATCGACGCCGGCGTTTCAGCCTCGATCACGGCGCTCGCGCCGCTCGTCGCGATGCTGCTCGCGGCGCGCTTCCACGGCGAACAGCTGTCGTGGCGCGCATGGGCGGGTGCGGTGATCGCCGTCGCGGGCGTGGTGGTCCTGTTCCGGCGCTGATCGCGCGGGCCGCGAGCGGCTAGTGCCCGCTGCTGTCCGCGGCGGCATCCCCGGTGCTGTCCGCGGGATACGGCTGCGCCTCGACCTTGATCTTCAGCCGGTGCATGTCGTCCACCATCTTCCGCATGGCGTCCGGCGTCACCATGGGCTCCATGAGCGCGGCGAACCGGTCGAGGTAGTGGAAGCGGGCATCCTGCTCGACGCGCGTGCGGCCGCTGCCGAGGTCGGTGAGCTTGTAGAACACGTCGCCGTCGAACATGCCGGGCGCCTCGACGTGCACGCCCATCTGGTTCGGCGGCTCCCAGAGCGTGATGGTGCCGGGCACGAGCATCTTCTGCTTCATGCGCGGGTCGTCCATGACCCAGGTCTCCTTGTGGCCGATCCCCTCGCGTGGCGACGTGCTGTCGGAGCGCACCTCGCTCAACCAGCCCACCCACTGCGTGAGCTTGTCGGGCTCGACCATCCAGGCGAACACCTCTTCGGGCGAGCGCTCGATGTCGATGCTGCCGCGCATCCGGCCGGCGTCGCGGCGATTGGACGCGATCCAGAGGCCGATCACGCACACCACCAGCAGCGCGAGCAGCGTCCCGGCGATGCGGATGATGAGTGTCGTGGCCTTCATGCCCGGCGTCCTCCCTGGATGGAGCGATACTGGGCCGGGACGGCGTTGTCGGCAAGGTGCAGGGTTGGGTTGCCGCGCCCGCGCGAGGTACGCGCCGGCGTGGTGCGGAGGGCGCTGCCTCAGGCGCGCGCCGCCAGTGCCCGATCCCGCTCCTCGCGCGCGGCGACGAGCGCCGCTCCGGGGTCGGCCGCCGCAGTGATGGCGCGGCCCAGCACCAGCAGGCTCGCGCCGCCCCGGACCGCGGCTTCGACCGTGGCGACGCGCATCTGGTCGTGCGCTTCGGCGCCCGCGGGGCGGATCCCGGGCGTCACCGCGTAGAACTCCCGACCGAGCCTGGCACGCACGCCGGCCAGATCCGCGGCCGAGCACACCACGCCCAGCGCCCCGGCACGCTCGGCCTCGTCCGTGAGCGCCGCCGCCACCGCGTGCAGGTCGAACGGGCGCGCGAACCCGGGCGGCATGGCCGAGGGATCGAGGCTCGTGAGCACGGTGACCGCGACGACGCGTGTCGCGCCGCCGGCTTCGCGGATGCCCTCGACCGCAGCCGCGATCATGGCCGCGCCGCCGCTCGCGTGCACCGTCAGGAGGTCGGCGCCGAGCCGCGCCGCGGAGCCGGCCGCGCCGCGCACCGTGTTGGGGATGTCGTGGAGCTTCAGGTCGAGGAACACGCGCCGGCCGCGCCGCCTCAAGGCCTGAACGGCCTCGGGACCCGCGGCGGCGAACAGCTCGAGGCCCACCTTGGCGAGCTCGGGCCCCGCACCCAGCCTTTCGTCGAGCGAGAGAGCGGCCGCGAGCGTGGCCACGTCGAAGGCGATGGCGAACTCGGGGGCCGACTTCATGGCTCGAGGCCCCGCTCGAGGAACGGCACGGCGGCACCCTGCGCGGCCTCTCCGTGGAACGCACCGGTCATGCGGGTGAGGTTCGCATGGCCGTGGGCCGCGAGCCACTCGCGCATCTCGGCCAGCACGCGCGTGGCAGCCCCGGGCTCGACGAACGTGGCGGTGCCGACCTGCACGGCCGTGGCGCCGGCGGCGATGAACTCCAGCGCGTCGCGGCCCGAGGTGATGCCGCCCGAGCCGAGGATCGGGATGCGCACGGCGCCCGCGGCCTCCCAGCAGCGCGCCAGTGCGAGCGGCTTGATCGCCGGTCCGGAGAGTCCGCCGGTGGCCTTCCCCAGCCGGCTGCGCATCGCCTCCAGGTCGATGGCGAGTCCCACGAACGTGTTGACGGCGGTGAGCGCGTCGGCGCCACCGCGTTCGCAGGCCCGGGCGGTCTCGCGGATATCGGTCACGTCCGGCGACAGCTTGGCGATGAGCGGCCTGTCGGTGAGCGGCTTCAAGCCCCGGAGCGTGCGCTCGAGCCGCGCCGGATCCGCCCAGTAGCGCGCGCCGCCCGCGGCCACGTTGGGACAGGAGAAGTTCACCTCGAACGCCGCCACTCCCGGCTCGCGGCCGAGCGCGCGCAGCAGGAGCTCGAGCTCCTCGGCCGTCTCGCCGCCGATGCTGGCGATGACGGTGGCCTCGAGCTTCGCGAGGCGCGGCAGCTTCTCGTCGCGGAACCGCTCGAGCCCCACGTTCTCGAGCCCGATGCTGTTGAGCATGCCGGCGGGCGTCTCGGCGACGCGCGGCGGCGCGTTGCCCGGGCGCGGCTTCACGGTGACGGTCTTGGTCACCACGCCGCCGAGCGCGCGCAGGTCCACCACGTGCGCGTACTCGTCGCCGTAGCCGAACGTCCCCGACGCGGTGAGGACCGGGTTCCGGAGCGTCAGCGACCCGATGCGCACGGACAGGTCCACCCGATTCGCCGCGACCGGCCGGGGCTTTCGCGCGGCGCGGCTCACTCGACGCGCTCCCAGTCCAGCTCACGGGCCTCGAACACCGGGCCATCGGTGCAGCACATGGCCCACTCGGGGTTGCCCTGGAGCGCGGCCGGGCCCGCGCCATCGAACGACCCGCCCTCGAGCCGGGCGCGCGCCTCGGCCGAGCGCGGGAGCGGGCAGCCGCGGCAGACGCCGGTGCCGCAGGCCATGACGCTCTCCATCGCCAGGTGTGCGCGGGCATCGTTCGCGATCGCCCAGCGCGCGACCGCGGCCAGCATGCCGTGCGGGCCACAGGCGTGGATCACGAGCGGGCGTTCGAGCCCCGGCGCGAGCCGGTCGAGCACCTGGACCACGTCGCCCTTCCAGCCGCGACTGCCGTCGTCGGTGGCGAGGTGGAGCCGGCTGCCGCGCTTCGACAGTCGCTCGCGCGCCTCTCGAAGCCCCACGAGGAGCGCGCTCGTGCGCGCGCCGAACACGAACTCGCAGCGCCGCCGGGCCCGGGCGAGCGCGTCCGCGGCCATCAACAGCGGCGCGACCCCGCGCCCCCCGGCGACCAGCACGGGAGTGCCGGGCTCGTGAAGCGGATAGCCGCGGCCGAGCGGCCCCGTCGCGCGCACGATCGCACCCGGCGCGAGCCCCGCGAGCGCGCGCGTGCCCGCGCCGACGGGCGCGTAGAGGAAGCCGATGACGTGGTGGCGGCCGCGGCGCGCGACGCTCGCAACGCTCATGGGGCGCGGCAGCAGCACCGGCGAGGGAAAGTCGAGCAGCAGCTGCACGAACTGGCCCGCCGTGGGCGGCGTGAACGCCTCCGGCATCTCGAGCTCGAGCCAGCGGAAGCCGGCCCCGTAAGCGTGCTGGGCGCGCACGCGCGCCTCGACCTGTCGCCACGATCTCGTCGCGTTCGAACTCGCGGCGCGCTCGCGGCTCACGGCTTCCGGCCGTGCGAGCTGTCGGGGACGGCCGGCGCGGGGACGGCCGGCGCGGGGGCGGCCGGCGCGGGGGCGGCGGGCGCGGGGGTGGGCGGCGCGGGCTTGGCCCCGGACGCCTTTGCGGCCTTGGCCGCGCGCTTCACCGAGTCGCGCGTCGCCGCCACGTGCTTCAACGAGTCGCGTTTCGCCGCCGCGCGCGCCTTGTCGGCGCGGTGTGCGGAATCGCGTTGCGCCGAGGTCAGCTTGGGACCTTGTTCCTCGTCCTCCCACGAGACCATCGAATGGGAGTGGCTCTCCACCGGCGCGACCGCGGCTGCGGCAGCCACCGGCGCCGCGACGACGGGAGTGGTGGCGACCCGCTTCGGGCTCAGGGCCGACTTGTGGAGCGAGTCGGTCCGCACGGCCGTCCGCGTGCTGTCGAGGGAGGACGGCGCGGGGTGGCGCGCGGTATCCGCGGCGACGGCCGTGGCCGCGTGCCACGTGCCGTCGGCGGCGGGGGACGCCAGCCCGGCACCGGCCGCAGCTCCCGATGACGCCGCTCCGACCACCGCACCCGCACCTGCCGATCCGGCGGCAATGCCCCCGGCCGCTCCTTCGGCAGCTGCGCCTGTCCCGGCCGCTCCGATCGCGCTGCCCGCAGCCGTAGCTCCAACCGCCGCACCCGTGGCCACCGCCCCGGCATTCGCGGAAGGCGGGCCGGGGTGCGACGGAGGCTGTGCGTGTGCGGAGTCCGCCGCGGCGGGTTGTGGCCCGATCGCCGGCGCTGTCACGGTCGTATGCGGCCCGATCGCCGGCGCCGTCGCGGTCGTATGCGGCCCGATCGCCGGCGCTGTCGCGGCGGCGCCGAGGGCCGCCGTCGTCCCACCGGCCACGCCCGGTGCGGACGCTGCCGCCCCGGCTGCGGCGCCCGTGGCCGCCCCGGCGGCCGCCCCGCCCGTGGCCGCTGCTCCGGCCGCCGCCCCCGTC
>CAYSWZ010000147.1:0-7356 GCA_964434945.1 uncultured bacterium | reverse complement strand
GCCGCGCTCCGGACCGGCGCTCGCCGCCCTGCTGATGTGCCTCGCGATCGGCGCGCCGGGGGCCCGAGCCGACCAGCCGACGTCCCCGGCGCAACCCGCCGACTCGACCGCCGCGCCGCCGCCGGTCGCGACGCCCGCCGATTCGGGCGCTGCGCCGGCGCGGCAGGCGGCCCCGAACCCGGCGCCGCTCGTGGCGGCCGTCCCGGCGACGGCAGCCGCGCAGCAGGACCCGTCGTGCTTCGTCACCGCGCTCGTGCCCACACCCGGGGTGGCGGTCGTTCGGCTGCCGCGCGGGTTTCTCCGCGTCGGCAGCGACTCGGTGTGGTCGAAGACCGGTGTCTGGAGCCCCGGTCGGGACTACCGTCTCGATCCGCTGCGCGGCGACCTCCGGCTCCTGCGCATGCTGGCGCCAGGCGACACGGTGTGGGTGCGCGCGTGCGGTCTCGTTGCGCCGCCGCCGCTCGAGTACCAGCGCCAGGTCTACCGCCCGGCCCGCGCGCCCGGCACTCCGGACACGGCGTCCGCTCACGCGGAACTTGCCGCGAGCGCGCGCCCGGCCACGGCCCACGACCCCGGTGTGGCGCCCACCGGTGCGGCGCTCACCGTGAACGGCAACAAGACCATCGCGGTGGACTTCGGCTCCGCCCAGGACGCCGCGCTCCGCCAGTCGCTCGACCTGTCGGTGAGCGGGCACGTGGCGCCCGGCGTGGAGTTGACCGGGGTGCTGTCCGATCGCGACACGCCGCTGTCCGCGGCCGGAGCCACCCAGGATCTCCAGTCCATCGATCGCATCCTGCTCGAGCTCAAGTCGCGCGACGGCAGCGGCGCGCTCGGCGACATCCCGCTCGCGATCACGCACGGGGATTTCGCGCGAGTCGATCGGCGCGTCCAGGGCGTGATGGGAGAGTGGCATCCCGGCAACCTGTCGATGCGCGCCGCGGCCGCGGGCTCGCAGGGCGAATACGCGCGGCTCCAGTTCCAGGGCGTGGACGGCCTCCAGGGTCCCTACACCCTCACGGACGGCAAGGGAGGCACCGGCATCTCGGTCGTCGCCAGCAGCGAGGTCGTGACGGTGGATGGTGTGCGCATGACGCGCGGCGAGGCGGCGGACTACTCCATGGACTACGAGCGCGCGCAGCTCACGTTCTCGAACCGGCGCCCGATCTCGTCCGCGTCGCGGATCACGGTGGAGTACCAGTTCGCGCTCACGCGATTCCACCGCAACCTCGCCATGGCCGCGAGTGAATGGCAGCAGGGCGGGTGGTCGTTCTACGCCCAGGCCCTGAGCGAGGCCGACGACGCCGGGCAGCCGATCACGGGAACGCTCGATGCGAACGACCGACTCGCGCTCGCCCGGGCCGGGGACTCGCTCGCGCTCGCGCCGGGGGTCACGCCCGGTCTCGGCGACTACGACAGCGTACGCGTCGCCGGACGCGGCTACCTGGCGTTCGCCGGCATCGACTCCGGCCAGTTCGTGGTCCAATTCGCGCGCGTCACGCAGGGTCGCGGCGACTACGCGGACTCCGGGCTCGTGGCCGGGAGGGTGGTGTACCAGTACGTCGGCGCCGGCCTCGGGACGTTCGTCGTCGGTCGCGCGCTCCCGGCGCCGCAGTCGCATAAGCTCGCTTCCGTGGGCACCAGCCTCACGGCGGGGCCGCTGCGGCTGGAGGCGGAGGGGGCGCTCTCGAACCTGGACCAGAACACGCTCTCGGCGAAGGACGACGCCGGGAACGGCGGAGGGGCCGGCCGGTTCTCGGTCTCGAGCGAGGGCGAGCTCCCGATACTGCCGGGACGCGCGGGCGTGTCGGCGGGATATCGCGCCGTGGAAAAGGGGTTCACGCCGTTCTCCGCGCTCGAGCGGCCGTTCGCGGAGGAGGACTGGGGCCTGGCGCCGGGCTCGGACCTGGAGCACCAGCGCCGCGCGGACGCGAGCGCGTGGTGGCGGCCGGCGACGGGCAGCGAGTTCCGGGCCGAGCTCTCGCGCATGAACACGCCGGACGGCTACTCCGGGATGCGCCGCACCGGCGACGCGCACGTCGTGGTCGGGCCCTGGTCGGCGAGCGCGACGCTGCTCGATGCCGGCGGCACGAGCGCGTCGCTCGCGTTCCCGCACGGCGGACGCGAGCGCGCCGACGCCGAGTTGCGGCTGCGCGGCACGTGGCTCGCGCCGGGGCTGCGCGCGGAATCCGACCGCCGCGACACGCCCTCCGACACCGCCGCGATCGAGGACCGCGTGCGCTCCGTGGACGCCGACCTCGCGGCCGGCAGCCGGGTGCCGTTCCGGCTCGCGCTCGGCGCGGGCGTTCGCCAGGACGAGCACGACGCCGGCTTGACCGAGACCCGCACGCGCGCGACCACGTTCCGCGCCGACGTCGAGACCCCGCCCGCAGCCCCGCTCGGGGCCTCGATCACCGCGCAGCGCCGCGACACGCGCGACGAGGCAAGCGGCGCGCTCGTCCGCCAGGACCTGGCGAGCACGCGCATGCACGCCGACTGGAAGCCGGCCGGGCTCTCGAGCTCGCTCCAGATCGAGCGCACGAACGAGGCGGAGAACCGCCGGGTCCGCGTGCTCACGTTCGTCGGTCCGGGCCGCGGCGCGTACGACAGCACCGGCAACCTCGTGGGCACCGGGGACTACGACCTGATCCTGAGCGTGAGCCCCGCGCTCGACCGGTTTGCGCGCACCGCCACCAGCGCGCGCGCGGCGTGGAGTTTCGGCCGGTCGGAGACCTGGCACGGCTCGCGGGTCGAGTTCACGCTCGAGGACGAGGCGCGCCGGCGCGGGGACGGCCGGCTCAGCGACGTGTTCCTCTCCACCGGGGCGGCGCTTGTGGACAGCGGTCTCGCGAGCGGCAGCATTCTCCAGCGCCTCGAAGCCGAGCTGGCGCCGGGTTCACGCCTGGCGGCGCTGCGCGCCCGCGCCGAGCGGCGGGTGAACACCGATCGCACGTTCGAGAACTTCGGCCAGACCACGGACCAGCGGACCGGCTCGTTGCGCTGGCGGGCCCGCCCCGGCATCACCACGAGCGCCGAGGCCGAGGCGCGCGTCCAGTGGCAGCAGGCGAGCCAGGTGCTCGCGGGTGGTGCGAACTACGCCCGCACGCTGGTGGACGACGGCGTCACGGGCCAGCTCGTGTGGCAGCCCGGCTCCGCGCAGCGCCTCGCGGCCGTGTTCGATGCGGACTGGTCTCGGCCGCAGGGCGCGACGCTCGCGACGCGCACGCTGCAGGTCGGGCCGGACGCCGGCACGAGCATCGCGCGCGCGGGCCGCCTCGAACTCACGGTGCGGCGCGCATTCGTGACCGGGCCACCGGCGCTGGCGCTCCTCCCGAGCGCGGACCCGGCGGGCGCCGCGCGCTGGACCGGCACGGGACGCTTCGACTGGCGGCTCCACGAGACCACGACGTTCGGGGTGAACGCAGACGTGCGGGAGCGGCCGGGACATCGCACGCTCGTGACCGGCCGGGCGGAAGTGAGGGCCTTCTTCTGATGCGAACGATCCCGGCAACCGACCTTCGCCCGCGACGCACGGTCCGGACGCTGGCGCTGGCGGCGCTGCTGCTGGCGCTCACGGCGGCCGGAGTCGGCGCGAGCGCCGCGCGCCTCCAGCTCACCGCGTGGCCGCTCGCCTCGCGCGACGGGGAAGAGCTGTTCGCGAACGTGCTGCGGGCCCCGGCGGACAGCGTGGGACTCGCGGCGGCGCTCCTGCGGGCCGAGGCGCTCCTCCAGGGCGGCGGCTGGCTCGAGGCGCGCGTGTCCGCGGCGTGGAGCACCGACCGCCGCCTGCTCACCGTGCGGATCCAGCCGGGGCCGCGCTACCGCTGGGGCACGCTCGCCTGCGACGTGCCGCGGGAGGATTCGCTGGCGCTCGCCCGGCTGCTCCGCTGGCCGCACGGCGCTCCGGCGGACCCGGCGCTGCTCGGCGCACGCGTGGACCAGGCGCTGCGCGATGGGGAGGAGCAGGGACACGCCTGGGCGCAACTCGAGGTGACCGGGTGGGAGCTCGACTCGGCGCGCGTCAACGTGCGGCTCTCCGGCGCGCTCGGTCCGCGCGTGCATGTGAGCGGGGTGCGGATCGACGGCCTGCACACGACGCGACGGGACGTCGCCGAGCGCGCGCTGGGCCGCGTGAGCGGCGTGCCCTACAATCCCACGGCCGCACGCGCCGCCGCGGTGCGGCTGTCGCAGCTGGGGGTGTTCTCGCGCGCGGAATTCGCGGGGCTCGAGGGCGGGCCCCAGTGGCAGGCGGGAACGCTCGCGTACAAGGTGCAGGAGCTTCGCTACAACAGGTTCGAGGGCGCGGTCGGCGTCCAGGGGAGCGCGGGCGTGGTCGGAGTGGCGAAGCTCGAGCTCGGGAACCTGCTCGGCACCGCGCGCTCGGCGGCGCTCGGCTGGCAGTCGCGGGGCGCCGGCCGGTCCGACTTCGACGTCCGCTACGTCGAGCCGTTCCTGGCCGGGTTGCCGTTCCGGATGGATGCCGCGCTCGCGCAGCAGCTGCAGGACTCGACCTACACGCGCACGCGCTGGGGAGTCAATCTCGGCTACGCGCTCGGCACCGGCGATCGCGTCGTGCTCGGGCTGGAGGAGGAACGGGTGGTGCAGAATCTCGCGCCCGCCGGCACGGCGGATCTCCAGAACACCGTGTTCGCCTACGAACGCGACAGCCGCGACGACCAGGTCACCCCGCGCGTGGGCACGCGCCTCAGGCTGTCGGGCACGGGGGTGTACAAGCACGAGGTGGCGCGGACGCCGGTTCCGGGGCAATCGCCTTCGGTCCACTCGCGCGCGGGCGTCGTGGACGCGCGCGCGGAGTGGCACCGGCCGACCGGCGCGGCGACGGGCGTGGCGCTGGAGCTGTGGGCCGCGGGCCGCTTCTCGAGCGAGCCCATCCTCGCCGACTACGAGCGCACCCCGGTGGGCGGCGCCACCACGCTCCGCGGCCACAACGAGGAGGAGTTCCGCGTCGACCGCGTGGCGCTGTCGCGTCTCGAGTACCGGTGGTTCCCCAGCTCGACCGGTGAGCAGGTGGCGCTGTTCTGGGACCACGCGCACATGTTCACCCGCGAGCCCGTGCTCGATCCGTTCGGCCAGACGGTGGGCGACCGTGGCGTCAATCAGGATGCCGACGGCGTCGGCCTGGGGCTCCGGCTGCGGACCGCAGGCGGGATCGTCGACGTGGACTACGGACTGGCGCCGGGCCGCGGCTTCCGCGAGGGAAAGATCCACCTCCGCCTCGTGAGCCTGTTCTGATGGCGCTCGTGGCGGACGTGGAGCGGGCGTTCGCGCCGGGCGGGGCACTGGCCCGCCACTGGCCCGAGTGGGAGGAGCGCGCGGGACAGCGCGCGCTGGCGATCGAGGTGGCGCGCACGCTCGAGCAGGGCGGCGTCCTCATGGCCGAGGCGCCGACCGGGGTCGGCAAGTCGCTCGCCTACCTGCTGCCCGCGGTGCTGCACGCAGCGGAGACCGGGGAGCGGGTGGTGGTGGCGACCTGCACGCGGTCGCTCCAGGACCAGCTCTTCGAGCGCGACCTGCCCGCGGTGCTCGCCGCGCTCGGGATCGAGCTGCCGGTCGCGCTCCTCAAGGGAAAGCAGAACTACCTCTGCCCGCGCGCGCTCGAGATCGCGAGCGGCGAGGGCGAGGCCGAGTTGGCGACACTCGAGTCCGTGCGCGCGTGGGCCGCGGCCGACGTGTCCGGCGACCTGGACCGGTTCGAGCACGAGGACGGGGAGGCGTTTCGTCGCATCCGCACGCGCATCGCCACCGATCCCTCCGCGTGCACGTCGGCGACCTGCCGGCGCGGCCGCGAGTGCTTCTGGGCGCGGGCCCGGCGGCGCGCGGCGGAGGCGAAGCTCGTGGTCGTGAACCACGCGCTCCTCGCCCGCGCGGTGGGTGCGGACGGACTGCTGCCGGCGTTCGACGCGCTGGTGGTGGACGAGGCGCATCGCCTGGAAGGCGTGCTGTCCTCGCAGCTCGAACGCTCCGCGTCGCGGCACCGCGTGGAGGAGTTGCTGCGACTGACGGGAGCCTCCTCCGGGACCCGGCGCGCCAGCGGGCTCCTCGCGCGCGTGCGGACCTACTCCGCCCCCCTGCTCGGGTCGTCGCCCGGCCGGGAGCGGCTGATGGAGGACCTCGAGCGGCTCTCGACCCGCGGCGACGAGCTTCGCCACGACGCCGACGCGCTGTTCGCGCGGCTCGCCATGAACGGCGCCGCAGGAGACGGGCCTTACAGCCGCCGCGTCCGCCATCGGGACGCGGCCGAGCTGTTCGGGCGCGAACTCCAGTCACTCGAGGTGGTGCTGGAGCATGCGCGGGCGTTCGCGGACGTCCTCCGTCGGGGCTCCGGCGCGCTGCAGCTCGCCGAGGGCGGCGGCGGCTCCGGTGCGGCCTCGGAGGCCTCCGTCGAGCTCCAGGCCGAACTCGACACCGTTTCGGCCCGCTGGCAGCAGCTCCACGACGACCTCGCGACGCTCGCCGACGCCGACGATCACGACTGGGCGTACTGGCGATCGCAGGGACCGCAGGCGCGGATCGCCGAGCTGCACGGCGCGCCGGTGTGGGTCGGAGAGCACGCGCGCCGGCTCGTGCGCGAAGGGCCGCGCTCGGCCGTGCTCACGAGCGCGACACTCTCGGCCGCGGGCGACTTCGGCTGGGCGGCAGAACGCCTCGGGCTCGGCGCGGAGCTCGGGGCGCCCTACGAGTCGCTCATCGTGCCGAGCCCGTTCGCGCTCGAGCGGCAGATGCGCGCCTACATCCTCGACGCGCCCGGGGACGAGGCGGACGCGATCGCCGAAGTGGTCGCGGCGCTGTGGCGTGTCGCGCACCGCAACACGCTGGTGCTGTTCACCGCGCACGAGCGGCTGCGGCGGGCGCACCAGCGGCTGAAAGCGCTGCTCCCGTCCGGGACGCCGCTCTACGCGCAGGATCGGGACGGGCCCGCGGGGCTCCTCGCGGAACGCTTCCGGGCGGAGCGGGGCGCGGTCTTGCTCGGTGTGCAGAGCCTATGGGAAGGTGTGGACTTCCCGGGCGAGGCGCTGGAGGTGCTGGTGGTGGCGAGGCTGCCGTTCTCGGTGCCCGACGATCCGGTGGTCGAGGCCCGCGCCGAGCGGTTGCGCGAGCGTGGGCTCGAGCCGTTCCGGCACGATGCCGTGCCCGAGGCGGTGATGCGATTCCGGCAGGGCGTGGGCCGGTTGATCCGGCGTGCGACCGACCGGGGAGTGCTGGTGGTGTGCGACCCGCGACTGGCGCGCGCGTCGTATCGCGGACCCTTCCGGGCCGCGCTGCCGGTGGAACCCAGGTTGTGGAAGGACCCCCGCGGCCTCGCGCACGAGGCCGGAGCGTTCCTCGCGGCGCGCGAGG
>CAYSWZ010000146.1:0-7345 GCA_964434945.1 uncultured bacterium | reverse complement strand
CCGGCGTTCTGGGCCGCGCGGTCGGGGCGGGGCGCGGCCGGGGCCGGCGCCCCAACGGCCTTCGGGTTCGGGGCGGAGCCCCGCGCCGGGCCGCCGCGCGGCGCCGGCGTGGGCACGCGCTCCGGTCGCTCGGCGGCCTCGGCCACCCGCGAGAGCCGGGTCGACTCGTAGTCGTCGTAGCCGCCGGGGTAGAGGACGACGCGGCCGTCGTTCACCTCCAGCACGCGCGTCGCCAGCTTGGCCATGAGCGAGCGGTCGTGCGTCACGACCACGACCGCACCCGGGTATTGCGACAGCGCATCCTCCAGCACCTCCTTGCCGGCCAGGTCCAGGTGGTGCGTGGGCTCGTCCATGAGCAGCAGGTTGCTCGGCGTGAGCAGCAAGCGCGCGAGCGCCACCCGCTGGCGCTCGCCGCCCGACAGAACGCGGCAGCGCTTGAACACGTCGTCGCCGGAGAACAGGAACGTGCCGAGCAGGCTCCGCAACCGCGGCCGCCATTCGTCGCTCGCGACCTCCTACAGCGCTTCGAGCACCGAGAGCTTGCCGTCGAGCGTCTCGGCGGCGTGCTGGGCGAAGTAGCCCATGCGCGTGAGGGGCGGCTGCTCGCGCTCGCCGGTGCGCGGCGGCAGCTGGCCCGCGAGCAGCCGCAGCAGCGTCGTCTTGCCGGCGCCGTTCGCGCCCACGATCGCCAGCTTCTCGCCATTGTCGATCTCGACGCGCGCATGGGAGATCACCTCCGGCCCGTCGCCGTAGCCGAACGACAGGTCGCGCAGTCGCACGAGCGTGCGACCGGCGTGCGGCGGGGGCGGGAAGGCCAGGCGGATGCCGCGCGCCCGGCGCGGGATCACCACGTGCAGGCTCTTGAGGCGCTCGATCTGCTTGCGCTTGCTCTGCGCCGCGGACGCCTTCGTGTTCTTGGCGCCGAAGCGATCCACGAACCGTTGCAGCTGCGCGATCTTTGCCTCGACCTGGGCATTGCTCGCCGCCGCCTGCTCGCGCCGCAGTTCCTTCTCTTCCAGGTAGAGCGAGAAGCGCATGGCGTAGGGGGTCAACTGCGCATGGTCGAGTTCCCGCACCTCGCTCGCCACGCGGTCGAGGAACACGCGGTCGTGCGACACCACGACCAGGCCGCCGCGGAAGTCCCCGAGGTAGTCCTCGAGCCACTCCATGGCCGGCAGATCCAGGTGATTGGTGGGCTCGTCCATGAACAGCACGGTCGGATCGGCGAGCAGCAGCGCCGCCAGCGCCGCGCGCATGCGCCAGCCGCCCGAGAACTCGGCCAGCGGCCGGTCCTGGTCGGCGGTCGAGAAGCCGAGTCCCGACAGCACCCGGCGCGCCTCCGGTTCGAGCGAGTGTTCGTCCTGGTGCTCGAGGTGATGCTGGAGATCTCCGGCACGCTCGAGCATGGCCTCCAGCCGCGGGTCGTCCGGCGAGACGCCCCCCAGCTCCTCGTGCAGCGTGTCGAGCTCGAGGCGCATGTCGAGCAGCGCGCGGTGCGCCTCCATCGCGCGATCGAGCACGCTGCCGTCGTAGCGCTCGGCGGCCTCCTGGGGCAGGTAGCCGATCCGGGTCCCGCGCGGGATCACGCATTGTCCGCTCTCGGGCGTGTACTCGCCGAGGATGAGCCGGATGAGCGTCGTCTTGCCCGCGCCGTTCGGGCCCACGAGCGCGCAGCGGTCGCCGGGTCCGATGACCCAGTCCACGTCGTCGAACAGCACGCGTTCGCCGATGCTGTAACGCAGCTTCTGGAGCTGGATCATGAGAGGCGGACCGGGAACGCCACCCGGCCCGCGCACGCGAGCGGACGCATGCCGAGCCGCTCCGGGCGCCCCGGCGTCACCACGGGCGTTGACTCGGGGAGTGCGGCCGCCGGATAATCGCGTGTCCACCATGCCCGGCCGGCAGCCGGCGTGCGGGTGTGGCGAACCCCCCGGCCGAAAGGCAGCCCCCGTTCCTCGTGCGCACCTCGCTCCGGCATCCTGGCTTCCTCGCGCTCGCGCTCGTCACCGCGCTGCTCTGGCTCGCGCCGGCGGCGCGGGCCGCGTCCATGCTGGCGCCGCCCGACGAGCGCCCCAAGGACTTCGCCTTCATCAAGAAGGACGGGGTGTACCACCTTTTCTACATCCGCCACAACGACCTGCTGCCGCCGTTCGCCACCGAGATCGATTTCGGACACGCCATCTCGACCGATCTCTACCACTGGACCCAGCTCCCGCTGGTGATGGGCGTGAATCCCTACGGCTGGGACAACCTTCACGTGTGGGCGCCGTCCATCGTCCAATCGGGCGGTCTGTACTGGATGTTCTACACCGGCGTGAGCGACATCCCGGGCCAGTTCTCGAGCACCCAGCGCATCGGCGTCGCCGTCTCGACCGACCTCATGACCTGGAACCGCGTTTCCGACCAGCCCGTGTGGCAGAACAGCAGCGCGCCGTGGGCGTGGTGGTCCCCGCAGAACGGCAGCGTGGCGTGCCGCGATCCGTTCGTGATGGAGGATCCCGCCGCGCCGGGCCAATACCTTCTCTACTACACCGCGAGCCCGGCCAGCGACACCACGTCCACGCTGGTCGGAGTGGCACGCAGTTCGACCGGGGACTTCTCCCAGTGGGTGGACGAGAAGCCGCTGTGGATCACGTACCGCACCTTCTCGTTCAACACCTTCACCGAATCCCCGCACCTGTTCGTCCACAACGGCCACTGGTTCATGTTCATCACCGCGAACGCCGGCCAGCCGCTCTCGTTCTACGTGGGTTCCAATCCGCTCGGCGAGCCGTCGGAGTGGACCTATCGAGGCCGGCTGCACAACATGATCGGGGAGGACACGTCGCTGTGGTTCGCCTCCGAATACCTGCGCGACGGCGACGACGACCTGTTCGCGTACTGCGCCGCGAGCCTGATCGAGATCCGGCGCGTCGTGTGGGGCACGGGGGACAATTTCTCGCTCACCGAGCCGGAGTTCTTCCACGTCGTGAACATGGACTGGACCCGGACGTCGGTCCGGGAATTCGAGCCGGTCGGCCTCCGGCTCACGACGGCGAACTACTTCGCGCTCGATCGCAAGCTGGTCGCGTTCGTGCGCGACCCCTCGGGCTTCGAGGTCCCCGCGCCGCTCGACAGCCTCGGCCTCGCCGCCACGCCATCGCTCACGAGCGACAGCACGGTGGTGTCGTGGCTTCCGCGCCGCTGGCCCGCCGCGCTCGATCCGCAGGTCCCGATGCGCGTTCGCGTGGCGGTCGACGACGGCACCGCGACGACACCGTGGCTCACGGTCTCCTCGAACTCCGCCGGCGTCGGCACGGCCGTCCGTCCCGGCTCGCTGCCGGCCGAGGTCCCGAACGAGTTCCCGGCCGCGGCCGACACCGCGCTCACCGCGCCGCGCCCCGCGCTCGGTACCGCCCCGGCGCCCGGTTCCGGGCTCGCGCTGCGCGCGCTCGGTCGCACCCCGCTCGGAGGCGGGCCCGCGGTCACGTTCCAGATGGCGCGCGCGGGCCCGGTGCGGGCCGACGTGTTCGACCTCCAGGGCCGCCGCGTGGTGACGCTGGCGGAGCGCCGGTTCGCCTCGGGAGCACAGGTGCTCCTCTGGGACGGGCGTGACGCAGGCGGCGCGCGGGCCGGGCGCGGGCTCTACTTCGTGCGCGTGGCGACGCCCATGCTCACCGCGGCCACGCGCGTCCTGCTCGAGCCCTGACGCGCGCTACCAGGGGTGCGGCCGGCGTTCGTGGAAGAACCCGTCGGTGGGACCGTCCGCCGGGAGGGTCGCCAGCCACAGCACCGTGTCGGCGGCGGCTTCGGGATCGAGTCGCGCGTCCGCTCCGCCCATGTCGGTGCGAACCCAGCCCGGGTGGACGGCGTTCACCAGCACGCCGCTGCCGCGCAGTTCGTCCGCGAGCACGCGCGTCGCGGCATTCAACGCCGCCTTGGAGACGCGGTAGGCGAGCTGGTGCGACGCCATCATCGCGAGCGAACCCCAGTCGCTCGAGACGTTGACGATCCGCCCGTAGCCGCGCGCGCGCATCCCGGGCGCCACCCGCTGGACCAGCGCGATGGCGCCGAGCGTGTTCACCTCGAACGTGTGCCGGAGCGTGGCGGAAGGCACCTCGAGCCCGGGGACGCCCTGGTCGGGCAGGATGGCGGCGTTGTTCACGAGCACGTCGACGGACGCCAGCGCTCCGCCGACGCGGTCGAGGCAGGCTTCGTCCGCCAGGTCGAGCTCGAGCGTCTCTCCGGTGAGGCCCTCCGCGCGCAGGGTCGCCACCACCGCGTCGCCGGCGGCACGCGCGCGGGAGCCCACGAGCACGTGCGCCCCGAGCCGCGCCAGCCCCAGCGTCACCGCCCGCCCGAGCCCGCGGTTCGCGCCGGTCACGAGCGCCACGCGCCCGTCCGCGCGCGGCAGGGAGGCGTCCGGGAAACCGCCCGGCGCCGGGCGCGGGCGCTTCACGCCGCGCCCAGGCGCTCCGGGTTCAGGCCCTTGAGATCGTCGGTCACGAACAGGCCGTCCTTCCGGACGAGCTGCCCGTCGAACCACACCTCCCCGCCGCCGTACTCGGGGCGCTGGATCAGCACCAGGTCCCAGTGCACGCGCGAGCGGTTGCCGTTGTCCGCGGTCTCGTACGACTGCCCCGGAGTGAAGTGCAACGATCCCGCGATCTTCTCGTCGAACAGCGTGTCCTTCATCGGGTGCAGGACGTGCGGGTTGAACCCGAGCGAGAACTCGCCCACGTAGCGCGCCCCCTCGTCGGTGTCGAGCAGCTTCTCCAGCTTGTCCTGGGGATTGCCGGAGGCCTTGACGATGCGACCCTTCTCGAACGTGAACACCAGGCGGTCGTAGGTGGTGCCGAGGTACACGGACGGGGTGTTGTAGGCGATCACGCCCTCGACGGAATCCCGCACCGGCGCCGTGAAGCACTCGCCGTCCGGGATGTTCCTTTCGCCGAAGCAGGGGATGACCCCGATGTCCTTGATGCTGAAGCGCAGGTCGGTGCCCGGCGCCTTCACGTGCACCTTGTCGGTGCGCTGCATGCGTGCGACCAGCGGCTGCATGGCGTCGCGCATGCGCGCGTAGTCCACGTTGCAGACGCGGAAGTAGAAGTCCTCGAATGCCTCGGTGCTCAGGTTCGCGAGCTGCGCCATGGCGCTGTTCGGGTAGCGCAGCACCACCCAGCGCGTGTGGTTGACGCGGTAGTCGAGGTGGACCGGCTTGGCCACGATCTGCTGGTAGAGCCCCATCCGCTCGGCCGGCACGTCGCCCAGCTCGCTGACGTTCGCCGAGGCGCGGATCCCGACGTACGCCTGCACCTGCTGCATCTGGTGCAGCTCGATCGCGGCCTGCACCTTGAGCTGCGCCTCCGTGGCGCCCCTGAGCTGCGCGCGCAGCACCGCGTTGTCGCGCAGCGACACCACCGGCACGGCGCCCACCGCCTGCGTCTCCTCGACGAGGTCCAGCACCAAGCCGTCGGCGAGGTCGAAGGCCTCGATCAGCACCGCCTCGCCCGGGCGGAGCGCACACGAATGGTTCACGATCAGTTTCGCGAGCTGGCGTGTCCTTGGATCGCGCATGGGCCTCTCCGGGGCGGGGGGCGGGGGTGGGCGGGGTGCAACGGGCGGCGCCGAGCCGCATTTCCCGCGACGCTAGCACACTCCGCGGCGCCGGCCCGCTTCCGCTCGGGCGGGCCCGGAGCGGCCGGTTTGACGCTCGCGGGCCGTACCTCGACCATGCGCGGTCCACTCCCCACAACCCGGAGGACCCATGCCGCGCATTCGCGTCGCCATCCTCGGCACCTCGTTCGGACGCCTCGTCCAGGCGCCCGGCTTCCAGCGCCATCCCGGATTCGAGCTGGTCGCGATCGCCGGGCGTGACGCGGCGAAGTCGCAGCGGATCGCCGCCGAGCTCGGGGTGCCGAAGGGCTACGGCGACTGGCGGGAGCTCCTCGCACGGGAGCGCCCGGAGCTGGTGAGCATCGTGACGCCCGTGGACCTCCATCACGACATGATGCTCGCGGCCATCGCCTCGGGCGCGCATGTCCTGTGCGAAAAGCCGACCGCGCTCCACCGCTGGCAGGCGGTGGCCATGCGCGATGCCGCGCTCGCCGCCGGACGGGTGGCGGGGATCAACCACGAGTTCCGCTTCTTCCCGGCGCGCGCGCGCGCCCTCGAACTCGTGCGCGAGGGCGCCATCGGCCGCCCGCGCCGCGGCGAGATCCTCGGGCGCTACCCGATCTGGGCGCGCGCCGACTCCCGCCCGATGACCTGGCTCGCGGACGCGCGGCGCGGCGGAGGCATCCTCGGGGCGCTCGGCTCGCACCACACGGATTGCATGCGCACGTTCTTCGGCGAGCCCACGAGCGTTCTCGCCAGCGTGCGCACCGACCAGCCCCGGCGCGGGGAGGAGCGGGCGACCGCCGACGACGCGTGCACGCTCCACTACGAGTTCGCGAACGGGGCGAGCGCGATCGTGGATCTCTCGGCCGCGGTGCCCTACCGCTGGGAGCGGTTCGAGATCCATGGTGACGAGGGCTCGCTGCGCTGGGACGAGACCAACTACCGGCTGTGGCGGATCGACGTCGGGAAGGCCCCGGAAGAGCTCGCGATCCCGCCGGCGCTGGCGCTGTCGCCGCGCGAGGGCGACCCGGCGCTCGTGGCGCCGTTCGGCGTGCTCGTCGATCGGCTGCACCGCGCGGTCACGACCGGCGAGCCGCTCGCGCCCAACTTCGCCGACGATGCGGTCGCGGTGCAGTGCGCGCTCGACGCCTGCCGCGCCTCGAGCGTCGCCGGCGCGCGCGTCGCCGTGGATCGCGCGCGGACCGCGGCGACCGGCGCCACGCAGGTCCTGACGCCGGCCTGACATGGCGGTGAGCGTGGCGTTTTCCCCGCCGCGGATGTCCCACCCCGGGTTGGACCCTCGTAGATGGGGGTGGCTATACTCCGCCCGTTCGTATCGAGTTGGCACCGGGGGAGGCGCCGCGCCGTGACGGGCGTGGCGCTGAGCGAGAGGGGAATCGTCCGCATGGCGGATTGGGACGTCATCGCCAAGCAGCGCCTGACCGAGGACTGGGGCACGCTGCGCGCCGCCTACCTGCCCTTGAACCAGGGCATGCGGCGCACCATCGAGTTCCTGGACAAGGGCGGGGGCACGTTCGACGAGCTGCTCGCCGTGGTCCGCGAGCGGGTCGAGGGCTCGCTCCACAACCTCGCGGCGCTCACCAACCGGCGCTCGCCGTGGGTGCGGCTCGAGGCGATCCGCAACCTGCGCGTGCTCGCGACCGGCATGCGGGGCGCGGCCTCCGACGACCCGCGCGCGCTGCTCCGCTACCTGTTCTCCATGAGCGAGCTCCTCGGCAACGTCTGG
>CAYSWZ010000145.1:0-14551 GCA_964434945.1 uncultured bacterium | reverse complement strand
AGGGGGCGCGCGTGATCATGCTGGTGGACATGGACGCGTTCTTCGCGTCGGTCGAGCAGGCGCACCACCCGCACCTGCGCGGGAAGGCGGTCATCGTGTGCGGCGACCCGAGCCGGCGCGGCGTGGTCACGGCGGCGTCCTACGAGGCGCGGCCGTCCGGAGTGCACGCCGGCATGCCGCTCGCAGAGGCGAAGCGCCTGTGCCCGGACGCCGAGTACGTCGAGGGCAATCCGCGCAAGTACGTGGAGAAGTCGCTCGAGCTGCTCGAGATGTTCCTCGCCATCACCCCCGATGTGGAACCGTTCAGCGTGGACGAGGCGTTTCTCGATCTCCGCCGGCTCCCGGGGCGCGGCCAGACGCTGGAGTCGGCGAGCGCGATCGCGAGGGAGCTGCAGGAGCGCATCTCCGCCACGCACGGCCTCGGCGCTTCGATCGGCATCGGACCCAACAAGCTCATCGCCAAGATGGCGTCGGGCGTGCACAAGCCGCGCGGCATCACGGCGCTTTCCGAGGAGGCGTTCCGCGGCGTGTTCTGGCCGCGGGACGTGCAGGCACTGTGGGGTGTCGGGCCGAAGATGAGCGAGCACTTGAAGGCACTGAGTCTCTCCACCGTGGGAGCGCTCGCGCACGCTCCGGCGGCGCTCCTGAAACAGCGATTCGGTGTCGTGGGCGAGCACTTGATCGAGGCCGCGTGGGGCCGCGACCGCTCCGCGGTGATCCCGTATCACGAGGGCGTGGATCCCAAGTCCATGGGCCACGAGGTCACGCTTCCCGAGGACTGTCGCGATCCGGAGTTCCTCGAGGGCACGCTGCTGCGGCTCTCCGACCAGGTCGCGCGCCGGCTGCGGGCGGACGGGTTCCGGGGCCGCACCGTGACGCTCAAGCTGCGCGACTTCCGGTTTCGCACGATCACGCGGCAGCGAGCGCTCGGCGCGGCCGTGGACGACCACATCGGCATCTTCGAGGTGGCACGCGCGCTCTGGCGCGAGCACTGGCAGGGAGAGCCGTTGCGACTGCTCGGCGTCTCGGCCTCTGCACTCGAGCACGCCGACGAGGAGCAGCTGGAGCTGTTCGCCCGGGACGAACGCTCGAAGGCGCTGCAGGAGGCGCTGGACAAGGTGCGAGACAAGCTGGGCGAAGCGTCGGTGGTGCCCGCGGGCTCGCTCGCGCACCGGCGGGCGCTCGGCCACGTGCCGTTCGGCGCGGCGAAGGGCGGGGAGGCCGGGGGCAGGGCCCGCAGCGGCTACGCCCGAGGCGCCGACCCGTCGGCCCCGGATCCCACCCAGCTCAAGCCCCGCGTGCCCGAGCCGGAAGAGCCGTGACCGCTCCTCCCGAGGTGTTCGTGGGCACGTCGGGCTACTCGTTCGCCGACTGGGTGGGGCCGTTCTATCCGCCCGGAACCCGGAGCGCCGACTTTCTCCCGTACTACGCCGGGCAGTTCGGATGCGTCGAAGTGAACTCGACCTACTACGGCATCCCGAAACCTCGTGTCATGGAACAGATGCAGCTGAAGACACCGGCCGGCTTCCGGTTCATCGTCAAGCTGAACCAGGCCATGACGCACGAGTCGGCGGAAGAGCCCGCGCTCTACCAGCGCTTCCTGGAGGTCCTCCAGCCGCTGAAGGACGCGGGCAAGTACCACGGGCTGCTCGCGCAGTTCCCCTGGGCCTTCAAGCGGGAGGCGCGCACCAAGGCGCACCTGGAGCTGCTGCGCGCGCGGCTGCCCGAAGAGCCGCTGTGGATCGAGTTCCGGCACGCCTCGTGGATGCACCCCCAGCTGCCGGCGTGGCTCGCGGAGCGCCGGCTCGGCTACTGCGCCGTGGACGAGCCCGCGCTGCCTGGACTCGTGCCGCCCGTGACGCACGTCACGAACGGGATCGGCTACGTGCGCTTCCACGGCCGGAATGCGAAGCACTGGTGGGGGAGCGGGGAGCGAGTGACCGCGGGCGCGAGCGGCGCGACCGACTCGAGCGGCGGCGCCCCCTCCCCGGGCCGGGTTCGGAGCAGCCGCGAGAGTCTCCGCTACGATTACGACTACTCCGAGCGCGAGCTGACGGAATGGCTCGCCAAGGTGAACGCGATGGCCCAGCAGGCGAAGCAGACCTACCTCTTCTTCAACAACTGTCACGCAGGCCAGGCGGCGCGGAACGCGAAGCTCATGGAAGAGTTGCTGCGGCGGTCGGGCTCACTGTTGTAATGTCGCCGGCGCCGAGCGGACCGTGGCTCCACCGGTCGCTCGTCGAGCCGGTCGTGGTGCGCACGAGGGGAGGCCGACATGAACGATGTGCCACCGTCGGACGCCGATCTCCCGGCGCCCCGTCCGCCCGGGGTCCGCATCGAGGACGAAGCCGGTATTCGCATGATCGCGTACCGCTGGTTCAGCCCCATCCACGTGCTCATGCTGGCGTTCTGCGTGTTCTGGGACGGATTCCTGGTGTTCTGGTACCGGAGTGCGCTGTCCGCCGCCTCACCGAATTCCGCGATGATCTGGTTTCCACTGCTCCACGTGGCAGTCGGCATCGGCCTCACCTACGCCACGATCGCGGGGTTCGTCAATCGGACGGAGATTCGCGTCGGGCAGGGTCGGGTCTCGATCTGGCACGGTCCCCTGCCGTGGCTGGGCATCAAGACCGTGCCCAGCTCGGACATCCGGCAGGTCTACCGGGAGGAGACGTTCGGTGGGCGCAGCAGAACGCCGAGCTGGCACCTGAGCGCCCTCACTCCGGGCAATCGGAGTCTGCGGCTCGTGCGGAATGTGAATTCCCCGGAACTCGCACTGTTCCTCGAGAGCGAGATCGAGCGGATGCTGGGAATCCGGGACCAGCACGTCCCGGGCGAGATGTCGAAGTAGCGAGGGCTTCGCCCGCGCGTTGACGCCCCCACATCCCGCCGCTACCGTGCGCCTCCGCCTCACACTCGTGCTCACCGGAGGTCGCATGGATCAGGGACCCAAGTCCTACTGGGCTGAGTTCCTCGGCACGTTCACGCTGTGCTTCATCGGACAGGGTGCCATCGTCATGCAGCAGGCGGCGGGAACCTCGAGCCTGCTGGTGGTGGCGGTCGCGTATGGCCTGGCGCTGGCGGTCATGATCTCCGCGTTGGGGGCCTGGTCCGGCGGGCATTTCAATCCGGCGGTGACGCTGGGTTTCGTCGTCACCCGCAGAATGTCGCTCACCTCGGCCATCACCTACTGGTTGTCGCAGCTGTCGGGCGCCGTCATCGCCAGCTTCCTGCTCCGTGCCGTGGTGCCCGGCGAAGCGGGTGAGGCCGTGCACTTCGGCGTGCCGCTGCTGGCCGCGGGAGTCTCGGTGTCGCAGGGCCTGCTGATCGAGTTCGTGCTCACGTTCTTCCTGGTCACGGCCGTGTGGGGCACCACGGTGGACGAGCGCGCGCCGAGGATCGGAGGCCTCGGGATCGGTCTCGCCGTGCTCATGGACGTCCTGGTCGGCGGGCGGCTCACCGGCGCGGCGATGAACCCGGCGCGCGCGTTCGGCGCGGCGTGCGCCTCGGGCGTGTGGACGCACCACTGGGTGTACTGGCTCGCCCCCATGCTCGGGGGCGTGGCCGCGGCGCGGATCTACAAGAGCCTCATGTCCACGCGGTAGCCCCGGTGATCCCGAACGAGTCGCGTCCGTCGGCATTCGCCACCCGCCCTCCGCGGCGCGTGCTCTTCCTGTGCATCCACAACTCGTCCCGCAGCCAGATGGCGGAGGGCTTTGCCCGCTCGCTGGCGCCGGCGGGCGTCGAGGTGATGAGTGCGGGCAGCGAGCCGCGTGGCGTGCACCCCTGCGCGGTCGAGGCGATGCGCGAGGTGGGTCTGGACCTGACGTCACAGCAATCCAAGCATCTCGACGCCGTGCCGTGGCGGGAGTGCGACACGGTGGTGACGCTGTGCGGCGAAGCGGACGAAGCCTGCTCGACGCTCGCCGGCGACGTCCGCCGCGTTCACTGGCCGCTGCCGGACCCGAGTGCCGCGCCCGAGGCCGAGCGCATGGCCGTGTTCCGCGAGGTGCGGGACGAGATCCGCTGGCGCGTCGCCAGCCTGTGGCCGCGGACCGGGTGAGCGGGCGGATTCACCGAGCCGGAGTCGACGATGGAGTCGCGCTGCTGCCTGCGGAGCAAGTGGCCCCAACGCTCCCGCCAGGTCCGTGGCGTCGACGGGATCACTGGTTCCGGAACCTGTTGCGCCATGACGGGTGGCGGCAGCGGCCCCACAGGAACGCCCCTCGCGTCCCGCGACGGCAGCCCTCTAGCGGATCCGCCGCTCCCGGGTCACGCCGTCGTGCTTCTCCTGGTAGAACGCCTCGGCCTCGGCGACGTCCTCGGGGCTGCCGAGGAACAACGGCGTCCGTTGATGGAGCGCCGCCGGCGGGATGTCCATGATGCGGCGGCGGCCGTCGCTCGCCGCGCCCCCGGCCTGCTCCGCCACGAACGCGAGCGGCGCGGCCTCGTACAGGAGCCGGAGCTTGCCGTTCGGGTTCTTCTTGTCGCCGGGGTAGAGGTAGATGCCGCCATAGAGGAGGTTTCTGTGAAAATCCGCGACCAGCGAGCCGACGTAGCGCGCGCTGTAGGGGCGGCCGGTGGCCTTGTCGTCGAACTTGAGCCAGTCGATGTAGCGCTTCACGCCCTCCGACCAGTGCGCGTAGTTGCCCTCGTTGACGCTGTAGATCTGGCCGCGGCGCGGCGTGCGGATGTTCGGGTGCGAGAGCAGGAACTCGCCGATGCTGGGTTCGTACGTGAACCCGTGCACGCCGTCGCCGGTCGTGTACACCAGCATGGTGCTCGAGCCGTACAGGACGTAGCCCGCGCACAGTTGCCGGCGCCCGGACTGCAGGACGTCCTCGTGCGTGCCGCGGCCGGTGCGCGTGAGTCGGGGCAGAATCGAAAAAATCGTGCCGATGTTCACGTTCGCGTCGATGTTCGACGAGCCGTCGAGCGGGTCGAAATTCACAACGTACCGGCCGATCGGCGCGCCCTCGGTGACTTGGACGATGTCCTCGTCCTCCTCGGACGCGATCACCGCCAGCTGACCCGTGGACCCGAGCACGCGCATGATGGTCTCGTGCGCGAACACGTCCAGCTTCTGGACCTTCTCGCCCTGGACGTTGGTGCTGCCCGTGGCGCCGAGCACGTCCACCAGCCCGGCGCGGATCACGGCCTTGTTGATCATCTTCGCCGCGAGCGCGATGTCGAGCAGCAGCCCGGTGAACTGGCCGCTGGCCTCGGGATGGATACGCTCCTGCTGCAGGACGAACTGCGCCAGCGTCACTGCGCGCTCGCTCATGGCGGTCTCCGTGATCAATCCGATAGCCCGGAGACGTCCTCGGGGCCCTTCGTGGCCCCGATGGTCTCGCCGAACATGGGGAACGAGCCCGGCACGAATGGCGCGTGCTGGGCCGCCAGCTTGCGCGTGTCCTGCGCGTGGAGCTGGGTGAGGAGGAACGTGAAGCGCTCTTCGAGCCGGGACGCGATCGCCGCGCGCACGGCTTCCGGGAGCGACCACAGCTCCAGCTTTCGCGCGCCGAGCGCCTTCTTGCGGACCTTGTAGAAGAACTGCTCGTCGGTGTCGGTGGGCTTCCGGTCCGCCGCCTCGCTCGCTCGCAGCGCCTCGTAGATGTCGCGCTTGAGATCCGCGGGGAATGCCAGGTGGTCGAAGATCATGTTCTGGAACTCGGTCGCGAGGTGGATCTCGCACGCACCGCGCTTCGTGAACTCCCCGAACAGCTCCGCCGGCAGGGTGGATGCCCCGTGCTGGACCGCGCCCGCGAATCCGTACTTCTCGCGCGACAACCGGGACAGTGCCTGCAGCGTATCGAAGTCCAGCTTCACCTTGGCCACGGTGCCGTCCGGCAGGGGCACGCCGCCATGGCTCGTGCCGGTCTGGATCGAGATCTTGCTCATCCCGGGCTGGCCGGGAGCGAGGCTCGCGAGCTGGGCGTTGTACACCTCGACGAACGCGCTCAGCTCCTCCGCGGTGGAGTTCTTGCCGCCCACCTCGCCGATCTCGCCGCCGACCGACACGGTGACCCCCGCGGGCTCGTGCTGGCGGATGAACGCGGTGATCTCGGCGCATAAGCGGCCGTTGAGCGCCTGCTGCTCGGCATGCGTGGGCTTCGACAGGTCCACGAGCGTGGAGGTGTCGACATCGATGTTGTAGAAGCCGGCGCGCAGCGCCTCGGCGGTCAGCTCGAGCACCGCCCGCAGCTCGGCCTCGGGCCCGGTGACGTACTTCTTCGCGTTGATCTGGAAGTGATCGCCCTGGATGAACACCGGCCCGCTCCAGCCCTCGCGCAGCGCGGCCGCCATCACGACGAACGCGTACTCGGCCGGACGCTGGCCGGTGTAGCTGATCTCAGAGCGCGCGATCTCGCAGATCACCGCGCCCGCGTCGAGCTTCTTGCGCGTGCGGAACAGGGCCCGCGCGGTGTCGTAGGCGAGGCCGCGGATGTTGATGGCCGGGACCGTGAACGTGGGGGGCACTTCGCCGCGGCCGCGCGCCAGGTAGAGCGCGTGGATCGAGGCCGGGTAGATCCCGACCGAGCGGCACTGGGCCAGCACACCCTGGCGTGCGGCCTCCTGCACACCGGAAGCGCCGAACACGCCCGTCCACACGAGGCGGTCCAGCGCGTCACCGTTACCCGTCGCGAGCACCGCGACGGCGTGGCGCACCTCATCGAGCGTCTTGAGTCCGGTCAGCATGGGGGGGCGAGTCCTGCGGCCCCGAGCGCAGTTCGGCCGGCCGGTGCCGGCGGCGCTGGGGGCACGCGGTAGAGGTCCAGGAGAGACGGGGATCGGTTGTCGCAATCAAGTATAGACCGGAGGCGGAGCGCGGGTAAACGGTTGGTATCGGCCCGCGTGCGGCCTCCCCCCGGACTCATGGGAATCCGATCACCAGCGCCAAACCCGGCGCTCCCGAGGGGCTGGCGGCCGGGGTGAGCCGGAGGGCGCTCGGGCCGGTGCCGTTCCGCCGCACGTACGCACCGATGGCGTCACATTCGAAATAGGCCTCGAACGTAGCGAGCACGACGCCGGTGAGAGCGGCGGACGCGACGACGAGGCCCGCCGTGTCGGACTCGCGCGTCGACTTGCTGCTGAGCGGGATGGCGATGCAGCCGGCGATCAACCCGGTCCGAACGAGCACTCCCACGGCGCCGCGGCCCGGGTAGCCGGCGCGGCTCCAACCCGCGGTCGGCCCCGCGATCGCACCCACGGCCGCCACGCCGTAGCCGGCGAGGAAGACCCCGCCCGAGCCGGCTGGAATGCCGACGAGCATCAACCCCAGGCCCACCAATACCCCGGTGTTGGTGGCGGTGAACGCCGCGCTCTCGGCGTGCTTCGCCAGGCGCTCGACGCTGGTGTCAGCCGTCGACGCGGCACGGGGCGGCCGGTAGTCGACGATGGGCTGCGTCGCGCCCGCCGGCGAGAGGGGGAGCAGGACCCCCAACCCGGCGCAGGCGACCCAGCCGGCCTGCGCGCGCACGCGGCTATCCCGTCACCGCACCCAGCGCCACCAGGCCGTCGCGAGCTTCCCGCACCTCGGCGAATCGCTGCGGATCCAGTGAAGCGATCGCCGGCGCGCGCTTGAACGCGAGCAGCTCGGCCAAGTCCTCGGTGCACGCGGTCGCCATCCCCATGCCGTGGCCGGTGAAGCCCGCCGCGATCGCAAGGTGGTGTGCGGCATCGAGCCAGCCCACCAGCGGCCGGCCGTCCCGAGCGAAACCCATCGTGCCGGCCCAGCGGTACTCGACCGGCGCGCCTCCCGGGATCAGCTCCACGACGCCCTGCTCGATCTGCTGCTGGATGGTCGGCGTCGTCCCGGTGTCGAACCCGGATTCCGCGTCGAACGCGGTGTTGCGCCAGCCGCCGATCACCAGCCGGCCATCGGGCATCTGCCGCCAGTACTGGTAGCCGTAGTTGGCGTAGACGGGCCGGGTGTCGAATCGCGCCTCCAACGGCGCCGTGGCCAGCATCTGCCCGCGCCGCGGCATGATGAGCGGCTTCAGGGCCGGCACGAGCAGCGGCGCGTACGCGTTGGTGGCGATCACGAGCGTACGTCCGCGCACGACGTGCCCGTTCGCGAACGCGTTCCACAGCCCGTCCTGCCAGCGCGCGCCCGTCACGCGCGAGCCCTCGTGCAGGTGCGCGCCGAGGCGTTGCGCGCCCGCGGCGAGCCCGTGCTGGAAGCGCACGGGGTCCACGACACCGTCCTCGGGAACCTCGAACGCGCCGTGGAAGCGCGCGCGCGCGTGCAGCGGCAGGACGTCCTCGAGGGCGATCTCGCGCATCGGGAAGCCGTCGTGCCGCAGCTCGGGCAGTGAGCCGCGCATGTCCTCGCTCTCCTCCTCGGAGCGCGTGAGCCGCAGGCTGCCGGTAAGCCGGTAATCGCAGTCGATGCGGAGCGCCTGCGCCAGGTGGGCGATCCTCTGATGCGTGCGCCGCCCGAGCTGGAGGAACGCGCGCGCCCCGTCGCGACCCCAGAGTGCGATGCGCTCGGCATAGGGCTCGGCGGGGATCGCCAGCAGGAACCCGGCGTTCCGGCCGCTCGCCTCGCCGGCCATCCGGCCCGCCTCCAACACCGCCGCGACCGAGCCCTGTTCGCTCAGGGTGTAGGCGAGCGTCAGGCCGGTGATGCCGCCGCCCACGATGATGGCGTCGACGTCGAGATCGGCCGCGAGCGGCGCGAACGAAGGCTGATCGGCCGCCCACCAGAAGGACGGCGGCTTGGGGGTGGAGTCACTCATAGCCACCATTGTGCGCGGCTCGCGCCGGACGGGCAAGCGGGGCGGACGCGGAACCGCCACTCCGTCCGTGGCGGGCGGTCGTTGACACCCCAGGGTGCAGGGGCTTCAATCGCGGTGGCTGCCCGCGTCCGCTCGCGTCATCGTCGCTCGCCGACCCCCTCGGAGTACTCCCTTTGGAACCCCTCGCCTCGGTGCTCTGCCGGTTGCGCGTGAACGGCGACCGTCGCGAGTGCGCGGTGACGCCGTACACGACGCTGCTCGAGGCGCTCCGCTACCGGCTCGGACTCACCGGCTCGAAACAAGGCTGCGACAAGGGCGACTGCGGCGCCTGCACGGTGCTCGTGGACGGCGAGCCGGTGCTGGCCTGCATCACGCTCGCGCTGGCCTGCGAGGACCGCGAAGTGCTGACGGTGGAGGGCCTCGCCGAGGACGGCCGCCCGCATGCGCTGCAGCACGCGTTCGACCTGACCGGCGGCGCCCAGTGCGGCTTCTGCACTCCCGGCATCCTGATGAGCGCCTTCGCCCTGCTGGCGCGGAACTCGAGCCCGTCGCGGGACGAGATCGCGCACGCGCTGTCCGGGAACCTGTGCCGGTGCACGGGCTACACCAAGGTCCTGGATGCGGTGGAGCTCGCCGCGGGCGAGCTGCGCGAGCCGAGCGGCGCGCTGGAGCGCGAGTGAGCCCGCCGAGGAAGCGGGCGAAGCCGGGGCCGCCGCCCGCGCCCCCGGAGCGCGCGCGCTCCGGGCCGGCGATCCCGGCGGGCCGGCTCATGCCGAAGGCCGACCGCCTCACCCCGCCCGCGTGGGAGGCCGGCCGCACCGCGCCGCCCAACGGCGGCGAGTTTCACGCGATCGGCCGGCGGAGCCGCAAGCTCGAGGGACTCGCCAAGGTCACGGGCCGCGCCGTGTACGCCGACGACATCAGCCTGCCCCGCATGCTGCACGCGAAGGTCAAGCGGTCGATCCACGCGCACGCGCGCATCGTCGGCATCGACGCGAGCGAGGCACTCGCGCTGCCGGGCGTGCACGCGGTCGTGACGGGCAGGGACCTGCCCGAGTACTTCGGCATCATCCCGTGGACGCAGGACGAGCAGGCACTGTGCGAAGAGAAGGCGCGCTACGTCGGGGACGCCATCGCCTGCGTCGCCGCGGACACGGAACTGATCGCGGAGGAGGCGCTCCGGCGCATCCACGTCACCTACGACGTCCTGCCCGCCATCACCGGCATCGACGAGGCGCTGGCGCACCCGGAGATCCGGGTCAACGAGAAGTCGACCGAAGGCAATCTCTCCAAGCACGTGCACCTCGAGTTCGGCCCGGTCGACGAGCGGCTCGCCGCGAGCGACGAGGTGGTGGAGGCCGAGTACTGGTACGAGGGCTCCACGCACGGCCCGATCGAGCCGCACTGCTGCGTTGCCGAGTTCGACGGCAGCGGATTCCTCACCGTGTGGTCGAGCACGCAGGTGGCGCACTACCTGCACCGCGACCTCGCCCGGGTGCTGGGGCTCCCGACGCAGCGGATCCGCGTCATCCAGCCGGTGGTGGGCGGCGCGTTCGGCGGGAAGAGCGAGCCGTTCACGCTCGAGTTCTGCGCCGCCAAGCTGTCCATGATGACCGGCCGGCCGGTCAAGATCCTGTACACGCGGGAGGAGGTGTTCTACGCGCACCGCGGCCGTCATCCGATGCGCATGCGCTACCGCACGGGCATCCGGGCGGACGGCACGCTCACCGGCACCGACGCGGTGATCCACATCGACGGCGGCGCCTACTCGAGCTTCGGGCTGGTGACGACCTACTACTCGGGGCAGCTGCTGACGGCACCGTATGCGATGCCGGCGTACCGGTTCGATTCCACCCGCGTGTTCACGAACAAGCCCTGCTGCGGCCCGAAGCGCGGGCACGGCTCGGTGCAGCCGCGCTTCGCGTTCGAGTGCCAGTTGGACAAGCTCTCGGAGCGGATCGGCATGGACCCGTTCGCCGTCCGTCGCAGGAACTTCATCGGGCGGGACACGCGCACCGTGAACGGTCTGCGCGTCACCTCGAACGGTTTCCTCGAGTGCCTCGATGCGGTGGAGAAGGCGTCGGACTGGAAGGCCCGCTGGCGGCGGCTCCCGTACGGCCGGGGCCTCGGCATGGCGGGCAGCATGTACATCTCGGGCACGAACTACTGCATCTACCCGAACGAGATGCCGCAGGCGGGGGTGCAGTTGAAGCTCGACCGCTCCGGCCGCGCCACCGTGTTCTGCGGGATCAGCGACATCGGCCAGGGCGCCGATTCGGTGCTCGCCACGATCGTCTGTGAAGAACTCGGGCTCTCGCTGCGCGACGTGCGCGTCGTCGCCGCCGACACCGACCTGACGCCGGTGGACCTCGGCTCGTACTCGAGCCGCGAGACGTTCATGTGCGGCAACGCCTGCCTCGACGCCGCGCGGCAATTGCGCGAGAAGATCGCCGGGACGCTCGCCGAGCAGTGGGGCGTCGCGAAGGGCGACATCGTGCTGGCGAACGGCGTGGCCGTGGCGGCCAGCGACCCCGCGAAGCACGCCATGAGTGTGAAAGACGCCTTCCAGGCGGCCGAAGCGCGGCACGGCACGCTCGGCTCGGTGGGCTGGTACCAGAGCCCCAAGCTCGGCGGCGACTACCGCGGCGGGACCATCGGGGCCTCGCCGGCCTACTCGTTCACCGCGCACGTCGCGGAGGTGGACTGCGACCCGGAGACCGGGACCGTGACGGTGAAGAAGATCTGGGTGGCGCACGACTGCGGCCGCGCGCTCTCGCCGGTGGCGGTGGAGGGCCAGATGGAGGGCAGCGCCTACATGGGATTCGGCGAGGCGCTGTTCGAGACCCACACGTTCAAGGCCGCGACCGCGGCGCACGGGGCGGGCCTCCACCACGGCCCGAGCCTGCTCGACTACCGCATGCCCACGACGCTCGACACGCCCGAGCTGGAATCGTTCATCATCGAGTCGGTGGATCCCGAGGGCCCCTACGGCGCCAAGGAGGCGGGCGAGGGCCCGTTGCATCCGAGCGTCCCGGCCATCGCCAACGCCATTCACGATGCGCTCGGCATCCGCTGTGACCGCCTGCCATTCTCGCCGCCCGCGGTGCTCGATCTGCTCCGCGCAGGTGACGCGCGCGCGGCGTGGTCCCGTGCCCGCGCGCAGCTCGCGGGCGCCGGGGCGCGAGGCTAGCGTGCTCACCCTGCCGGTGTTCGAGTGGGTGCGGCCCACGAGCGTGGACGGCGTGCTGCGGGAACTCGCGGAGCATCCGGGCGAATGCCTGCTCGTGGCGGGCGGAACGGACGCGGTCCCGAACCTGAAGCACCGGTTGCATGAGCCCCGCCGGGTGGTGTCGCTGGCGGGGGTCGCCGAGCTTCGCGAGGTCTCCGCACCCGCGGGCGGGCTCCGCCTCGGCGCACTCCTCACGCTCTCCGCACTCACGCGGCTGCCGCAACTCCGGCGGGACTACACCGGCGTCTCGCACGCCGCGTCGCTCGTGGCCTCGCCGCAGATCCGCAACATGGGCACGCTCGGCGGCAACCTCTGCCTCGACACCCGCTGCACCTATTACAACCAGACGTACTTCTGGCGCGAGGCGCTCGGCTTCTGCTTGAAGAAGGACGGCGTGGTCTGCCACGTCGTGCCGCAGGGTCGCCGGTGCGTCGCCGCGCACTCCTCGGACGTGGCGCCGATGCTGATCGCCTACGGCGCCGAGGTCGAAATCGCGGGCCCGAACGGCCGGCGGCAGGTCTCGTGCGAGAACTTCTTCGTGGGCGACGGCATTCACAACAACGTGCTCGAGCGCGACGAGATGGTCACGAGCGTCACGCTCCCGGCAGCTACCCGCGGCCAGCAGGGCGCGTACCGGAAGCTCCGCCCGCGCGGAGCGATCGACTTCCCGATGCTGTCCGTCGCGGTCGCGGCCCGCGCGCACGGGTCGCGCATCGAGTCTCTGCGAGTCGTGGTGAGCGCGCTCGGCGCCAAGCCGAGGCTCCTCGGCAATCTCGACGCGCTGGTCGCGGGTCAGGCGGCGAGCGAGGCCCTGTTTGCCGCAGTGGCGGCGGCCGCGCACAAGCAGTGCCGGCCGCTCATCAACGTGCCGTACGACGACGACTGGCGGCATGCCATGGTTCCGGTCGTGGTGACGCGCGCACTGCGCGACGTGTTCGCGGGAGGTGGGGCGTGAGTGGTGGCGGGGTGATCTTCGAGGGCGGGCCGGGCCCGGACATCTGGAACGTGCTTGCGCGCTGGCGTGCGGAGGGCCGGCGTTTCGTGCTGCTGACGGTGGTCGAGTCGCGCGGCTTCACCCCGCAGAAGCCCGGCGTCCACATGCTGCTCGCCGAGGGCGGCGAGACCGCCGGCACCATCGGGGGCGGGGCGATCGAGCACGACTGCATCCGGCAGGCGCACGAGTTGCTGACCTCCGGCCAGCAGGCCCGCACCGTGCGGCGGCAGCTCACGATCGAGCTCGGCATGTGCTGCGGCGGCGAAATGGTGGTTCACCTGGAGGTGCTCGAGGCACTGCCGCGGCTGCTCGTGTTCGGCGCCGGGCACGTGGCCCGTCCGCTGGCGGCGTTCGCCGCCGCCTGCGGCTTCGCGGTGCACGTCGTGGACGCTCGGCCCGACTGGCTGAACGCCGAGCGTTTCCCGCACGCCGTCCGTGAGCTGCGCGCACCCGACGAGTTCGCGCGGGAGTGGGCGGCCGCGGGCGCGGGGGGGCCGGGCGAGGACGCGAACACCTACGCGGTGGTCACGACGCACGACCACGCGCTCGACCAGCGCGTCGTACAGGAGCTGCTGCGCCGCGAGCTGCGCTTCACCGGTCTCATCGGCAGTCTCGCCAAGCAGCGGAAGTTCGCGCTCCGGCTCCGCGCGCGCGGGTTCGGCGACGACGAGATCGCGCGGCTCCGCACGCCGGTGGGGCTCGCGATCGGCGCCCGCACGTCGGAGGAGATCGCGGTCAGCATCGTCGCGGAACTGGTCGCGGTGCGGCGTGGCGGCAGCCCCGAGCGGGGCTGGGTGCCGCCCGCGCGCGTCGCGGCACGAACACCGGAAGGCACCGGCAACAGACCCGAAACCAACAGGGCACATCTCCTGGAAGGGGGCTCGTCGTGATCGTCGGAGTGCTGCTGGCCGCTGGGGCATCGACTCGCATGGGGAGCCCCAAGGCACTCGTCAAGTCGCGAGGGCAATCGTTCCTGGTGCGCGGTGTCCGCGCGCTGTGGGCGGTGTGCGATACCGTCGTGGTGGTGCTCGGCGCCGATGGCGAGAAGGTCTGCGAATCCGCCGGGAAGGAGTTCGAGTCACTGGTCGCGAAGGGCATGCTGGCCCCGGACCTGAACGGAGGGCCGCGCGACCGGACCGGTGAACTCGAGGTGCGGTTCGCGTTCAACAAGCTCTGGGCCGAGGGGATGCTGTCCTCGGTGCGCGCCGGGCTCGCGGCCGCGCTCAAGCATCGACCGCGCGGCATTCTCCTCCAGCCGGTGGATCACCCCGACGTCAAGCCGGCGACGGTCCAATCCCTGGGCGCGATGCTGGACGAGGCGCTGGCGGCGTTCGGCGGCAAGCGGTCGGGCGCCTTCGCGTACGCGCTCGTGCCGCGTTACAAGGGGCGGCGCGGCCACCCGGTCGCGCTCTCGGCCGCACTCGCGTCGGCGGTCGCACGCGATCGCGCGGCCACGGATCTCTCCGATGGGATCCGGCGGCACGCACGGCTCGTCGGCTACCTCGACGTCGCCGACCAGGGCGTCACGGTGAACCGCAATACACCGGCGCCCGTCTCCGCTTCAAAGGCTGCGGGGAAGGGAAGGAG
>CAYSWZ010000144.1:0-16445 GCA_964434945.1 uncultured bacterium | reverse complement strand
GCCACGCTCGACGAGCTGGTCGAGCGGGACAAGGACCACGACTGCGCAGGTTTCGGCGTGCACCGGATCTGCGTCCGGGTGGCCGGCGTGGCGGCGCTCCCGAGCCGGTTCGGGAGATTCCACATCGTCGCATTCTGGAACAATCGCGACGGCAAGGAGCACGTCGCGCTCGTCCACGGTGACGTCATGGGCGCCGAAGATCTGCCCGTCCGGCTCCATTCGGAATGCCTCACCGGCGATGCGCTCGGCTCGCTCCGCTGCGACTGCCGGGATCAGCTCGAGCTGTCGCTGCGCCGGATCGGAACGCTGGAACGCGGCGCGGTTCTCTACATGCGCCAGGAGGGCCGGGGCATCGGGCTCATCAACAAGGTGCGCGCCTATGCGCTGCAGGACCGCGGGCTCGACACGGTCGAGGCGAACATCGTGCTCGGCTTTCGCGACGACGAGCGCGATTACGCCGTGGCGGCGCACATGCTGGCGAGCCTCAACGTCGGTTCGATCCGGCTCATGACGAACAATCCGAACAAGGTGAAGCAGCTCGAGCAGCTCGGCACGCGGGTCACCGGCCGGATTCCGCACGTGATACCGGCGACCGAGTACAACCGCTTCTACCTCGAGACCAAGGCCACTCGTTCCGGCCACCTGATGTCGTTCGAGGGCAAGCCGCACCTGCCCGAGCAGGACGATCCGGTGATCGTCGAGGGCTGATCCCCGCCGCGTGTCATCGGCAGCGATCGGCGCCGGTGGCGGACGCTCGTGCCCGCCGCCGGCGCCGCGAACCCACTCGACGCCGTCCACCGCGGGGCGCTCGCCCCGCGAGGGCCTCAGACCTTGTGCGTGACCGTCTGCGCGCCCAGCGCGCGTGCGGCCTTCTCGACATCCGCCGGTGCCACCCACAGGATGGCGCCGTAACGATTCCCGCCGCACGCGACGCCGCAAGTGGCGCGCACGTTGATGCCCTGGCTGCCGAGCCGGTCCAGCGTCTCGCCCAGGGCTCCGACGCGATCCGTCCCCTGAACCAGGAACGCCGTCTTCGGCGGGCCGATCGAGAGCCCGAGCTTCCGCGCCGCCTTGCTGAACTGTTCCGGGTTCTCGGGGACGAAATCCACCTGGATCTTGCCGGGACCGATGGGGAATGCCTGCAGCGCGAGCAGGTTCACGTGCTCCTGGGTGAGGCGCTTGCCGATGTCGGCGCCAACCCCGGGCTTGTCCTCCGTCGTGACCGCGTAATACTCCACTCGAAGCGTCTGATCCTTCATGACAGCCTCCTTCCACGAGCGCGAATTCCATCGGCGTCGGGGCCTGTCCGGACTCTCCCGCTTCCCCCGAGGGGTCGCAAGACTGGATGCGGCAAGTGGCGAAGGCTTGTCCGTGTGCTGACGCCGGACTACGTCGGCGGCGACGGCGTGGTCGGCAGGGTGGCGCACGCCCTGGCGCGCCCCAGCAGCAGCTCGCGCTCGCGGGCGTTGCGCGTAAGTGACGCGGCCCGTTCGAACTCCGGGCGCGCCTCGCCCGGACGCCCGAGCCGCAGGAGGAGGTCCGCGCGCACGCTCGGCAGCAGGTGGTACTTCGCGAGCGCCGGCTCGGAGGCGAGCGCATCCACGAGTGCGAGCCCGGCGGCCGGGCCGGACGCCATCGCGACCGCGACCGCGCGATTGAGCTCGACCACCAGCGAGCGCGTGAGGAGCGCGAGCCCTTCGTAGAGCGTCACGATGCGCGGCCAGTCGGTGTCGTCCGCCGTCCCCGCCCGGGCGTGACACGCCGCGATCGCCGCCTGGAGCGCATAGGGCCCCGGTGTGGACGCCAGCGATTCCGCCCGCGCGAGCGCCGCGAGCCCGCGACCGATCAGCAGCGGGTCCCAGTGCGCGCGGTTCTGCTCCAGCAACAGGACGGGCTCCCCTCCCGGCCCCACGCGCGCGCGCGAGCGGGACGCCTGGAGTTCCATGAGCGCCACGAGCCCGTGCACCTCGGGCTCGCCCGGGGCAAGCCCGGCGAGGATGCGGCCGAGCCGGAGCGCCTCTTCGCAGAGCGCGGGCCGCAGCCAGTCCTCGCCGGCGGTCGCCGAATAGCCCTCGTTGAAGATCAGGTAGATCACTTCGAGCACGGATGCGAATCGCGTCGCGAGATCGGCTCCGCGCGGCAGCTCGAACGAGTCCCGCACGTCCGCGAGCGAACGCTTTGCGCGCACGATCCGCTGCGCGATCGCGGGCGCGGGCACCAGGTACGCACGCGCGATCTCGTCCGTGGTGAGTCCGCCGAGGAGTCGCAGCGTGAGCGCGGCGCGCGCCTCGGCGGAGAGCACCGGGTGGCAGGTCATGAACACCAGGCGGAGGAGATCGTCGCCGACCGGGTCGTCCAGCGCGGCGTCCGGATCGGGCGCGTTCGGGTCGCCGCGTTTGTCGAGTTCGCGCCCGATCTCCTCGTGCTTTCGCTCGAGGCGCTTCCCGCGCCGGAGCCAGTCGATGGCGCGATGCTTCGCCGTGCCCATCAACCATGCGCCCGGGTTCTGCGGGATGCCCGCGGCCGGCCACTGCTCGAGCGCCGCGAGCAGCGCGTCCTGCGCCAGCTCCTCGGCCACGCCGACGTCGCGCACGATGCGGGCGATGCCGGCGATCAGCCGGGCGGACTCGATCCGCCAGACCGTCTCGATGGCGCGATGGGTGTCGGGGGCGGTCACGGCCCCCGATCACATCATCCCCGTCGGGCGCGCGCAAGGCGCGCCGGGGGCGATCGTTCGACTACTTCCTCTTCCCGACCTGAGCGCGGATACGCGCCTCCTGGGCACGCACCTCCGGCGTCAACTCCGCACCGAAGTCCTCCGCCTCGAACACTTGCCGGATCTCGATGTCCGAGTCTCCGGGCATCGGGTTGGGGCAGCGCTTCACCCACTCGATCGCCTCGGCCATGGACTTCACCTGCCACAGCCAGAAGCCGGCGATCAGTTCCTTCGTCTCGGCGAACGGTCCGTCCGTGACCGTGCGCTTCGCGCCCGAAAACCGGACCCGCGCTCCCTTCGCGCTCGATTGCAGCCCCTCGGCCGCGAGCAGGATGCCGGCCTTCGCCAGCTCCTCGTTGTACTTCCCCATCTCGGCCAAGATCTTCCCGTCCGGCAACACGCCCGCTTCGGAATCCTTCGTGGCCCGCACGATCACCATCACTCGCATCGTGGAAACTCCTCTGTAAGTCCTCGGGTGGTGGCCCGGGTCCCCCGTCGCACCCGATGGGCGGAACCGGACTCTGAACATACGTCGAACGGCGGGGGCCGGAATCGACAGGTTGCCGACAGGTTGCATGGAAGTTCTCGACTCGTATGCCCGCCTCACTTGTAGTACATTGAAACGATGCCACTTACACCCGGTACCCGGCTCGGCCCCTACGAGATCATCTCCCCCCTCGGGGCCGGCGGCATGGGCGAAGTCTATCGCGCGAACGACCCCCGCCTTGGCCGGAGCGTGGCAATCAAGGTGTTGCCGCAACACCTTTCATCCAACCCCGACCTGCGGGCGCGGTTCGAGCGTGAAGCGAAGACCGTTTCGAGCCTGAACCACCCGCACATCTGCACGCTGTTCGACGTCGGGCGCGAGGGTGAGACCGACTACCTCGTGATGGAACTGGTCGAGGGCGAGACGCTGGCGCAGCGGCTGCTGAGGGGGGCACTGCCCCCGGCCGACGTGCTCCGGCTCGGCGTGCAGATCGCGGATGCGCTCGACCGTGCTCACCGTGCCGGGGTGGTGCACCGCGATCTCAAGCCCGGCAACGTCATGCTGACGAAGACGGGCGCGAAGCTGATGGACTTCGGGCTCGCGCGCGCCAAGGGGCCGGCCGGCTCAACCGGCGGGGCGCCCGGCAGCTCCGGCCGCGGGGTGAGCGTCGACGCGCTGACCCGGACGCCGACGCTGGCCTCGCCGCTCACGGCGGAGGGCGCGATCGTCGGCACGTTCCAGTACATGTCGCCCGAGCAGCTCGAGGGCGGCGAGGCGGACGTCCGCTCGGATGTCTGGGCGCTCGGCTGCGTTCTCTACGAGATGTCGGCCGGCCAGCCGGCGTTCACGGGCAAGAGCCAGGCGAGCCTGATCGGCGCGATCATGCACTCGGAGCCCTCGTCGCTCGCGACGCTGGCCCCGATGACGCCGCCGGGGCTCGAACGCCTGGTCCGCTCGTGTCTCGCCAAGGATCCGGACCAGCGGGTCCAGACCGCGCACGACGTGAAGCTCCAGCTCACCTGGCTGGCGGAGGGCGGTTCACAGGCGGGCACGCCCGCGCCGGTCGCGGCGCGACGACGTCTCGATGCCCGCATCGGCTGGGGTCTCGCAACCGCGGGGTTGCTGGCGGCCGTGCTGTTTGCAGGCCTCTGGTGGCGGAGCATCTCGCGGCGACCCGCGATGATGCGATTCGAGCTGCGCGTTCCCCGGACGCTCACACCGCTCGGTCCGCTGCGGGCGTCGCCGGACGGTCGTTCGGCTGCGTTCGCCGCGTCCGATTCCAGCGGCGTGACCCGTCTCTGGTTGCGCTCGTTCGACGATCTCGAGTCCCGACCCCTTCCCGGGACCGAGGGCACGGGGCGCCCGTTCTGGTCACCCGACAGCCGCTACCTCGGCTTCTTCTCGGACAACAAGCTGAAGAAGATCCTCGTCTCCGGCGGCCGGCCGGAGACGATCTGCGAAGCGCCCGGAGGCTCCGACGGCTGCTGGAACACGAAGAACCTGATCCTGTTCGACGGCGACCGCACGCACAACGACATTCGCATGGTGTCGGCATCCGGTGGCATGCCCCGGGCCATCACGGCGGTGGACACGTCGAAGCACGAGACCGAGGCGGACTGGCCCGAAGCGCTCCCCGACGGCGTGCACTTTCTCTGCGAGATCGCCTCCTCCGACGCCGGCAAGTCCGAGCTGCGGTTCGGCAGCATCGGCTCGAACAAGCTCACCCCGGTCATGCCGTACGACGGCCGCGTCGAGTACGTCCCTCCCGGAGTGCTCCTGTTCGAGCGTGACGGCGCGCTCTTCGCGCAACGTCTCGATGCGGGCAGCGGCAAGCTGGTCGGCGAGCCGCACACGCTGGCGGACCAGATCGGCGTGGCTCGCGCGAACTCGATGGCGTACTTCTCCGCGTCGCGGAACGGCGTCCTCCTCTACAGCCAGGCGAGCGCCGACGTGCGCCGGCTGGCGTGGGTGGATCGCTCCGGGCGCGATCTCTCGGACCTGGGCCCCGCCGGAGCCTACGGGAGCTTCGCGCTCTCTCCCGACGGGCGGCACCTCGCCTACCAGTTGACCGATGCGACCGGCGCCGCGGCCGACATCTGGGTGCTGGACCTCGAGCGGAACGTCTCGTCCCGGTTCACGATCGATCCCGGCAACGACATCTGGCCGGTCTGGGGCGCCGATTCGCGCATGCTCTACTGGGCCTCGAACCGGAAATCCGTCTACGCCATCTACCGCCGGGCAATCGACAGCGTCGCCGCGGACTCGCTCGTGTACCAGGGCCCGGCGAACATCGGACCCGTGGACGCCTCCCGCGACGGCGCGTACCTCGGCTGCATGCAGACGGATGGGGCGGGCGGCTGGGACCTGATCGCGATCGACCTGCGCACGGGGAAGCCCCTCCCGATCGCGACCAGCAAGTTCAGCGAGACGCGGCCGCACTTCTCGCCCGACGGACACTGGGTCGCCTACGACTCCAACCAGTCCGGGCGCTCGGAGCTCTTCGTCCAGGCGTTCCCGGGACCGGGCGCCCCGGTCCAGATCTCGAGCGGCGGCGGGGGCAACCCGCTGTGGCGGGCGGACGGCAACGAACTCTATTTCCGGACCGTGGACCAGGTCTGCTACGCGGTCGACGTGAAGACGGGCGCGCGGTTCGAGGCCGGCGCCCCGCGTCCCATGTTCACGATGTCGCTCAACATCTCGGGCATGTCCGGAAACGTCGGGCTGTGGGCAGCCGCGGCGGACGGCCAGAAGTTCCTGTTCAACCGGCCGCTGCATGCGGAATCGGCGTGGCTCCCGATCGCGGTCTTCAACTGGACGGAACAACTGAAGAAGTGACCGCCCTGGTCACGCCCATACGCCGCGCACGACCTCATCGAAGCGCCGGTGTCCCGTGATCCCGTCCCGGAACGGGCCCGCCCTTCCCCAGCCCACCGGCGGGTCGCGCGCGCGGCAGACCCAGCCCGTGCCGCCCGCGCCGGGCGTCCAGGCGCGATGCGTGTTCCCGCAGCGGGATCCCGGACGGAGTACAACCGCGGGGACACGCTCGCCGAACGCGTATGAATTCCACGGGTCACACGCGTTCGCATCGCTCCGTACCTCCCCGGGCCTGCTGGTTGGACTTGATAGAGATTTCGCTTGACCGGCGGGCGGCGCCGGCGCGAGCTTCCGGCCACCGCCCACGGCCCCCCACGACGGGGGCGACGCGCCGCGAACGGGAGCCTGGCCCGACGCCCAGGGGAGGATGCCGAGATGACCGCAGTCGGACTCAAGACACTCGACGGAAACCAGAAGACCATCCCCAGCGAGGTGATCGACGGCCTGCGTGCCGGTTTGCGCGGCACGCTGTGCCTGCCCGGCGAGCCGGGCTACGACACCGCGCGCACGATCTGGAACGCGATGATCGACCGCCGGCCCGCGGCCATCGTGCGCGCCGCCGGCGCCGCCGACGTGATCCTCGCCGTCAAGATGGCGCGGGACCATCAGCTCCTGCTCGCGGTGCGCGGCGGCGGACACAACATCGCCGGCAACGCGGTCTGCGAGGGCGGGCTGATGATCGACCTCTCGCTCATGAAATCCGTGCGGATCGACCCGGTCGCCCGCACGGCGCGCGTCGAACCCGGCGTCACGCTCGGCGAGTTCGACCGCGAGGCGCAGGCATTCGGCCTCGCGACGCCGGTCGGCATCAACTCCACCACCGGAATCTCCGGCTTCACGCTCGGCGGCGGGTTCGGCTGGATCAGCCGCAAGTTCGGGCTCACCGTGGACAACCTGCTGTCGGTGGACGTGGTGACCGCGAAGGGCGAACTCGTGCACGCGAACGAGAAGGACAATCCCGACCTGTTCTGGGCGATCCGTGGCGGCGGCGGCAACTTCGGGGTCGCGACCTCGTTCGAGTACCGGCTCCACCCGGTCGGACCGACCGTGCTCGCGGGCCTCATCGTGCATCCGCTCGCGCAGGCGAAGGAGCTGCTCGAAGGTTACCGGAAGTTCGTGGCGTCGGCGCCGGAGGAGGTCACCGCGTGGGTGGTGATGCGGAAGGCGCCGCCACTCCCGTTCCTGCCCGCCGAGTGGCACGGCAAGGAGGTTCTCGTGTTCGCGGTGTGCGCCATCGGCGACCTCCAGAAGGCGGAGAAGTCCGTCGCGCCGCTGCGCGCCCTGGGGAAGCCGATCGCCGACGTCATCGGGCCGTCCCCGTTCGCGGGCTGGCAGTCGGCGTTCGATCCGCTCCTCGCCCCCGGCGCCCGCAACTACTGGAAGTCGCACGACTTCAAGAAGCTCGACGACGGGTTCATCAAGGTGCTGCTCGACGCGCTGGGCAAGCTGCCCGGGCCCGAGTGCGAGATCTTCATCGGGCATCTCGGCGGCGCCGTCAATCGGCACCCCGTCGAGGCCACCGCGTATCCGCACCGCGACATCGAGTTCGTGATGAACGTGCACACGCGCTGGCGGGAGGCGTCGCAGGACCAGGTCTGCATCGCGTGGGCGCGGCAGCTGTTCGATGCCGCGACGCCGTTCGCCACCGGCGGCGTGTACGTGAACTTCATGCCCGAGGACGAGACGCAGCGGGTCCAGAAGGGCGCGTACGGCCACAACTACGAGCGGCTCGCGAAGCTCAAGGCGAAATTCGACCCGACGAACCTGTTCCGGATGAACCAGAACATCAAGCCGACGGCCTGATCGTCGGGAGCCTCACTCGATCGCCCGGGCGGACCCGCTCCGCCCGGGCGATTGTGCCACGCCCGATCGGCGCCCGGGCGACCGCCGTTACCGCGAGACCACCAGCCTCTGCACCCTGGCCTCGCCGCCGGCGCGCACGCGCATGAGGTACACGCCGCCCGGCACGGCCCGCCCCGCAGCGTCGCGACCGTCCCAGTCGAGCAGGTTGAGGCCGGGAGCGTACTCGCGGCCCTCCGCGAGCGCGCGCACCCGGCGCCCCGCGAGGTCGAGGATCTCCGCCTCGACCGTGTGACGCTCGGGGAGCATGAACCGGATCTCGGTCCGCCCGGACATGGGATTGGGCTCCGGGGCGAGCAGGCGAAACGCTCCCGCCATCGGCCCCACCCCGACCTCCGCATCGATCACGACGGTGTCCGCGGGGAACGACGCCGACCACAGCCCGACCGAGTCGTGCGCCCGCGCCTCGACCACATGCATTCCGGCGGCGAGCGCAGGCGCGGTCCACTGGAACGACTCGGTGTAGCCGTCGAATGCGCCATCGAGCGGCGTGGCGTTGGTCCACGGGCCGCCGTCCACCCGGCACTGGACCGCATCGAGTGTGGCGACGGTGATGGCATGTGGCGGGAAATAGCGCGAGTCCGGGTTCAGGTTCGGAATTGTCGCCACGGACGCCGTGCCCAGGATCGTCGGCGTGGCGTCGAGGATGGGCGTGTGCCCGCTGGCAACGAGGCTCGCGGTGGGCGGAGCATCGAGCGGCTCGATGACGCCGTCGCCGTCGAGGTCGCGCCAGCCGAGCTGCGCGCGGGTCGCGGGGCACACCCGGGTCGTGTCGTTGCGGTTCATGATGCACTGCGGATAGTTCGGGTCGTCGGGGGCGTTCAGGTAGCCGTTGTACTGGATCGCCCCGTCGTATTCGTCGGTGTCGAAGAACGAGTGCCCGCTCTCGTGCATCGGGACGGCCGCGAAGTAGCTTGTGTAGTTGTAAGCCCACGTCGAGTAGCGGGCCATCCACACGTAGGGCCCGCCATAGTAGGAGAACGCGTAGCCGCCGCCGGAGAACAGTCCCTGGTTGACCGCGGGGTCGCTGTCGACGATGACGATGGAGTACGCCCAGTTCGTGTTGAACGCGTCACGGATCGAGTTGTTGTATGCGAACCCCTTCTCGAACGCGTTCGCGCCGGTCCACCCGGCATTCCCGAGGAACTGGTCCACCCAGAACTGGTCCATGGTGATCGGGTTCTCGATCGGCGTGCCGTTCACCGGCACCTTCCGGTGGATGTCGAGGTAGAACGTGAGGAACGTGGCGGGCCCGCCCTTCCGCACCCAGTTCGCGAGCCCGGACTGGACGCCGGCGAGGGTGATGTCCTCGTCGGACGCGGACCAGTGATAGGTCGAGGCGGGCGGAGCCTCGAGGAGCCACACCCCCACCGCGACCGATCCGGCCATGAACTCGCTCGTGTCGTAATAGCCGGCCCCGAACGGCAGGTGCGAGGACGCGAGCGCCTGGGCCGGCGTCTTCTCCGGGAGCGCGACCGGCACACGGCCGGCGTCCGGGAACGGCTGTGGAGGCGGCGACGCATCCGCCGGCTCGAGGGCGGATTCCCGGGCGAGTTCACGCGACGCGTTCCAGACCGCGGCCGCGCTGCGGACGGCGGGATCCGGCGACAGCGCTTCGGGAGTGGCGAACGGCCCTCGCCCGCTCGCCTCGATGAGGCTCGCGAGCGAGCGGTCCGCGAGCGCGGCATCGCTGGCGAAGACGACCGCGGTGCGGGGCGGAAGGACGACGGCCACGTGGCCGCCGGCGGTTTCGAGCGCGCGCGCGAACCCGCTCATGCCGCCGGGCGTCCCGTCGCGGAGGACCACGAATGCCTCGGGCGCATCCGACCAAAGCGCGCCCGCCGCGTGCGATGGCGGCACGACCGCAAGCAGCATCGCCCCGGCCCACGCGATGGGTGGGGCCAGTGAGCGGTACGCGCGCAGCGCGGGGCCAGGATGCATGCACTTTTCCTCGAGGATGTCGTCCCAGCGCGACGCTAGCCGGCGCGGCGCGGTGCCGTCAATCAAATCCCGGCGCCGCCAGCGGCTGCGTCACGAGTTGCCGATGAGGATTCCCGCCAGGAAGACGAGCACGCCGCCCACGATCACCTGGAACGCTGCGGAGAGGAACGGCGTGTCCATGTACCGACGGCGGATCCAGCTGATCGCGAGGAGCTCCACCGCCACCACGACCGAGGCCACGGCGGTGGCGGTCCCAAAGCCCGGGAGCAGGAACGGGAGCGTGTGCCCGATCCCGCCCGCAGTGGTCATGAGCCCGCACACGACGCCGCGCAGCAACGGCTTCCCCCGGCCGGTCATGCTGCCGTCGTCGCTCAGCGCCTCGGCGAAGCCCATCGAGATCCCCGCCCCCACGCTCGCCGCGAGCCCCACGCGAAACGCGTCGCCCGAGCTTCGGGTCGCGAACGCCGCGGCAAACAGCGGCGCCAGCGTGGAGACCGACCCGTCCATCAGTCCCGCGAGCCCGGGCTGGACGATCTGCAGCACGAAGAGCCGGCGCTGCGCCGCATCCTCGGACACCCGAGCGTCCCGGGTCAGGTGCTTCTCGGCGAGCGCCCCCGCGAGTGCCGAGTGCTTCTGCTCCTCCTCCGCCAGGGTGAGGAGCAGCTCGCGCGTCGAGGCGTGCGTCACCGCCGCCGCGGCGAGCGTGTAGAAGCGACGGGTCTCGAGCTCCATCGTCTCGGCGAGGCCACGCACCGCTTTCAACCCGAGCGGACGCACCAGCCACACCGGGCGCCTCTGGATGAAGCCTTTCACGTCCTCGCGGCGGATGAGAGGAATGTGCTCGCCGAAGCGCGAGCGGTAGAGTTCGAACAGCCTTCGCCGGTGATCGACCTCCTCCGCACGCATCTCGTCGAACATCGCGGCGCTCGCGGGGAAGTCGGCTCGCAATCCCTCCGCGACGTCGCCGTAGATGCGCGCGTCATCCTCCTCCGAGGAGATCGCGAGTGCCAGGATCTCCTGCTCGGTCAGCGCCTTGAATGCTTTCGGCATCGTGGCTCCCCGGTCGTGTCGGGCTACGACTTCGCCGCCGCCTCGTTGTCCCGCGCCCGCATGGTGATGAGCTTCCTCACCAATCGCAACGGTACTTTCGTCCCGATCGGGAATCGCAGCGTGGCCTCGCCGGCCTTGTACTTCTTCACCTCCTTCGCGAACGCCTTGATCGGCCGTCCCGGAACGAACAGGCTGACGTGATGGGTGAACGCGGCGAAATAGGCCAGGCGGCCGAAATAGGAGTAGTACGGCATCCGGTAGCTCAGGCGCTCGGTCGCCTTCGGCGCACAGGACCGGATCGCTCCGCGAAGCTGCTTCAGCATCGAGCGGGCCCCGGGCGGGGCCGCGGCGACATAGGCATCCACGAGCTGCCTTCCCGTTTTCATCCCGTCATCCTCGGGGAGCGTTCTTGACGAAGCCACCGGTGTGAGACGGCATTGCGCCGATCCGAACGAGTCCGACTCTACCGAACGTTGACCGCCGTGGACTCACGCGGGAACGGATCGCCCGCGGGGCGCACCGCCGAGAGACGTCACGGTTCGCCGCTCGCTGTCGGCAGGCCTGCGTCGATCCAGTTCGTCTGCAGATTCTTCGCGATGTAGAGAATCCTGACCGATCTGCCGACCGACCCCATCGCGACATAGGCGGCTCGCATGTTCGGGCAATCGGCCCAGGGGCAGCAGCCGCAGTAAAGGACCAGCGGCTTCGTGCGGGGCAGCTTCCGCACGGCCTCGCGCAGCGCCTCGAGCCCCTCGGGCTTCGAGGCAGGCCCGATGTAGCGCGAACCCGCGATGTGGCCGCTGCGGTAGAGAACGCGGAAACCGACCTGCAGTACCAGTGGCCGCTGTTCGATCGGGCCACGGAGAGCCTGGGCGAGTTCCTTCGGCTGGATCAGGCTCGCTTCGGGAATCGGCCTCGTCGCTGGTGGAGTCGGGGCGGCCACCGTGGACTCCGCCCGGGAGGCCGGCCCATCCGCGTGAACGATCGGCTGCGGTGCCCCGGCCCTTGCCCACGCGGGCGAACAGAGCATGAGCCAACCCAGCGCCGACAGCGCGATGAGACCGGTCCATCCCGGCGCCGGCGGTTGCCCCCGCAACGCGCGATGCGATTTGTCCACTGCCTGGACTCCCCCCTCCCCGAGCCGGAAGGCGCCCGACGATCCCGGCCACCCGGCGGCACGATACCCACGTCCCAGCCCGGGGAACAACCCGGCGGTCGCCGACCGCATGACGTCGAGCAGTCGCCCGCGCGGGCGACTCGGTCTGGACGCGAGGTGCGGAAGCCGTTACACTTCGCCATGTGACGAAATGACGAAAGGACGCGGCACGCATGCGCGACTTCGAACTGGCCCTGAAGGCCGTCGGCGACCCCACCCGGACTCGCATCCTCAAGCTCCTCGAGGCCGGCGGCCTGTGCGTCTGCCAGGTGCAGGCCGTGCTGGGCCTCGCGCCCTCGACGGTCTCGAAGCACCTCACGATCCTCAAGCTCGCGGGCCTGGTCGAGGACCGGCGCGACGGCAAGTGGATCGAGTACCGCCTGTCGGATGAATCCCGGAATCCGCACGCGAAGCCGATCCTCGGCCTGCTGCGCGGCCCACTCGACCGCGACCCGGCCGTCCTCTCCGACAGGAAGCGCCTGCGCCGGATCAAGGCGATCCCGATGACGGAACTGTGCGCGCTTCCCGCTTCGATGGTGCCGATGCCGGAGCGATCGGCCCGAGCTCGTCCCGCGAGGAGGGCCCGTGTCCACGGCTGAGGCCGCCCCGGCGCGAAAGCGCCTGAACCCGTTCGAGCGGTACCTGACGCTGTGGGTGGCCCTGTGCATGGTTGCCGGGGTGCTGCTCGGGAGGTTCCTGCCGGGCGTGACGCGTGCCCTCCGCGGGCTCGAACTCGGGCGCGACAGCCAGATCAACCTTCCGATCGCCGTGCTCATCTGGCTGATGATCTACCCGATGATGCTCAAGATCGATTTCTCGAGCATCCTCGGGGTGCGCAAGCGCCCGGCCGGGGTCCTCGTGACGCTGTTCGTCAACTGGCTCGTCAAGCCGTTCTCCATGGCGCTCCTCGGCTGGCTCTTCTTCAAGCACGTCTTCCGGCCGTGGATCGGGCCGGCGCTCGCCGATCAGTACGTCGCGGGCGTCATCATTCTCGCCGCCGCGCCGTGCACGGCCATGGTGTTCGTGTGGTCCTACCTCACCGACGGCGATCCGGCCTACACACTGGTCCAGGTCTCGCTCAACGACCTCATCATGCTGCTCCTCTTCGCGCCAATCGTCTCGCTCCTCGTGGCCGGCGCGAGTGCCCTGACCGTTCCCTTCCAGGTGCTGCTCGACAGCGTCGTCGCGTTCATCGTCATCCCGCTCGCGCTCGGCAGCATCAGCCGGGTCGTCTTGCTGCGAATCCGGGGGCGGGAATGGTTCGAGCGTGTCTATCTGCCGTTCTTCCATCCCGTCACGACGCTGGCCCTGCTGGCGACCCTGGTGCTCATCTTCGCGTTCCAGGCGGACAACATCACCGGCCGATGGCTCCACGTCCTGCTGATCGCGGTGCCGATCCTGATCCAGGTCTACTTCAACTCGGCGCTCGCTTACGGACTCATGAAATGGTTCCGCGTCCCGCACGATGTCGCCGCCCCGGGTGCGCTGATCGGCGCGAGCAACTTCTTCGAGCTGGCGGTCGCGGTGGCGATCACGCTGTTCGGGCCGGGCTCGGGCGCCGCGCTGGCCACCGTCGTGGGAGTGCTCGTCGAGGTGCCGGTGATGCTCTCGGTCTGCTCGTTCTGCAATCGCACCCGGCATTGGTTTCCGAGTGACATGGCGCCCGCGCCCGCCGGGCGCGACGTGGCCTGAAAGTCGTGCGGGCGACAACGAACCGGAGGAGTCATGGGAAAGCCGATCGTCCTCATTCTCTGCACCGGCAACTCCGCGCGAAGCCAGATGGCGGAGGGCCTGCTTCGTGAGAAGGCGGGCGACCGCTTCGAAGTCCAGAGCGCGGGAACTGGGCCCGCGGCGGCAGTGAACCCGCTCGCCGTCGAGGCCATGCGTGAAGTCGGCATCGACATCAGCAGCCACCGACCGAAGAGCCTGGACCGCTTCCTCGGCAAGATCCCGGTCCGGCACCTCATCACCGTCTGCCACGATGCGGATGGAAAGTGCCCGACCGTCTGGCCCGGCGTGCTGACGCGCGTGCACTGGCCGATCGAGGACCCGGCCGCATTTCGAGGTGGTCGTGGGGCGGCGCTCGAGAAGTTCCGCCAAGCCCGGAGGGAGATCTCCACGCGCCTGGATACCTGGCTGGCCGCGACGCACTCGGACGTTCGGTAGCGCCCGCCGGACACTCGACTAAGCCGGCCGTCCGATCGCTTCGACGCCCGCGGCCAGCGCAGCCAGCCCCGCCTGGTCGTCGCGCTCGAACAGGACTTCCGCCCGCAGGCTGTCGAGGTCGCGGCCGATCGTCGCGACGGCGTCGATACGCCCCTTGCTCACGTAGGAGACGAGACAGTTTCCGTCGGCGACCCTTCCCGACACCCGGAGGTCGTCCCAGCCCTCGGCATGGCCGACGTACGAGATCGCGACGTCGTAATGCTGGCTCCAGAAGAAAGGCACCGCGCCGAACCTCTCGCGCCGGCCGAGCATGTTCCGCGCGGCCGTCTGCCCCTGCCGCTCGGCGACCACCCAGTGCTCGATGCGCTGACTCCGACCGGTGCGCGGGTCGAGGTATCGCGCGATGTCACCCGCGGCGTACACGCCCCGCGCGCTCGTCTCGAGGAACTCGTTCACCAGCACCCCGCGGTCGAGCTTCAAGCCCGCCTGCTCGGCGAGCGCGAGCGCCGGCCGCACGCCGATGCCGACGACCACCAGGTCCGCCCGGGCGCGCGAGCCGTCGTCGAGCAGGACGGCATCCGCTTCGATGGCGGTGGCGGTTCGCCCGAGGTGGAAGTGGACGCCGTGCGATTCGTGGAGCGTCCGGACGAAGTCGCCCAACTCCTTTCCCAGCACGCGCTCGAGCGGACGCGCCTCGGGGCCCACGACGCACACCTTGAGCCCTCGCGCCCGAAGCGCCGCCGCTGCCTCGAGCCCGATGAAGCTCGCGCCGATGACGACGGCGCGCGCCACTCCCGGCGCGGTCGCACGGGCGATGATCGCCCGGGAGTCCGCGAGCGAGCGCAGTGTGAAGACGTGCGGGGCATCCGCTCCCGGCACCGCCAGGCGGACAGGATCCGCACCCGTGGCCAGCAGCAGCGCCTCGTATTCACGGTGGGTGCCATCGGCGAGCGCGACCCGGCGGGAGTTCGTATCCAGAGAGGTCACTCGCGTGCCGAGCACGAGTTCGATGTCCTGTTCGCCGTAGAAGTCCTCGCCCCGGAGCGGGACCCAGTCCTCGGGCGCGGTGCCGGCCAGGTAGTCCTTGGAGAGGTTGGGCCGATCCACCGGGCGAGTCGGCTCGCCGCCGATCAAGGTGACGGGGCCCAGGTAGCCCTCCCGCCGCAGCATCTCGGCAGCGGCATTGCCCGCCGCGCCGGCACCGACGATGACGACGCTCGAGGGCGAACGCGCGGGTGGCGCCGCCGCTGCGGGGCCCGCCTTCCCCGCCACCACGATGCGTGTCCCGCGCCGCTCGACCCGCCATCGCCCGAGCGCCGTCAACGCCGGTGCCGCGACCGCATCGCCGGTTCGGACGTCGAATCGCGCGTGGTGCCAGGGGCAGTGGAGGCAGTGTCCCTCGAGCAGTCCCTCGGCGAGCGGGCCGCCGTAATGAGTGCAGGTCGGGGAAACGGCGAACACCTCGTCGCTGCCGGCCGGCCGCACCAGCAGCACGGGCTCACCCTGAGCGTGGCCGAGCAGCGTGCCCGACTGCGGAAGCTCGGACGATTCGATGCCTACAACGAAGTCGGGGCCCGTGAGTGGCGTCGAAGCGTCGGACATCGGCATCCCTCCTTCGGCGGGAATCGTCAGCGGAGGATACCCCCTGCCGTAGCGACCCTGCGACCGGGCGCCGCTGTTCACGGCGGCGCCCGGTCGCACTCATGGCGGAAGCACGCGGCGGTCCCCCACTGCCTCAGAGCAGGATGTCGGTTCCGAGCGAGATCGTGTTGCCCGTCTGGCCCGCCACGTAATAACCGAAGCTGGAGCCTGCCGACGATTTCTCGACGTGAATGAAGTGAAGGTTCAACCGCCAGCTCCGACTGCCGTACGGATAGTAGCTCGCCCCGCCCGACAGCTCCCACGGATGACGTTTGAAATCATCCATGAGGTACGAGGTCGTCGCGTACACGCCGAGCCGCTTCGGGATCACCATGTGCATTGCCTGCACGAAGAACCCTTGGTCGACGATTGAGCTCAGCGGGAGCGGGCCGGTCGCGACGAAGTTCGAGAGCTCGCGCACCGTGTATTCGCCCTGGAAGGAGAATCCGCGGTACTTGAAGCCCGCGTCGAACGAGAGATTCTGGTAGGTGAGCGTCTGGACCGTGACCGATTCCGCGAGGGCGCCCGCCTCGAACGGATTGACGCCGTCGGAC
>CAYSWZ010000143.1:0-25137 GCA_964434945.1 uncultured bacterium | reverse complement strand
GCACGGCGGAGTAACGGAGTTTCCGGGGCTGGGCACACCCGCCATCGCGGCCGAGGCGATCAAGCAACCTGCCGCGGTGAGGAGCATGGCCTTGCGAACCAAACCAGTCATCGTTGCACCTCCCTAAAGGGTGAAAACCTGTTGCTGTGTTCCAGGCAAGGCTCAGTTGCGCGCAATCAGGTCTGGCTGCGAGCCACCTCCTTTCGAACTCTTATCTTCATCATCAGCTTTGAGTTCGAGTGCCTTGGCGAGCTTATCCGGCGTGTTCACAAGGCCTTCCAAGACACCTGAAGTCTAGGGGCCATGTCCGCGCGGTGTCAAGAAAGTTCTTGCCGCCTTCTCGCCATGGAACTCGTTTCTCTGCGCTGCCTTAGAGAGCCACTTGGGTGTTTCCGCCCGGACCACTTTGCTCCGGCTTTTCGGCGACCCGCCTGGGACTCCCCCTCCCGCCACCCCACATCCAGTTTCCCCGCTGGTGGGCGAAACAGGGCTCGAACCTGTGACCCCTTGCTTGTAAGGCAAGTGCTCTGCCAGCTGAGCTATTCGCCCTTGTCCGAACCGGTTCCGCGCACCAGCAGCGAGGCCGGGATCATGACGCAGTAGCCGGTGACCAACAGCACCGGGGCCAGCGTCAGGGAGCCCTTTGCGAGGCTCACGTAGCCCACCACCAAGACCGCCACCCCCAGGCCGAGAAGTGCGCTGTTGAGCACCCCCCAGCGAAAGCCCAGATCCACTTCCGGGCCGGCCATCTTGGCCTTCAAGCTCTTGGGACGAGTGACGTTAGGCTTCTGGCTCATTTCCCTACCCCTGTCTTTCTCGCGCCTGGCGGAGGCGGAAACTGAAAGCGCCGGCGAACTCGGCCGGGAGTTTCTCCCGTTCGAGACCGCCGGCGCTGGGCCGGGCCTATCGAGGCCCGGGGCACCTGGCGATCTCAGCGAAGATCGCGGGTTGTGCCGCCGCCTCCATCGGGGCGCACTGATTGGTACCCGGCGGGGCGGTGACGGTTCCGGATTTGTGAGCGATATGCCCCAGCTATGTCCCCTCGATTGGGTTGAGGTTCCCGCTGCGGAGCCCCTCGAGATCGAGCGTGATCCGACGAAAACCGAGCGCTCTCAGTCCCGACACGACCCGTTCACGGACGCCGGGCTCGGTGAGCCGGGCGAGCTGGGCGAGCGGGATCTCGAGCCGGGCCGTGTCGCCGTGGTGGCGGACGCGCAGCTCGTCGAAGCCCAGCTCGCGGAGCAGCGCCTCGCCGCGCTCGACCTGCGACAGGTTTTCGCGCGTGATCGGCGTGCCGTACGGGATGCGGCTCGCGAGGCACGGCGACGCGGGCTTGCCGGCGCTCGCGAGCCCCAGTGAATCCGCGACCGCGCGCACGTCGGCCTTGCTGAAGCCCAGCTCGGCGAGCGGCGAGCGGATGTTTCCCTCCGCCGCGGCGCGCCGGCCGGGGCGGTAATCGGCGAGGTCGTCGGCGATCGTGCCGTCGGCCACATAGTCACAGCGCTCGCGCGCTGCGACTCGCGCCAGCTTCGAGAACAGCTCGCGCTTGCAGTGGTAGCAGCGGTCCGTCGGATTGCTCGCGAATACGGGATCGGCCAGCTCGCCGGTCGTCACGGTCTCGACGCGGGCGCCGATGCGCGCCGCCTGTTCGAGCGCGAGCGTGAGTTCGCGCGAGGCGTAGCTGTCGGACACGCCGATCACGCCGAGCGCGGCGCTCCCCAACTGCTCGTGCGCGACCGCGAGCAGCACGCTCGAATCCACGCCGCCCGAGTAGGCGACGATGACGCGCGCGTGGCTCGACAGTTCGCGGCGGAGCAGCTCGAGCCGGGCGCGCCAGTCGGCCCCCGCGTGCGGGCGGGAGAGCGGGTCGCGGATGGCGAGGAGCGTGCTCTCGCCGCCGGCCTGGAAGTCGGGCGGGGTGCCGGGAAGGGTGGACATGCGAGCGGCAATCCTACCGGGTGGCAGCGGGGGAAGCCACGCGGGAAAGGGGCGCCGTGAGTTGGCGAGGCAGGAGTATTGCAGAGCCTGGTGGCGCCCCTCGCCGCGGCCGGAGCAGCTCGTCGTGGCCGCCCCTCTACACGATCGCCCCCGAAGCAGCTGTCGGCCCCGATGGCCGACCGCAGCACTTGTACGCTCAGCGTACAAGTGCTATCCTTCGGGGGAATCGATGACCCGGGCGGAAGCCGAGGCCATCATCGCGCGGATCGCGAGGTTCGAACTTCCAGCAAGGTTCTCAGGCCACTTCTGGGAGCGCGCGAGGACCCGTGGTTTCCGCGATGCTGACTTCTTGCTGGTGCTACGAGTTCACTTCATGGAGCACGCACCACGGTGGAATGCGGCGCACTCGCGCTTCAGGGTGTCGTTACGGGGGAAGTGCCTGGAGGGTAGACCCACGCGGGTCGTGCTGGACCTCGACCCGGAAGGTCGCTGCACGCTGGTCACGATCATGGTGATACGCAACGCCAACAGGGGACGCAGATGGGAAAGGTGATCTGCCCGGACTGCGGCCAGCGGACCGCGACCGAACGGGAGCTGTCCGAGTACCGCTATGACGGCTGCGAGCTCACGAACATCATCCTTCACGGAGGCGCGTTCGAGACCGCTTGCAGCGAGTGCGGCGCGAACTACTACCACGTCGTCAAGCTGGGCCAGCTGCTCCAGGTCCTCGCACTCACGCTCCTCACGAGCCCTCACCAGCTGCTGGGCCCTGAACTGAGGTTCCTTCGGCGGTCCTGCGAGCTGAGGCAGGGGCAGCTCGCCGGGATCCTGAGGTGTCGCCGGGCGACGGTGGCCGAGCGCGAGGCCGCGGGACAGTCCCGTAGCAGTGATGCCGAGCAGATGTGGGTGCGGCTCGTACTCCTGCGAGAGTTCCGCAACTACCTGGAGAAGTGGCCGGAGAGGAACTTCCTGAGTCCCACCCACATGGAACAGCTGGATGTGTTCGAGCGGGAGTTCGCCCGGCGGGCGCTGGAGGTCTCCCGGAGGGCGTTCCGGCTGCACAAGCAGGAGCTCACGCTTCGCCCCGATGGCAGCTGGGAGGCGGCGAGAGCTGCCTGACCGGCCGATTGCCGGCCGCGGGCGGGCCTCAGGACATGTGGCTGGCCCCGGGCTCCCGGCGGTCCGATCGTTACTCTGCAATGAGTTACAGTGGTGGCGCTGCCGCGCGTACGGGTCCACACACTATTTTTCAGAGGGGGGCTAGGCAGTTTGCGGGAGTGGACACATACTGGTTTCACTGACCAGTTGGATTGGCCGCGAAACCTCCGAGCCCCCGCTCGGGGGCTTTTTTGTTGCCCGCCGGGCGCCCGGCGCCGCCGGAAGGCGACCGGCTAGCCCTTCCCTGCCTGCGAACTGTCGGCCGGGGCCTTGGAGGCGGGGGGCTTGACGCTCGAATTGGCCGGTTTCTTGGCATGCTTCGCCGCCTTGTGCGTCGTGTCGGCCACCGCCGGCTTGGCGGTGGCGGCCGTCGAGCCGGCCTTGTGCGCCGTGCTGTCGTGCACCGCTGCGGTCGCGGTCGCTGCCGGCTTGTGCGACGTGCTGTCGTGGACCGCGGCCTTCGGGGCCGCGCCCGTGTGCCTGGCCGCCTTGTGCGCCGTGCTGTCGTGGACCGCGGCCTCGGCGGGCACTCCCGTCACCCTGGCGGCCTTGTGGGACGTGCTGTCGTGGACCGCGGCAGTCGTGGTCGCGGCGTGCACCCTCGCCGCCTTGTGCGACGTGCTGTCGTGGTGCGCCGGCTTCGCCGGGCCACCGGTCGCCGCGAGTTCGGACATGTCGGTCACCGCGGGCTTCGCCGAGGCGCCGCTCAGGCTGGCGGAGCGGCCCGTGTGCGAACGGGTCGTGTCGGCCCCGACGTGGACCGGTGCCGCCGGGCCGACGGGGCCCATGCGGGGCCCGGCCACGGCCGAATCCGCGTGCGGCGAGTGCGCCGGGCTCGCGGGCACGAGCGCCACGAGCGGTGGCGTGTTCGCGGCATCCTTGATCACGCTGTGCGACTTGAATCCGCCCTTCGCGCCCGGAGTCTGGACGTGCTTCGCGCTCGCGGCGAGCGGCGGGCCCGCGTTCCCCGCCTTCTCGTCGCCCGAGTCGGGCGTGGCCTCGCTGCTCGCGTCGGGGTTGTTGCGCGCGGCGAGCGCGGCCTGCTTCCCGCGCACGAACGCGATGTTCGCCAGGTGCTGCTCGTAGGTGGGCGCGAACATGTGCCGGCCACCACCCTTCGCCACGAAGTAGAGATCCTTCGCGCCGGGCGTGGCGTTCATGACGGCCTCGATCGCGGCGAGGCCGGGGCTGCAGATCGGGCCGGGCGGCAGGCCTTCGTGTCGATAAGTGTTGTAGGGCGACTCGACGCGCAGGTCCTTGAACGTGAGCCGCGAGCGCGGGCCGCGACCCTGCGCGTAGCCCACGGTCGGATCGGCCTGCAGCAGCATGCCGCGGTCGAGGCGGTTCAGGTACACGCGCGCGATGTGCGGGCGCTCCTCCTTCGCGCGCGATTCCGACTCCACGATGCTCGCGAGCGTCAGCACCTCGTGCGCGTTCATCCCGAGCGGCAGCGAATCGTAGCCGGCGGTCGCGTGCTGCACGCGCTCGCGCGTGCGGCTCACCATGGTGCGCAGGATCACCTCCGGGCTCGTGCCCGGCAGCCACTCGTACGAGTCCGGCGCGAGCCAGCCCTCCAGCGAGGGCGCGCCGACCTGGAGCGAGTCGAGGAGCGCAGGGTCCTTCGCGAGCGAGTCGATGGCCTGGGCGCGGATGCCGATCTCGTGCTGGAGCAGCTCCGCGGTCTCGCTCACCATGAGGCCCTCGGGGATCGTGACCAGGTTCAGGCCGTACATGCCGCGGTCGAGCGCGCGGAGCAGCGACGGCACGGTCACGCCGAGCCGGAACGAGTACTGCCCGGCCTTCACGCTCCGGTCGAGGCGCATCATGCGCGCGAGCACGAGGAAGCCGGCCTGGCTGCGGATGATGCCCACGCGCTGGAGCTCGTGCGCGATCCCGTGCAGCGACTCGCCGTGCTCGATGACGACGGTGCGGTGCTCGGGCGGCGGCCGGTAGCCGGCGGGCAGGAAGAGGTCGTAGGCCGGCGCGAGGAGCGCCACGAGCAGCAGGAGCCACGCCCAGCGGAGCGGGCGGAACGCGCGCGGCCGCCGGCCGGACGGGTGACCCGTCGGCCGGCCGCCGCGCGCGTCCGAAGCTCGACGCCCCGAACTGCGCAGGTGCTTGCCCTCCTTGCGCTCCCCGGTCACGTCGCGTCGTCCTCCCTGCGCTCCTGGTACCTGAGTTTCGCCAACCATCCCTCCAGGAGTGCCACGGCGGCACCCTGATCCAGCTTACCCTTGCGGCCCCGCGTGCGGGTGCCCGTCTCGTGAAGCCTGCGCTGCGCCATGGCCGAGGTGAGGCGCTCGTCGTAGAGCGAAACGCTCAGCCCGGTCAGCTCTTGCAGTCGAACGGCGAACCGCTCGGCCGCCTGGGCGGCATCACCCCTGCGGCCGGCAAGCGTGAGCGGGAGGCCCACGACGACCGCGTCGGCCTCCACCTCCCGGATGGTATCGGCCACTCGCGCCACGGCCTCAGCCTCTCCGCGTATCTCCAGCGTGGGCAGGCCGGTAGCCAGTATTCCGAGCGGGTCACTGACCGCGAGGCCGATGCGGCGCTCCCCCCAGTCGACCGCGAGGATGCGCGGCACGCGGGGCCGCTCAGGCGTCAGCGGCGCGCCGCGCCGCGGCGCGGAATTTCACCAGGTGGCACACGGTGCCCTTGTCGGTGAAATCGAAGAACACCTCGTCGCAGCACGAGCGCATGATGAAGATGCCGCGCCCGCGCATGTCGAGCAGGTGTTCCGGCGCGGTGACGTCGCCCACCAGCTTCTGGACGTCGAAACCCACGCCCTGGTCGCGCACATCCACCTCGAGACGGTCCGGAAACAGCCGGAACTCGGTCTCGAAGAACTTCGAGGCGTCGCGCTTGTGGCCGTGCTGCACCGCGTTGGTGCCGGCTTCGATCACCGACATGCTCACCTGCGAGGTGGTGTCCTCGTCGAACTCCATGCGCTCGCACACGGTGAACGCGACCCGGTCGAGCACGGCCAGGAGTTCGAGCCGGCTCGGGAGCCTGAGTGTGATCGTCTCGGGGGCGGTGGGGTCGGACATGCGCGGGTCGGGCTCAGGATGATCGAGGCACCGCGAACGCCCGCAGGCGCTCGAGCGCCTCGCTGAAGTCCGTCGGCAGGTCGGATCTGAAGTGCAGCGGTTCCCCGGTGACAGGGTGCAGGAACTCCAGCTCAGCGGCATGCAGAGCCTGCCGCCGAAGCACGCGCAGCAGAGCGTCCGCGAGGCTACGCTCGGATTGGCGAAGGCTCAACATCTTTTTAACCCGCCCGCCATAAACGGGGTCCCCCACGACCGGGTGCCGAAGCGCGGCCAGGTGCACCCGGATCTGGTGCGTTCGGCCGGTGTCGAGCCGCGCCTGCAGCAAAGTCGCGAGCCCGTAGCGCTCGAGAACCTTCCAGCGGGTCCGGGCGGCCTTCCCGGAGGGGCCGCGAACGACCGCCATGCGCTTCCGGTCCTTGGGATCGCGGCCGATGGGCAGCTCGATCGTGCCCTCGTTGGGCCCCGGATCGCCCCACACGAGCGCGGTGTACACGCGGGTCACGGTGCGCTCGCGGAGCGCTTCGACCAGCGCCTGGTAGGCGTCCTCGGTCTTCGCCACGACCAGGAGCCCCGAGGTGTCGCGGTCCAGCCGGTGCACGATCCCCGGGCGCCCTTCGCCTCCGACGCGGGCGAGGCCCGGAGCGTGGGCGAGGAGCGCGTTCACGAGCGTGCCGCTCTGCACCCCGGCGCCGGGATGCACGACCAGCCCCGCGGGCTTGTCGAGCACGAGCACGTGCGCGTCCTCGTGGACGACCGCGAGCGGTCCCGCCTCCGCGGCGAGCGGTGAGGCACGGCGCGCGGGCACGCTCAGCGACAGCTTGTCGCCGGGCTTCAGCCGGAGCGAGGACTTGCCGGTCTTGCCGTTCACCAGGACGCGACCGCTGTCGATCAGCTTCTGCAGCCGATTACGCGACAGGCCGATTCGAGCCTTCGCCAGCCACCGGTCCAATCGGGCTCCCGTCCCCGTGTCCGGCACCTCCAGCTCCAACTGTCGGTCCAATCACTTCCTCCGGTACCCCCGCCGTCACCGGTTCGGGCTGCGGCTCGGGGTCGTGCGTCCACACCAGCGCGAACAGGATGACGCCGCAGGTGACGCACATGTCGGCGACATTGAAGACCGGGAACTCGTGCCCGCGCCACGCGAGCAGGATGAAGTCCGTGACCTCGCCCACCCGCACGCGGTCGACGAGATTGCCGATCGCGCCGCCCAGGATGAGCGCGAGCGACCACTGGCGCGGCACGGCCAGGCTCGGGTGCCGCGACCACAGCCAGAACACCGCCAGCGCCGCGACAATTGAGAAGATGTAAAAGGGAAAGTTCCTGCCCGCGAACATGCCGAACGCGATGCCGGAGTTGCGCGTGTACGTCAGCGTGACGAGCGTGCCGACGATGCGCACGGGCTCGTGCGACGCCAGGTGAACGGCCGCCCAGTGTTTGCTCCACTGGTCAAACGCCACGCACGCGCCCGCCACCCCCAGCAGCAGCGCGGGCGAACGACTCACTCCTCTTCCTTCACCAGCCGGCCGGCCCGCTGCTGACGCTCCATGTTCTCCTGCTCCTGCACCGTGTACCGCGCCCATGGCAAGGCCTCGAGCCGGGCACGCGCGATGGGCTTGCCGCTCACCTCGCAGATCCCGAACACCCCGTTGTAGATGCGGCGAAGGGCGTCGTCGATCTCCCGCAACAGCCGGCCTTCCTTGGAGGCGATGTCAAATGAGATCTCGCGCTCCATGGAATCGGTGCCGGCGTCGGCCATGTGGAACGAGTAGCCGCCGCTCACGTCGCCCGCAGAGTCGCGCGGATTGACCTTGAGGACGGTGCTCTCGAGGTGCCCCATCTCGCCCATGATGCGCGCGCGCTGGTCGAGCAGGCGCGATTCGAAGTACTTGAGGTCTTCTTCGGTCAAGCGTTCGTCTCCCTTCGGGCCGGCCTTCACGGGCGCCGCCGCGCGCGGCGGCGGAGGGCTCGCGGGGCGCGCCGGAATCACCACGCGTGACGTGGGGGGCGCCGGCCTGGTCTTGGCCATGGACTCGGGCGGCAGCACGCCGAGGGGGCGCACCTCCGCGGGTGGCTTGAGCGACGCCTTGCCCTTCGCCGGCGTGGCCTTGGCGCTGCCGGGGCGGATGGCGTTCGCGGTTGCGGGTACGAGCTTCGGCGGGCGCTTGGAATCGGCGATCGCCTTGGCCGCGGCGGCGGCGCGCGCCTCGGCGAGGGCCTTCGCGGCGGCGGCGCCCTTGTTGAGGACCGGCGGCCCCTTGGGCGCGGGCTTGGCGGCCGGCTTCGCCTGCGGCTTGGCGACGGGCTTCGCTGCGGACTTGGGTGCGGCTTTTGCTGTCGGCTTCACGATGGTCTTGCTCCCGCTCTTCGCAATGTCCCTGGCCCCCGGCTTCACGGCCGGCTTCTTCACGACGGGCTTCCCCTTGCCGGACGACTTCATCACCACGCCGGCGCGGGGCTTCTGCGCGGGCTTCGCGGTGATCTTCTTGCGGGCGATGGCCATCGGGAGTACCTCCGTGTTCACTGCCACGGCCCGAACGTGCGTGCGCGCGAGCCGTTCCAGATATCGAGAGTTCAGGTTGCCTCTCCCAGCCGACGAACGACCTCGGTCACGAGGCGCGTGAGCGCGGGAGCCGTGCGGGCGGCCACCGCGAGGACGGCCGGGAGATCCACGGGGCGGAGCGCATCCGGCAGGCACGCGTCCGTCACCACGTTGAACGACAGCACGACCATGCCGCCGTGCACCGCGACGATGTTCTCGGGAACGAGCGACATGCCGACCACGTCGGCGCCCACCGCGCGCAGGAAGCGGTACTCGGCCGCGGTCTCGAGGTTGGGTCCCGGCACGCCCACGAACACGCCGCGCTGGAGCGGCTGCTGCTGCTCGAGCGCCACCTTCTCGGCGAGCGCGACGAGCCTGCGCGAGTAGGGCTCGCTCATGTCCGGGAAGCGCGGGCCCAGCTCGTCGTCGTTCGGCCCGATGAGCGGATTGTCGCCCATGAGGTTGATGTGGTCCGTGGTCACCACCAGCGTGCCCGCGGGCATGTCCGGGTTCATGCCGCCGCACGAGTTCGTGATGATGAGCACCCGGCAGCCGAGCTCCCGGAGCACGCGCACCGGGAAGCCCACCTGCTGCATGGTGTAGCCCTCGTAGAAGTGCACGCGCCCCTTCATCACCGCGACCGGCCGGCCGGCGAGCTTGCCGAGGTGCAGCTCGCCCGCGTGGCTCTCGACTGTGGAGCGCGGGAAGTGCGGGATGCCCGCGTACGGCACCACCGTGACGGCTTCGAGCGCCTGCGAGACGTCGCCGAGCCCGGTGCCGAGGATGATGCCCACCTCCGGGCGCAGCGAGGACTTCGCGCGCACGGCCGCGGCGGCTTCGCTGATGCGGGTCTTCAGTTCACTCATGGCCTTCGTGCTCGGCATCGGTTTCCCGTTCGCGTGGCGTGCCCGTGGCGGCGAGCGCCGCGGCGAGCCGGGCCTCGGCTTCTGCCGCGCTGACGCCTTCCACCTCGAGCACCTTGCTGCGCGAGGAAGCTCCCCGCGCCACCGTGACCTGCCGGCGCTTCACGCCGAGCAAGCCGCTCACCAGCTCCACCACCGCGTCGTTCGCCCTGCCCTCGAGGGGCGGCGCCGACACGGCCACCTTCCATTCCCCGCTCGCCAGCCGCGCGAGCAGGGCGCTCCGCTTCGCGCCCGGCTGCACGCGTAGCGCGAGCTTCGCAATCACCGTCTGACCCGAAAGGCCGGCACTACCCGACCCGGAAGGCCGGCACTATCCGACCCGGAACGCCAGCTCGTGCAGCGACGTCACCACGAACTGGCGCAGGAACATGATCACCAGCAGCACGATCAGCGGCGCGAGATCGAGCCCGCCCACGACCGTGGGGAACAGGCGCCGGACGGGGTCGCAGACCGCGTCCGAAACCTGGTCCAGGAACCGCACGATCGGGTTCGAAGGATCGGGACGCACCCAGGAGAGCAGTGCGTTCACGATCAGGATGATCCCGAGCGCGTTCAACAGAACATCGAGCACCGTGGCCAGTGCCCCGATCAGGTTGCCCACCACGAACATCACACGCCTCCGTGCGCGTCGCGCGCGCCGAACAGTGCCGTCCCCACGCGCACCATCGTCGCGCCCTCTTCCACGGCGACCTCGAAGTCGCCGCTCATTCCCATGGACAGCTCCGGCAACGGCGCCCCGATGCGCCGCGCGACCTCGTCGCGCAGCTCGCGCAACCGGGCGAAGCCCGGCCGCGCGTCCCCGGGTGACGCCGCCGGCGCGCCCACCGTCATCAATCCCAGCAACCGCAGATCCTCGAGTGCCGCCACCTGCTCGGCGAGCGACCCGACGCCGGCAGGCGCCGCGCCGAACTTGCTCGGCTCGCCGCTCACATTGACTTCGATCAGCACCGGCTGCCGCCGGCCCGCAGCGTGCGCGCGCCGCGCCAGCTCCCCGGCGAGGCCGGCATCGTCCACGCCGTGCACGATGTCGAACAGCTTGAGCGCGCGGCCCGCCTTGTTGCGCTGCAGGTGGCCGATCATGTGCCACCGTACGACGTTGCGTCCGACCGACCGCTGGTGAGCCTCGGCTTCCTGGACCTTGTTCTCTCCGAGGTCCACGACGCCCAGCTTCACCGCTGCGACGACCATCTCGGGGGGCACCGCCTTGACCACCCCGATGAGCGTGACACTGCCGGCCGGTCGCCCCGAACGGCGCTCGGCTGCGGCGATGCGGTCGCGCACGGAAGCGAGATTCGAGGCCAAGGTGGCCGGGGTGGCGTTCACGGGACGCGGCAGGGTAGTGCCCGGAGGCGAGAACGGCAAGCGGAAGGAGGGCGGTGGGCGGGGCGGCCGGCACGTTTTGACCGCGCGGGATCGGGCCCGAACCGGTGGCGGTCGGCAGCGCGGGTGCGGGCGCGGGAGCCCGGGATCGGGTGCGGATTGCTCGATTCACGAGTCATTCGAGCCCGATCTGTGAATGTCAGGACGATGTCGGGCGCGCTTGTTGGCGTATCAACGAGCCGGCCGAGAGCCGCCGGTGGCGGGGCCGGGAGCACCCTCACGGACGAACGCGATGCGGCGCTCCTGGAGCGCGTAGACCTCGTCGAGAAGCTGCTCCGGCGTGCGGAGGAGATCGAACTCCGGGACGCCGACGCGCGTCCGGAGCCGTTCCATGAGCGCACGGTGCGGCTCGAGATGGCCTTCGGCGTGGATGTGCATGACGCCGACGCTGTTCGCCTCCAGCTCGCGCGCGACGAGCAGCGTGCGATGGCAGGCGAGCGGATCCTTCTCGGCGCACATGATCGCGAGGGTTTGTGATCTCGCCTCCCTGATCACGCGGGCGAGCCCGCTCTTGAAGAGCTCGGTCGCGGCCAGTCGCCGGTATTGCACCCGGCCGCCTTCATAGTGCGCCGGATCGGGCGACTTGGCGCCGAGCTCTCTTCCCATGAAGAGATAGTTGACGCCCGCCTGCGCCAGCGACCGCTCGAGCGCCTCCCGGTTGTAGGCCGGATTCCGCCGGCTGTACGGCACCGAGCGCACGTCCGCAAGCACCCGCACCTCGTGCTGCGCGAGCAGCGTGACGAAGCGTTCGATCGGGTGATTCGAGTGGCCGATGGTGAGGAGTTCTGTGAATGACATGCCCTCTGGGCCTCCTGGCGAGTGGCATCGTTGCCCGGGGCGCTCACGTGCGAAGTGTAGCCTGAGTCTTCAGTCGAAAATCACGGACACGGTTGCTTCTGCGCCGGGCCCGCTGTCAGTGGGCGGATCCTGCCCTCATCGGCGCTGGCTCCGCACCCGCCGCCCGCGCGTGACTTCGCTCGCGCTTACCCTCCATGAAGTCGATGCCAAACGCGCGTTCGGCTTCGTGCTGGTTGTGGGCGCGGCACCGGAGCCGGAGATTCCCGGCCTCGGAACGTCCGCCGCGAGCGACCGGCAGCACGTGATCGTACTCGAGCAACGTGCGCGACTCGCAGCGCCGGTTCTGCTCGCCGACGAACGTGCAACGGCCGCCATCGCGCTCCCACACGGCGCGCTTCACCGCGGCCGGGATACGGCGGGCGCTCGCGCCGGACGTCTGGGGCCGCGGCTTGCCCGTGGCCGCGAACTTCTGTTTCTCGAGTTTCACGATCAGCGCATCCAGCGCACGCTCGAGGACTTCCGCGATGTCGCCGGAAGGAAGTGCGTGCCCCAGCAGCGCCTGTGCATGACGCAGCTTGTCGTGAGCGGTCTGGCCGAACGTGAACTGAACCGCGAAGCGCTGGGGCGCGAGGGGTTCCACGATCGGGAATGGCGGTTCAGACGATGCCACGGGTGCCGGAAGTGGCACCATGAGCTTGTGCTGATTTGACTCGGCCGATAGAGCCACTGGTTCCGGAACCAGTTCGCTCACGCTCGAGCATGCCCGAAGTTCGGCCGGCGACGGAGGCGTCACCGGCGCAGGCGCGATCGCCCGCACGGACGCAGGCATGTCAGGCATCGGGAATCGCTCGGCGAGCAGCATCTTGATCTGAGCCTTGCTCTTGTGTGCGGCGGCCGTGAGGAGTTCATCCGCCGTCGCCCGGGTCAGGTGCGGCGCCAGGAGCACGATCGCGGTCAGATGGAGCCTTCCATCCGCCACCGCGTCGAGAATGGCCGGGAATCTCCGCGCAGCTCTCGCAGCCTGGATCCGCTTGTACGCCATGTCACCGGACATGTGCTGCTCGCGCAGGCAGTAGGCATACATGGACGGGTAGCCGACAGGCACATAGAGCCGGCGCTTCTCGATCTCCGCCATGTCCGCGAGCATCTCGGCCGTGGTGCTGCGATCCTGCCCGACGCGCGCCGTGAATACCTGCATGAGGCTGCCGTTCGAGAGGTGCGCTCGTGGAAACGTGTTCACGGGAATCTCCATGACCGGGGATGGTCACGGGGGCGGATTCCAAGCTAGCACGGGAGTTCCAGCCGCCGGTGCTCGCGCCGGCGACGCGAAACGCAAGCCCTGACGAGAACTTCGAGCAGACCGAGCCGCGAGCCCTTCGCTGGCCCGGCTGCGGACGCGACAGCGCACACCAGACGCGAGCCGTGATGCCCAAGTCGATGGCTTGCCCGAAGCTGTCAAGCGAAGATGCTCATCGACCGCGCACGCACGCGACATTTCACACGAGATGAACGAGTGACGCTCGCTTCGCCGGATCGATTTCAGCTCGCAAGCTCGAACGTTCGCCGCCCGTACCACCGACACGAGCGCGCCCCGAGGCGCGAAATGAAACGGCCAGCTCGACGCTTTCGCGCCGGCTGGCCGGTGATTCTTGCAACGATCTGCTTGCGACGAACCACGACTGCATGGTGGAGGCGGCGGGAATCGAACCCGCGTCCGAAAGGTCATCCACAGAGAGTCCTACAGGTTTATCCGGCCTACTCTGAAACCTCCTCGCGCGCTTTGCTCCGGTCGGCGGGATCGCCGCGCACCAGCCCTGACTGCATCTCGTCCGCGGCCCTCGGGCGGGGCTTTGAACCAGCCTGCGATTGTATGGCGCCCGCTCCAGCCCCCACAGGCGGGGTCCGGGAAGGCGTCACAGCCTTTTAGGCTGCGAGAGCCATCTGCGTGTTCGCAGATGTGATGTTCCCGCTTTTTTGACGAGGCGACGGGCCCCCGACCTGCACTCGCTGTTTCAGTCCCCCCGTCGAGACCAGGACGCCCCCGAACGGGTTGCGCGGGAAAGCGCCGCGCGCGCTTTTGATGCACCTCGCGAGCTTGCGGCTCAGAAGGGTATGTCGCTGTCGTCCCCGCCGCCGCCGGCGAAGTCGCTGAAGTCATCGGCACCCACCGGCGCCGCCGCCTCCTCGCCCCCGCGCTCGAAGCCCTGGCCGCCTGCGCTGCCGCCCGAACCACCGCCGGGTGCGCCACCCGGGCGCCCGCCGACGAAGCGCATGTTCTGCGCCACGACCTCGGTGGTGTAGCGCTTCTGGCCTTCCTTGTCCTGCCACTGGCGCGTGCGCAGCGAGCCCTCGATCAGCACCTCGCGACCCTTGGTGAGGTACTGCTTGGCGAGGTCCGCGACCTTCCCGAACAGCACCACGCGGTGCCACTCGGTCTCGTTCTTCCAGCCGCCGTTGCCGTCGGGCCGGCGCTCGTCTGTGGCGAGGTTCAGCGTGGCGACCGTGGTGCCGCTCTGCGCGTAGCGCACCTCGGGATCGCGGCCCAGGCGGCCGAGGAGGATGACCCTGTTGAGACTCATTGGATGCTCCTTGCAAGGGGGCCCCGTGGAGGGGGCTGGTGGGGACGTACGCCGCACAGGATAGAGGTTCTCGAGGTGGGCGGAAAGGCCTCGAGCGCGCTGTCCGGAGCACCCCGAGGGAGTCGCCCGGGCGTGCCGCAACCGAACTCGGCCGCCTCGGGACGCGGAGTTCCTCAGCGTTTGACGCTCCCCGAAGCGCTCCCCTATTCTGCTTGCCCGATTCGCCACCCAGTTTCGTCGGGGCGTGGCGCAGCCCGGTAGCGCACCTGCTTTGGGAGCAGGGTGTCGGAGGTTCAAATCCTCTCGCCCCGACCAGCTTCCACCCGGCTGCAATCGGCGCGGCGCGTGCGCCGCGGCGGGTCACCCCGGCCGCGCGAACCCGACCTCGCGTGCAGGGCGGGTTCCGGAATGCGCCTGTAGCTCAGTTGGATAGAGCAACGGATTTCTAATCCGTAGGTCGGGGGTTCGATCCCCTCCAGGCGCGCCATGTGCCATGGCGGCAGCCAGGGTCGAAGTTGGCGGTGGATGTAGCTCAGCTGGCAGAGCATCGGGTTGTGGTCCCGAGGGTCGCGGGTTCGAACCCCGTCATCCACCCCATTCTTCTCCATCGCCGCCCCGCGGCAGCCGGAGGCCGCATGCACGGAAGCAAAGGCCAGGTAGCATGAAGCGTCGCGCCAAGATCGTCTGCACTTTGGGCCCCGCCACCTCGTCCCCCGAGATGGTGCGTGCGCTGGTCGCCGCGGGCATGGACGTGGCGCGGCTCAACTTCTCGCACGGCACCCGGGAGGAGCACGCGGCCGTCTACCGTGAGGTGCGCGCGGCGGGCGACGAGGCGGGCCGCGCCGTGGCGCTGATGGTGGACCTCCAGGGCCCGAAGATCCGGCTCGGCGAGTTCGAGGACGGCGGGGTGATGCTCGTGCCCGGCGCCACGTTCACCATCACGACCGAGCCCGGCGTCGAGGGCACCGTCGACCTCGCGGGCACCACCTACCCCGAGCTGGCGAAGGATGTGACGGCCGGTGCGAGCGTGCTGATCGACGACGGCCGCGTGCGGCTGAAAGTGCTCGACACCGACGGCACGCGCGTGCGCTGCACGGTGGTCGAGGGCGGCCGCATCTCGGACCACAAGGGCATCAACCTGCCGGGCGTGCGCGTGAGCGCGCCGAGCCTGAGCGAGAAGGACCGCGAGGACCTCCGCTTCGCGCTCGGGCTCCGCGTGGACATGATCGCGCTGTCGTTCGTGCGCGACGCCTCCGACGTGAACGACGTGCAAGCGATCATGGACGAGACCGGCGCGCGGCTGCCGGTGATCGCGAAGATCGAGAAGCCCGAGGCGGTGGACCGGCTGGGGCCGATCGTGCGCGCGTTCGACGGCCTGATGGTGGCGCGCGGCGACCTCGGCGTGGAGATCCCGCTCGAACAGGTGCCGCTCGTCCAGAAGCGCTGCGTGCGCCTCGGCCGCGAGCACGGGAAGCCGGTGATCGTGGCGACGCAGATGCTCGACTCGATGATCCACTCCTCGCACCCGACGCGCGCCGAGGCCAGCGACGTGGCGAACGCCGTGCTGGACGGCGCCGACGCGCTCATGCTGTCGGGCGAGACGAGCGTGGGCGCCTACCCGATCGGCGCCGTGGAGACCATGGCCCGCATCATCACCGCCGCGGAGTCCCAGGGCTTCTCGAACCTGCCGAGCGTGCGCCGCCGGCCGGAGACGCGCCCCGAGGCGATCGCGCTGAACGCGGTTCGCATCGCCGAGGACCTGCATGCCGTGGCGCTGGTGGCGTTCACCGAGACGGGCGCCACGGCGCGCCACGTGGCCGTGCATCGCGACCACATCCCGCTCCTCGCGTTCACATCGCGTCCCGAGGTGAGGAGCTGGCTGGCGCTCCTCTGGGGCTGCGAGACGTTCGTGGTCCCGAAGGTCGAGCACACGGACGACATGGTGGCGATGGCCGACAAGGCGCTTCTCGACCTCGGCCGCGGCCGCGTCGGCGACTTCGTGATCATCGTGGCCGGCACACCACCGGGGACCGCGGGCAGCACGAACACGCTGCGCGTTCATAAGCTGGGCGGGGAGTAGGGCCAGAACCGGAGGCGCCGGCGATGCTCGGAGCGATCGCAGGGGACGTCATCGGCTCGGTGCGCGAGTTCTCGGGACCCTGCCCCGAGGACTTCGAGCTGTTCCATCCGCGCTGCCGCCCGACGGACGACAGCATCCTCACCGTGGCGGTGGCGGAGACCGTGCTCGACGGCGGGGATTTCGCGGAGGCACTGCGGCGCTGAGGCCGGCGCTATCCCGGCCGGGGCTACGGCATGATGTTTCTCGGCTGGATGCTCCAGGACGACGCAGGTCCCTACCAGAGCTACGGCAACGGCTCCGCCATGCGCGTGTCGCCCGTCGGTTGGGCATACGACACGCTGGAGCAGGTACTCGCCGAAGCCGAGCGCAGCGCCGCGGTGACGCACGACCACCCCGAGGGTGTGAAGGGCGCACAGGCGGTGGCCGGGGCGATCTTCATGGCCCGCAAGGGAGGCTCACAGGCGGACCTACGCGAGCTGTTCGAATCGCGCTTCGGCTACGACTGCTCGATTCCGCTCGAGACGCTCCGCGCGCGGCACACCTTCGATGAGACCTGCCAGCACACCGTGCCCATTGCCGCCACGATCGCGCTGCTCTCGATGAGTGTCGAGGACGCCATCCGCACTGCGGTCGCCATGGGCGGCGACGCCGACACGCTCGCCTGCATCGCGGGCGCGATCGCGGAGGCGATGCACGGCGGCGTGCCGCGCGCGATCGCCGACGCCGTGTGCGCGCGCCTGCCCGCGGACATGCTCGAAGTGACGGAACGGTTCGTGCAGCGCTACGGCGTGCCGGTGGGGTGAGCAGGTGGGGTCAACGCTGCGGGTGGACGAGATCGACGCTCCGTCCACCTCGTGTACGCGTACGCTCCGGTCCGCAGCGGTTGCCGCGGCTGGTGGTGCGAATCTCCCAGTACGGCTTTGGTATACTTCGTGCCTGCAGTCGAGATGGAGGAGTCGCAGGACCGGAGGTATTCCATGAAGATCCCATACCGCATGAATGGCCTGACGGACTACTTCTTCGCGATGCCCTCGTTCCTCTCCGGCATCGGCCGTGCCCTCGACGTCGGTGGGAAGTTCGACGAGTACAACTTTGCGGGGACGCCTGAGGAGACCGATGCGATTGCGATCTACACCGGCTTCCGTGCCATTGGGAAGGACATGATGTCGGCCTGCTCCCGGTTCGAGCACGAACTTGACCGAGAACCCGAATGATCCAACGCCCCCGAAACGCCCCGACTCGGAGCGGCGCAGTTCGCGACTCGTCGTGACCCACACGATCTTCGAGGGCCCGCTACCTCCGCCGGCCATTCTCGAGCACTTCGAGCGCATCGCGCCCGGTGCGGCGAGCAGGATCCTCACGTTCACCGAAGACGAGTTCCGCCACCGCCGCTCGATCGAGGTGACGGTCGTGTCTGCCAACACGCGCGCCTTGGGCCGGGGTCAGTGGTTCGGCTTCCTGGTCATGATGGTGGGAATGGGACTCGGCGCCTGGCTGGTCCGCGCAGGGCACGAGCTCATCGGATTTGGCAGCATCGTCACGCCGCTCGCGGCCGCGGCCACCTTGTTCGTCTACGCGCAACGGCGGGAAGAGCGCGAACGCGAACGTAAGCGCGCGGAGTACCTACGGGGCTGAGCTGCCGTCGCCGACGGCCAGCCTCTCCCCCAACGCCTTCACCGCCCGCGCACGATGGGACATCGCGTTCTTCTCGGCGTCGGTGAGCTCGGCGTACGTGCGCGTCCCGCCGGCGGGAACGAACACCGGGTCGTAGCCGAAGCCGTTGGCACCGCGCGGCGGCTCCACGATGACGCCCTCCAGCGCACCCTCGGCATCGAGCTCGTGACCGTCGGGCCAGGCCGCGACGCAGACCGTGCGAAAGCGCGCCGTGCGCTTTGCGGCCGGAATGCCCGCGAGCTCGCGCAGCAGCTTCGCCACGTTTTCTTCGTACGTGGCGTCCGGCCCCGCGTAGCGCGCCGCGTGCACGCCCGGCCGGCCACCGAGAGCGTCCACCTCGAGCCCGGTGTCGTCGGCGATCGCGGGCAGGCCGGTCAGCGCCACGGCGGCCCGCGCCTTGATCCGCGCGTTCTCGAGGAGCGTCGCGCCGTGCTCCTCGGGAGAGGTCGCGCCCGGCCAGTCGGCGAGCGGCACGAGCGCCACACCGGGGAGCGCCAGCAGTGCGTGCAGCTCGGCCGCCTTGTGGCGATTGAACGTCGCCACGACGAAGCGCGTCACTCCGGCAGCAGCCCCGAGCCCGCCAGGAGCTTCCGCTGGTGGTTCGTCACGCGCTTGATCCCGGCGCGGGCAAGCTTCAGGAGCAGGCGCATCTCGACGTCGTCGAACGTCGCCTTCTCGCCGGTGCCCTGCACCTCGATGAAGCGGCCCTTCCCGGTCATGACCACGTTCATGTCCACGTCCGCGGTCGAGTCCTCGGCGTAGTCGAGGTCCAGGCAGGCGTGCCCCTGCACCAGTCCCACCGAGATCGCGGCGACCGAGTCGGTGAACGGCGAGCGCGCGAGCTGGTTCTTGTTCGAGAGCCACACGAACGCGTCGTGCAGCGCCACCATGGCGCCGTTGATGGCGGCGGTGCGCGTGCCGCCGTCAGCCTCGAGCACGTCGCAATCGAGCGTGATGGTGCGCTCGCCGAACGCGGCGAGGTCGGTGACCGCGCGGAGGGACCGGCCGATCAACCGCTGGATCTCCTGCGCGCGCCCGCCGGTCTGGCTCGTGCGCGGCGTGCGATCGCCGGTCGCGCGCGGCAGCATGCCGTACTCGGCCGTGACCCAGCCCCGGCCCTGGTTCCGGAGCCAGCCGGGGACGCGGTCCTCCACGCTCGCCGTGCACAGCACGCGCGTGCGGCCCATGGACACGAGCGCCGAGCCCTCGGCGTGCGAGGACACGCCGCGCTCGACCTTGAACGGGCGCGGGCTCCTGGGATCGCGGCCGTCGTGGCGCGCGAACACCACGGCTTCGGGCGGCTTCGCTTCGTGCTCGCGGATGGCGGTGGGCTTGTGGGTCATGGCTGCACTACGGTCATGGGAGCATTACTCCTGCATGGGTGCGCTGATGCCGTCGTGGACGCGTTCGAACCACGGCAGATCGGTCTGGTCCACCACGCTCACCTTGGGGAGCGGGCGGCCGAGGAACGCCTCGGCAACGCGCGCGAAGCTGCGGCGACGCGGCTCGTCGCTGAGGTAGAAGTGGTGCGAGGGCTCCGCCGCGCCGGCGGGCGCGAGCAGCGAGCGCGCGGTGAGGAGTTCCACGGTGGCGCGGGCGGTCTCTGCGCCCGAGTCCACGAGCCGCACGCTCGCGCCCATGGTGGCCTGGAGCAGCGGGGCGAGCATCGGGTAGTGCGTGCAGCCGAGGATCAGGCTCTCGAGGTTCGCGAGCTTCAGCTCCGCCAGGTACTCCTCCGCCACCTGGTGCGTGACCGGATGGTCGAGCCAGCCCTCTTCCACGAGCGGCACGAACAGCGGGCAGGCGCGCTGGTGCACCGTGGCGCCGCGCGAGAGGCGCGCGATCGCGTCGGCGTAGGCGTTGCTGCCCACCGTGGCGAGCGTGCCGATCACGCCGATCCGCCCGTGCGGACTCACCGCCACCGCGGCGCGCGCGGCCGGCTCGATGACGCCGATCACCGGCACGCCGAAGCGCTCGCGCAGCGTGTCGAGCGCGTGGCTCGACGCCGTGTTGCAGGCCACGACCACGCACTTCACGTTCTGGCGGACGAGGAACGACGCGATCTCCACCGAGAAGCGCGTCACCGTCTCCTTCGATTTGTTGCCCCAGGGCAGGCGCGCCGTGTCGCCGAAGTACACGACGGACTCGCGCGGCAGGCGCTGGAACAGCTCGCGCACTGTGGTCAGGCCGCCGATGCCGGAGTCGAACACGCCGATGGGTCGTGGGTCGCCGTTCACGGACACGCGCTTCTCCTTGATGAGGCCCCGGGGCCGGGGATCGCCCGCCGCCTCAGGGCCATTCGTCGACGTCGAGCGGCTGGTCGAGCGGAAAGTGACCGCCCAGCGTCGGCAGCGCCACTCCCCCACAGACGATGCGGATGCGCTTGATCTCGGGCACGTTGGCCGCGAGCGTGCGCACCAGCGAGCCCAGTGTCATCTCCTCGGCGCGGGCGCCGCCGCGGAAACCTTGCCGGAACGGGAGCGAAAGGTCGAGCGTGAGGAGCCCGGCGTCGTCCAGGTAGGCGTGCAGCAGCATCGTGCCCTCGGGAATCGTGCGGACGCCGCCCTCGCGCGGGCCCTGCTCGAGCGCCGCCACCAGCGCGGTGATCCGCGCGTGAAGCCCCGCCGTCTCGGGCATCTCCCGCGATTCCGCGACCAGGCTGTCCCCCCCGGGGCTCCCGAACCAGAGCGTGACCGCCTTCAACCCGGTGCCGGTGGAATCGGCGGCGGCGGGGGTGGGCGGCTCCTCCGGGGCGTGCGACGTCTGCGAGCGCCACAGGAGCACCGCGGCGACCAGCGCGAGCCCGACCACGATGAAGCGCCGGCGCGGGAACCTCATTCGTTCCTCTGCCACGCGAGCAGGCCGTCGGCGATCGCCGCCGCGAGCGCCTTCAACCCGTCCGGCGAGAGGAGCCGCGCGCGCTCGTCCGGGTTCGTGAGCGTTCCGCAGTCGAGCAGCACGCCCGGCGTCTGCACGCCGACGAGTGCCAGCGGCAGGCGCTCGCGCACGCTCGAGGGCCCGAACCCCCGGCGCTCGAGCGACGAGGTGAGGCTCTCGGCGAGCCCGCGGCTCTCGACCGCGCGGTCCACCGCCGCCTCGCGCCACGGCAGGAGCACGAGCAGCCCGGCCATGCGCGTCGCGGCCGCGCTGCCGGAACCCATCGCCGCCGGGGCGCACCACGCGGTCGTGCCGCGCGCCTCGGGTGCGGGCAGCGCCTCGAAGTGGAGCGAGACGACGGCGTCCACGCCGGCGCGGTTGGCGACCTCGGCGCGCTCCTCCTGCGACAGGTCGCGGTCGTCGCTGCGGGTGAGCACGGCGTGGATGCGGCTGCGATGCGCGAGCTCATCCGCGACGAGCCGCGCGAGCGCGAGCGCCAGCGATTTCTCGTCCGTCCCGTCGACGCTCGCACCGGGGTCGCTCCCGCCGTGCCCAGGATCCAGAACGACCGTGCGCAGCACGCGCGGCCCCGGCGCCCCTTCGCTGGCGAACTCGGCGTAGCCGGGAGCGCCGCGCACCACGTCCAGCGTGAGGCGCCCCGCCGCCGCGTCGCGCTCGAGGCGCCAGCCGGTCGCCGAGGGATCCACCGCCAGCTCGAACGTGAGTCCGCCCGGTCCCTGCGACACCGTGATGCCGCGGATCAGTGCCTCGCCCGGCAGCGAATCCGGGAGCGCCGCGGCAAGAGCGCCCGCCACGCGCAGGCGAAAGTGCGCACGGCTCCGGTCCATGACCGCGACGGCGTCGGTGCGCTCGGTGGGCACCACGAGCGTGGTGAGCCCGCCGGTCACCTGGACGCGCGGCGCGCCGACGAAACCCGCGCCCGGCGCCACGCGCACCTGGTGCGCGTCGGCGTCGTAGGCGAGACGCGGCCAGCCGCCGTCGGCCGGCAGGACCCGCACCACCTCGACCGGGACGAACAGCTCGCCCGAGCGGGAGATGACCTCGTGCTCGAGCCGCACGGTCCGGTCGTCCACGAGCACGAACGGATTGTCGGCCGTGAACGTGAGCCGGCGCTCGCCGGCACGCAGCACCAGCTTCCGCACGTCCGAACGCCAGAACTTGGTGGCCCCGAGGAGCCGCGCCAGCTCGTTCACCGCCACCATGGGCACGCCGCCCACGAGCGCGACCGGCGCCGAGGGTACGCCCATACCCGCCGGCACCCGCACGCTGTCCGCCGCGGCGGCGCCCGCGGCCGCAGCGGGGTGCGTCGCCGCCGCGAGCAGGCTCATCGCGAGCGCGGCGCCGGCCAACGGCGAGCGCACGAGCGCGGCGAGCGACGCGAGCGGCGGGCGGGATCGCCGCAGCCGCCTCACCCGCCCCGCTCCCCGCTCCGCTTCGCGCGGTCCATCTCGCGGCGCACGTCGCGCTCGGCGATGGCCTGGCGCTTGTCGTGCGTCTTCTTGCCGCGCGCCACGCCCAGCAGCAGCTTGGCGCGGCCCTTGGTGAAGTAGAGCTTGAGCGGGATGAGCGTGAGCCCCTTCTGCTCGAGCGCCTTCCGGATCTTCTCGATCTCGGCGCGGTGGAGCAGGAGTTTCCGCTTTCGAACCGGGTCCAGGTTCCAGCGGTTCCCCTGCTCATAGGGCGGGATGTGCATCTGGTGGACGAACGCCTCGCCCGAATCGATCGTGGCCCACGCCTCCTGGAGGCTCGCCTTCCCCACCCGCAGGCTCTTCACCTCGGTGCCCGCGAGCACGAGCCCGGCCTCGACGGTCTCGAGGATGGCGTAGTCGTGCGAGGCGCGGCGATTCTGGGCGACGAGCCGATCGGCTGAAGCAGAGGCTTCGGACATGACCGCGGGCCCCTGCGTCCCGGGCGTGGACCGTCGGCGGGCCGGCCGGTACCACCTGGCCGTCTCAACGCCACGGGCGGGCGCTGTCGGGTCGCATTTGGGAGGGTGTGATGGTGCGGAAGGGGGGATTTGAACCCCCACACCCTTGCGGGCGCTAGAACCTGAATCTAGTGCGTCTGCCAGTTCCGCCACTTCCGCACGCAGTCGGGCCGAGGAACCTAGGGCCAAACCGCGCCCCCGTCAACATTTGGCTGGTGCGCGGATAATTGCAGGTGGCGCTGCTCGGCCTCGTAAGTTGTTGTCGCGAGGTGGAGCGATGGCGGCTTGAAGCCCGATTCGGGGCCCACCTGCAATCTTCCGCGCACAAGGGTAGGGTCGCGGGATGAGCGCTTCGCTGCCCGTCAACCTCCACGAATACGAGCCCCTCGCGCGCGCCAGCGTGTCCCCCATGGCCTGGGACTACCTGGCCGGCGGCGGCGGTGACGAGCGCACGCTGGCGTGGAACCGCGAGCGCCTGGACGCGACGCGGCTCTCCCCGCGGGTGCTGCACGACGTGAGCAACGTGGACTTGAAGTTGTCGCTGCTCGGTGTGGAGCTGCCGTTCCCGGTGCTCCTCGCGCCGACCGGATACCAGAGGCTGTTCCACGCGGAGGGCGAACTCGCCACCGCGCGCGGCGCGGGCTCGCTGGGGGCGCTCTTCACGTTGAGCACGGCGGCCACGACGTCGATCGAGGACACCGCGGCCGTGGCCACGGGGCCGCTCTGGTTCCAGATGTACGTCCAGCGCGACCGCGGGTTCACGCGCGAGCTGGTACGCCGAGCGGAGGCGGCGGGCTGCCGCGCGCTCATGTTCACGGTGGATACACCCGTGCTCGGGGCGCGCGACCGCGAGACTCGCCGCCAGCTCGAGCTGCCGCCGGGACTGGAGGCGGTCAACCTGCGCGGGCTGCCGGCGCGGGAGCAGCGCATGCCGACGTTCGCACACGGGACGCACAACCCGTTCCTCGATTCCTCACTCACCTGGGACGTGCTGCCCTGGCTCGTGAGCGAATCGAAGCTGCCGGTGATCGTGAAGGGCGTGCTGCGCGCGGACGATGCGGTGCGGGCGCTCGAGCGCGGCGCGGCGGCGATCGCCGTGAGCAATCACGGCGGGCGGAATCTCGACACGGTGCCGGCCACGATCGACGTGCTGCCGCGCATCGCCCAGGCGGTGTCGGGACGCGTGCCACTGCTGCTCGACGGCGGCGTGCGGCGCGGCGTGGACGTGGTGAAGGCGCTCGCGCTCGGCGCGACCGCGGTGATGATCGGGCGGCCCTACCTGTGGGGGCTCGCGGCCGCGGGCGCCGACGGCGTCGCGCGTGTCATCCGCCTGCTCGCGGGCGAGCTGGAGCTGGCGATGGCCCAGTGCGGCGCCGCGTCACTGGCCGAGGTGACGCGCGACCTGGTGTATGACGAATAGCATTCGCGTTGCTCGTTCCATGCCGCTCGCGTTGCTCGTTCCATGCCGCTCGCGCTGCTCGTTCGATATCGCTCGCGCTGCTCGTTCGATACCGCTCGCGCCGCTCGCTGACGGACGAGCGCTCGCGAGAGTCGTGCGCGGAGGGTGGCGCGCCCGGCCGAGGTGCCGCGTCGCGACCACGGCAGCTCGGTCCGAGCGCGCTCCGCGCGCACGCACGCTCAGCGGTACATCGCCTTCACGTGGCCCCAGCTCGTCTGCTTCGTCGGGACGACACCGCAGTTGTTGGGCATGCCGGGTGTCGGCGGGCAGCCGGTGCCGGCGGGCAGCACGGTGCCGGAGTAGGGATCGAGCTGGTCCTCGAGCTTCCACTCAGTGCCGTCGGGCGTGCGGCCCACGGCGCGGTCGGCCGCGGCCTCGTGCGTCTTGTACGCGTAGCCATCCACGAGCGTCGTGTCGGAGCCGGTCACCCTCCACAGCAGCACCTGGTCGCCGGTGTTGCCGAGTGAAAGCCCGAACACGGGATGCGCGGTGGCCCGCTCCCACGCCACGGACATGGCGCCGGTCACGAGCAGCGCGCTGCCGGGCGCGAGCGTGCCGGTGAACCCGAAGCGCGGGATCGAATCGCCGTCGGTGACGAAGTAGGGCGTCAGGTCCGCGCTGGCGGGACCGCCGTTGTAGATCTCGATCCACTCGTCGTCGCGCGAGCTGAAGACGCCGTTGCCGTCCCAGTCGCGTGCGGGACCGGCGAGGATCTCGGAGAGCCGCACGTCCGGCGC
>CAYSWZ010000142.1:0-16165 GCA_964434945.1 uncultured bacterium | reverse complement strand
TGAAGCGCATCCACCCTGGCGAGTACCAGCCGGAGCACGGTGCCGAGTATCCGCGCGGCAAGCTCGGCCGCTCGCTCCAGCAGATCGCGCAGCTCATCAAGGCCGACGTCGGGCTCGAGACGGCGTTCGCCGACGCGGGCGGCTGGGACACGCACATCGCCCAGGGCGCCGGCGAGGGCCAGCTCGCCACGCGGCTCCGCGAGCTGGGGGATTCGCTCGCCGCATTCGCCCGGGATCTCGGGGACCGCATGAGCGACGTGGTGGTGCTCACCATGTCGGAGTTCGGTCGGACGGTGGCCGAGAACGGCAGCATCGGCACCGATCACGGCCACGCCACCGCGATGTTCGTGATGGGCGGCGGCGTCCGGGGTGGGCGCGTCGCGGGCCGCTGGCCCGGGCTCGATCCCGCCACGCTCTTCGAGGGCCGTGATCTCGCGGTGACCACGGACTTCCGCGACCTGTTCGGCGAGATCCTGGCGAGGCACTGCGGCACCGCCGATCTCTCGGCCGTGTTTCCGGGCTACGAGTTCAGGCCCGAGCGCTTCCCCGGCGTGATCGCCGGGTAGCGGCTCCCCGCCGCGAGTACCTGCCGAGCCCGCTCGCACTCAGTCCATGGCCGGCGTGACGTCCGGGCACGAGAGGGAATCAGCGGACGCGCAGCAGCCGGACGACGCTCTGGACGCTCTCCGCCCGAATACGCGCGAGATAGAGGCCCGCGCGCACGCCCGAGCCCGCATCGTCGCGGCCGTCCCACGCCAGCCGGTGCTCGCCTGCGGCGAGCGACGACGTCACGAGCCGCCGCACGCGCCGGCCACTCACGTCGAGCACGTCCACTTCGACCCGCTCGTCTCGCGCAAGCGTGAACACCACGGTCGTCGTCGCGGCGAACGGGTTGGGCGCCGCCCGCAGCCCGAGGTCGCGGCGGGACGGTCCGCCGGGTTCCGGGGCCACGCCGACGAAGGCGAGGCTCGTGTCGTCCGTTGCCGCGACGTGCACGGAGGCGAGCTCCTTGAAGACCAGGTTGCCGCCGCCGTCGGCCGAGAGCACGACCTCGTCGGGCAGGAACGGTTCGTACTCGTCGAGCCGCACGTCGATCGGCAGGTCGGCGGAGCCGAGCCCGGGCACGAACATCGAGCCGGTCAGCGGAGTTCCCGCGGGTAGCGCGCCGAGCCGCAGCAGGGAGCTCGCAGCGCCGGTCTCCGGGTCCCGCGTCCCGATCGAGTAGTTGACCGTGACGCCCGCCGCCGCGTCGTTGAACAGCGTGAACGTCGCCACGCCGGAGGCAGCGCGGATCATCCCGGTCGGTGCGAACGCCACTCCGGAGACCTCCGGCGGCGTGCAGGAGGCCTTGCCCGTCACGTGATCTCCGGTGAACACCAGGCTCCCGTCGGCGGTCAGCACTCCGCCATCCGACTGGTCCGTCACCGTCAGCTCGAAACAACGTGTGAACGGCGACGTCAATGCGCCGGGACTCACGGACGCCGAGGTCGTGAGATCCGCGCGGTCGCCCGCCGCCACGGTCACGGTCCCCGAGCTGGGTGCGAACGTCACCGGGACCGACGACGGGCAACCGGCACCGGGGGCGCCCGTGGCGATCGACCACTGGTAGGTGCGCGACACGTCGGACAGGTTCAGGATCGCTGAGCAGATGTCCGCAGCCGCGCCGGTCTCGCGCAGCGTGACAACCGAGTTGGTGAGCACCTGGACGCGGCGCTTGCCCGTGCAGCCCGCCGACCAGATCTTCCGCACCGCGGAGGAGTCAATCGCGGAGACGAAGACCTCCACCTCGTCGATGTCGCCGTTGAACGCCGAATCGGGCGCCGCCGGACCGAGCTGCGGTGTGAACCGCCCGATGTAGAGGTCGGCGAGGTTCCCGAGAATGCCCGAGGGCGGCGTGAACGTCCCGACGCCGACGCCGTCGAGGTAGAACTTCCCGCCCTGGGGCATCTGCGGATCGACCGTGACCGCGACGTGGTGCCATTCGTCCATGCTCATCGGCGCCATCGCCGGCTCGAAACGCACCGGGTCGTAGTTCGGGTCGGGCATCTGGAACCCGAGCCGTCCGCCGCCGAGGAGGTAGAAGGCGTACCCGGGGGCGAGCGCCGTCGCGCCCTGGACGGTCGTCGTACCGTGCTTCAGGAGCCCTTTCTCGAGGATCATCCGGTACGCGCTCGCCGACGAACCCGAGCGCGGCAGGATCCACGCATCGATCGACAGCCCGGTCGAGTTCGCGGCGAGTCGCGGCGAGAGCGTGCTCGGCACGTGGAGCCCGTCGTTCACCCCCGGACAGCGGACGGCGGTGCCGACCTTCCCGGGTACGAGCGATGCGGCCCCGGTGAGCGAGGCGTGGTTCTTGTTCCCGACCGGATGGAGGACGTCGGGCACGGTGTTGCCCGGTCCGCTGTCCATCGCCCACCACGCCGCCATGTCGGCCGGTGGCTGCGCGGGAGGACCGAAACAGCTCGGCGGCGGCGCGAGCGTGAGCGCGGCCGGATCGCTCTGGTTCTGCTGGTTGCACCAGTTCCGCACCACGACCGAGTAGTTCCCGATGTCGGACGCCTGGAAGTCCGTGATCGTGAGCGTGTCGGTGAGCGCACCGCTGATCCGCCCGCCGTCGGTCAGCTCATTGCCATCCTTCACCCACTGGTAGCCGACCACGCCCGTGGTGGTGACGCCGAACGTGGCGGTGGCACCATACTGGAGCGCGAGCGGCACGGGCTGCGCGGTCACGAGCGGCAGCGGGCAGGGCGCGTACTTCTCGATTCGACAGTTCTGGTAGTCCGCGACGAACACGTTCCCGGCGGCGTCCGCTGCGACGCCATACGGGTACCGGAATTGGAAGTAGTCGGTGCCGAACGAGCCGAACGATTCGATCAAGCTGCCCGTCTCCGTGAACTTCGAGACCCGCTGGAAGAAGGCGTCCGCGACGTAGAACACACCGTCCGGAGTGAGCGTGATCCCGACGGGCGAGCCCAGGATCCCGTTCCCCCACTGTGCGACGTAGTCGCCGGTGCTCGTGAACTCCTGGACGCGCGCGACGTTCTGGTCCGTGACGAACACGTGGCCCGCGGCATCGGTGACCAAGCTCCGGGGGAGATCGAATTGCCCGTTCCCGCCCCCGTAGGATCCCCACTGCGTGAGGTAGTCGCCGGTGGGGGTGAACTTCTCGATGCGGCGGTTCGCGACATCGGCGACGTAGACGCTGTGGTCGGGGCCGACGGCGATGCCGTAGGGGAGGTTGAACTCACCGTCGCCGCTGCCGGGTGAACCCCACTGCATGACGAAGTCACCCGAAGTCGTGTACTTCACGATGCGGTTGCCGTTGCCGTCCGCGACGTAGACGTAGCCGTCGTCGACCGCCACCGCCTTCGGATCCGCTCCGCCCGTCCCCAGGTGCCATTCCGTGATGAAGACCCCGTCGTTCGTGAACTTCTGCACGCGATCGCTGTCGAGATCCACGACGTAGACGTTGCCGGCAGGGTCCGTGGCAACGCTCACGGGAAGGTCGAAGTAGCCGGGATCCTCGCCGCCCGACCCCCACATCGTGACCCACCCGTCGGCGCGGGCGGTCGCCGGCGCGAGTACGAGCGCGAGGAGCGCAAGCGGAATCCAGCGGCGGAATGCCCTCGGGTGCATGAGCGGCCCTTTCACACACGATCCGGGAGTTGCAGTGACGCCGGGGGAAGGGACGCACAGGATAGGGCAAGGCCTCCGTGGACGGGCCGGTTATTTCGCCGGCGGGGGAGTTTGCGGGTGCGAAACCCGCCGCGAAACTACCCCTTCGGCCGCCACGCCCAGAGGAGGACCGTCAGCGAGCCGCCCGCGGTCCACAGCGCGGCGCGGAGCGAGCGCGGCACCGTGCGTCCGGGCGCGGGCGAGCCGTCCGGCGCGCCGAACGCGCGGCGGATCTCGTTCGCGCTCACCCCGAACGCGGCGAGCCACGCCAGCGCCACACCGAACAGCAGGCCCGGGTGGCGGCTGTCGGCGAGCGTGCGCGCCACGTCGAGCCACAATTGCATGCCGGGCGTGCCGGGAGCGCCGGCGAGCGACAGCATGGCGTAGCCGCCGGCCGCGCCGCTCCAGGGATGCCGGCGGAACAGCACCGCCGCGCGATCCGCCGCACCACCGGCGGCGGGCAGGAAGCGCGACAGCAGGCTCGCGCCGGTCGCCGCGAGCAGGAGGTGCGCGGCCCACGCTGCGAGCCCGCCGTGCGCGGCGAACGGCTCGCGCGACGGCGCCGCGGCGAGCGAGGCGAGCACGAGCCCGCCCTGGAGACTCACGAGCGCGCCGACGCGGCGTTCGGGCCGCGACTGGTAGCCGAGCGTGGCCGCGCCGCCCGCGAGCGCCACCGAGGCCGCGAGCGTGAGCAGCGAACGCACCAGCAGCACCGCCTCGGGAAACGCGGTGAGGCCGTCCAGGTGGCGCAGCAGCCACGCCGCGCCGGAAAGTTGAAAGGTCGTCGCGACGAACGGCGCCAGGTGGGCGCGCGCGCCGTGGAACAGGTCGCCCGGCCAGAAGTGGAACGGCGCGCCCCCCAGCAGCACGAGCCCCGCGAGGAGCGAGAGCGACAGCGCCGCGCTCCAGAGCGAGTAGGGGTCGAGCGCCAGCGCCAGCGCCGGCCACTGCTCGCGCGCGCGCGCGCTCCCCGAGGCGAGCGCCAGCAGCGCGTCGCCCGCCCATGACAATGCGAACGCGGCCACCAGCACCCACATGATCTTGAGCGCGACCTCGGTCTGCGGCAGGTCGCGCGGGTCGTGGGCGAGAAGCGCGATCGAGAGCCCGGCCGCGAGCGCGGCGCGGGCGGGCGTGAACACCGCCGGCCACGCGATCGCCACCGCCAGCGGCACGAGCGTCAGCGCCACGAGCCCCGCGTCGAGCCACGGCTGCGGCTCGTCGTGGCGCGCGTGGCCTCTTCGCATGAGCATCACACACGCGAGCGCAGCGAGCGGAGCCAGAAACGGCAGCCAGGGCGCGAGCCAGAGCCGCACGAGGCCGATCATCGGAGCAGCGGCAGCAGCAGTGCGAGCACCGCCACGCCGACCAGGAACAACAGGTACTCCTGCGCGTCTCCGGAGTGGAGGTCGCGCGCGGGCGCGCCGAGCGCGCGGGCCACGATCGCGATGGCCTCAGCCACCTGGCGCTCGACCAGCGTCACCGCGCGGAACGTGTTGATCGCGAAGTCGCGCGGGCCGGGCCCCGCGGCCGCCAGGTCCTCGGCCTCGCTGCTCGCCGGCTGCACCGCGATCATGCGGCGGACGGGCCACCACGCGAGCGCCGACGGAATGAGCGACAGCACCGCGCCCGGCCAGCTGACCTCGAACCCGTGCCACCAGGCCCAGCCGAGCGCCGCCGGTCCGGCGACGAGCGTCGCGACGGCGCCCAGCCGGGAGACGCGCGGCGCGCGGTCCTCGGGGCGCGCCATCGCGCGGCGCTCCGGGGCCTCGACCACGCGCTTCAACCACAACGCGCTGGCGAGGAACACCGGGGCGGCGAGGACGATGAACTCGAGCGGGTGGAAGTGCTGCTCGGAGAAACCGGCGTCCGTGAGGAGCGGCCACGCCAGCGACGTGCCCGCGACCCAGCCCGCGAGCCGCCACAGCCGCGTCAGGTTGCTGCCGCGGCGCGCGGCCTGCCCGCGAAGCTCCGCGGCGAGCGCGATGAGCCGCCCGCCCGCGGCCCCGAGCCAGAGAAGCGCGGCGATGTGCCCCGGCACGACGTCGCGCGCCACGAGCATGGAAGCGAGCGCCGAGTCGTACACCACCAGCCAGCGGAGCGTCGCGGTCAACGATCGGCGGCTGTAGGCGCGGAGCGCCGCGAGCAGCGCGGCGAGCGTGAGCGCGAGCGTCGCGATCTCGCGCACCAGCGGCGCCGGGGTCCACAGGCTCGCCTGCCGCCACAGGACGAGGAAGCCGGTGACGGGCAGGAGCGCGGTGAGCCATGGTCCGACCGGGCGCACGGGGCCGGTGAGGTCGGGGAACGGGCGCGAGAGCGGCAGCGCCGCCATGAGTTCGAGCCCCGCCCACAGCACCGCGAGCGAACCGAGCGTGCGCAGAAGCGCCATCGGGTCGCGCGAGATCGGGAGCGGCGAGGGCACGAACGTGGGCGGCGAGAAGGGTCCGCTCGCCGCCCCGCCCGGGACCGGGGTGAACACCGCACGCAGCTCGGGGAGCGCGAGGAACAGCGCGGCGGCGAGCCACAACGCCATGGCGGGGCGCCGGAGCCACGACCAGCGCGCCATCTGCTCGCTCCGATCGGGCAGCGAGCGCGACCAGAGCCAGAACGCCAGCGCCACCAGCTCCACCCCGAGCGCCGCCCACGCGATGCCGGGGACCACCAGCAGCCCCACGCCGAGCGTGGCGCACAGTGCGCCCGAGGCGCCGGCGCTCAGCTCGAGTCGCGGCAGTCGCATCGCCTCAGTCCTGCAACTCGTGGGCGTCGGAGACGAACACCGATCCGGCGTAGCGCTCGCGCCCGTCGGCGATGCGGGTGACGATGATGATGCCGAGCGCCGCGGCCAGCAGCGCGCTGCCCGCCGGGGCGCCCTCGTGCGCCACGTCGGTGGCGCGCGCGGCCGCGGTCAGGAGCTCGAGCCCGACGCCGAGCGCCCCGACGGCCAGCGCCGCGCGCCGTACGTGACGGCGCATCATGAGGTGAAGGAGCCCGAGCCCCACGAGCAGCGCCCCGAGCGAGGTGCGCCGCGCGTCGTCGGGATCGAACGTCTGCCGCCACACCGCGGCCAGCATGAGCGCGAGCAGCGCGAGTCCGAGCGGCAACGCCACCGCGCCGGCCTCGAGCGCGCGCCGGCGGGCAGGCCCCGGGGCCAGGTCCGGGCGCTCGGGCAGTCCCGACTGCCAGGCGATGGCGAGCCAGAGCGCGCACCACGCGCCCCGCACCCACCACGGCACCGCCATTTCGCTCAGGAGCGCCACCCCCGCCGCCGCCACCAGCGCCGAGCCGCGCGCGAGCTGGCGGCCGGGCAGGAGCGTGGCCACGAGCATGGCCGCCGGCAACGCGAGCAGGCGCGCCAGGTGGAAGGGACCCAGGCTGGTCCAGGCCTCGAGCAGGTGCATGCGGATCCCTCGCGCATGCGCGCGCGGCCGACCGCGCCGCGCCCGCGGCTACGGGATGTGGACGGACTCCGCCGCCCTCAGGGCGGTGAGGAACGCCTCGGGACCGTCGGCTTCGCGCAGAGACTGCCGCACGGACTCTTCCTTGAGAACGCGGGAGATGTTCGCCAGCACCTTGACCTGCAGCGAACCCACGCTCTCCGGGGCCGCCAGCAGCACGAACAGCGTGACCGGGTCACCGTCCACGGCCTCGAAGTCCACGCCGGTCGGGGACACGCCGCAGGCGGCGACCATCCGGCTCACGGCGCGCGCCTTGCCGTGCGGGATGGCGACCCCGTTCCCGATCCCGGTGGTCTGGCCCTCTTCGCGGTGCATCACGCGCAGCAGGATCTCGCCGTGGCTGTCGATTCCGTGCGCGGACTCGAGCAGGTCCACCAGCTCGGCGATCGCATCGCGTTTCGTGCGCGCCTGGAGCCGCGTCGTGACCGCTTTGGGGTTGAGCAGTTCGGAGAGGCGCATGGGACCGTCCCGTGGATGGCCGTCGGTGCGTGTGGCCAAGGCTCGCAACCTAGAGAGCACGCCGCCCAGCGTCAAGCTCCGAGCCGCCTGCCCGGCAATGGACTACATGGTTCGAGCGGCCCCGCGAAGTCGCACTTCCTGCCGGGGGTGTGCCGGTGTCCCGCACCGTCCGCGCGCTCGGGCTCACCGGTGCCGCGTCCGTTCGGGCGGGGTCGCGTGCATCCGAAAATGGCGTCCCGGAACGCGGGGTCGCGGGGTAGGATGAGCGAGCCGTCCGGGAACGGCGACCGCGCACCGGGTATTCCCAGCGGGGAGATCGCAGGCCATGGCGCACGACGTTTCCTCCCGGAATCCACTGGATCGCCCGCGGGCGAATCCGGCCGCGAGGCGTTCGCTCCCGGTGCTGGCACTGCTCGCCGTCGCGCTCGCGGCGGCACCCGCGGCCCGCGCCTCGGATCCCGGTGTCCACGCCGAGTTCGTGAACGGGGCGGCGCGCGTGACGCTCGACGGCAACTACGCCGGTGCGCACTACACGGTCGAGCGCTCCGAGGGCGCAACGCAACCGTTCCGGGTGCTCGGCGAGAGCGACGTGCTCTGCACCGGGGACTGCACCGTCCTCGACCCCGACGCGCTGCTCGGTGCGACCTACTGGTATCGCTTCGACCTGTTCACCCCCGACGGCGCCCGGCACACGTTCGGGCCGTTCGCCGTGACGATCGGCGGCACCGCCGCGAACGGGCTGAGCGCCAGCCCCTCTCCCAACCCGCTCCGTGACCGGGGGACGGTGCGCGTCACGGCGGCGATCCCCGCTGGCGACCGCGCGCAAAGCTCCTCCCGGGCCACCGGCCTGCCGGGTGACGTCACGCTCGTGGACATGGGCGGCCGCGTCGTGCGCACGCTGTGGCGGGGAACGCTCGACCGGCTCACGTTCGACGTGCCGTTCGTGGCCCGGGACGAGCGCGGCCAGGCGCTCCCGCCGGGGCTTTACTTCGTGGTGGTGCGCGCGGGCGGGCACCGCTCGATCTCGCGTGTCGCGGTGCTGAGGTAGCGCAGGCGCGGTCGGGCCGTCACCGGGTGCCCCCTCGCTCCGTTCGCCGGCGCTCGTCGCACGTCGGACGGCGTCCGAGTCCCGCACGAGTGCGCGAATCCCGGCGAATTCACGCGCTCCTGTGCTACACTTTCACCAGTCCTATTGCGGCATCCGCGACTTGCTCGACTTACCCGTGAGGCCTCCCCCCCAGTGTCTCAGGGCGATAGGTGTATGGCTGGGCAGCCGGCAAGGAGGCGGGTTCGCCCATGAAGCAGCAACACATCGGCTTCCGGGACCTCCTGGAGCGGCTTCTCCCCATCGAGGAATTGCCCTCGGTGGACCGGCTTCGCGTGCAGAGGGCGCTCCGCTCCGGCATCGCCGTGGAAGTGGAACGTGCCGCCATGCGCGCCATCGACCTGCTCGAGCAGCAGGGCGCGATCAAGCGACTGCCCACCGAGGTGCTCGGCGGCGGCCCCACGGTGCGCTACCAGCGCCGGGACCAGCACGACATCATCACCCTCCAGCTGCCCGGCCCGCGCGTCCGCGACGGGGTCACGATCATCGCGAAGAGCGCGCTCCCCATGCAGGCTCCGGCGCGGTTCGACCAGGTGCGCCGGCTGGTCCGGCTCGACGACCCGCTCACGTTCTCCGACCCGCGGACGGGCACCACGCGCGCCGGGCTGCGCGAGCAGCTGGACCAGGCCGGTCGCGAGCTGCTGGGGTCGGAATCCGTGCGCTACTTCGCGCGCGGCGAGGAGGATCCGGGTGCGCCCGAGGGCGCGCCGCTCGACGCCTCGCTCGCGGCCGACGCGCTCAAGCACCACGGCATGCTCTTCTACTGCCCCGACACGGAGCGCTCGAGCTCGCTCGCACGCGCGGCGCGGGCCGCGGGCACGCGCTCGGTGGTGGTGGCGGCGGTCACCGGGAGCGACGGCGAGCCGCTGGGCCTGCTCGAGGTGCATCATCACGAGCCGGACCCGTACCGTCCACCCGACCTCGCGCTGGTCGCGCTGCTCGGGGAGTTCGCCGGCGGCGTGCTCGAGCGCGCGACGCGAATCGAGAAGCTGGTGTTCGTGGATCCGCTCACGACCGCATACAACCGCTCCTACTACGATCTGCAGATCCGGAACGAGATCGCGCGTGCCCAGCGCGAACAGAGTTCGCTCGCGCTCCTGATCTGCGACATCGACGACTTCAAGTCGTTCAATACGTCGTTCGGCTACGAGGCCGGGAACCAGGTGCTGGTGCAGGTGGCGGCGGCGCTGCGTGCCGGCGTGCGGCCGTTCGATACCGTGGCGCGCTGGGGCGGCGAGGAATTCGCGGTGCTGCTCACGCCGCCGGTGATCGAGGACGACGTGATCGCCGTCTCCGAGCGCCTGCGGGCCGCCGTGGAGCACACCGCCATCCGGCTCGAGGGCCTCGACGGCCGCGCGCACCGCGTAAACGTCACCGTGAGCGCCGGCGTCGCCATGTTCCCCGACCACGCCGACAATCCCCAGGACCTGTGGCGGCTCGCGAACCAGGCGCTGCTGCTGGCGAAGCGCCCGCCCAAGAACCAGGTCGTGTTCTTCCGGCCGGTGGGCGAACGCGGGTTCGGGACGCAGTAGGCGGGGGTCCCTGCTACGTCTGCGGCAGCTCCTTGTAGAGCATCTTCACGAGCGACGCGAGCTGCGGCTCGCGGCCGAGCTTGTCGAGGTCCTCGCGCAGGCGGAACCGCAGACCGGGGTCCTTCTGGTCCGCGTCCAGCGTGTTGAACACACGCACCACCCGGGCGCGGACGTCGGGCTTCATGCGCACCGCGACGTCCTTCATCGTGAACACGAGCCGCCCCAGCTTGCTCGAGGAGTCGAGCCCCTTGCGGCTCACGCGTGCGTCTTTTCGGTGGTCCGCACGGGTTTCACGGCGCGGAACTCGTAGTGACCGGATGCAAATCTGACTTCCACGGTGTCTCCTGCCTTGAACGCGCCTTCGAGCAACTTCATGGCGAGTGGGTTCTGGATGCGGCGCTGCAGCGTCCGCTTGAGCGGGCGTGCGCCGAAGTGCGGGTCGTAGCCCTCCTCCGCGAGCGCGTCACGGGCGCCCTCGCTGAGCGTGAGCGAAATGCCGCGCTCCTGGAGAAGTTTCTTCAACGATTCCGCGTGCAGCTCGACGATGTGGCGGATCTGCTCGCGGGAGAGCTGCTGGAAGATGACCGTCTCGTCGACGCGGTTGAGGAACTCCGGCCGGAAGTGCTGGCGCAGCGCGCGTTGCACGAGCGCCTCCATCTCGTCCCGGTCGCGCTCGCCGAATTCCAGAATGGCATCGGATCCCAGATTGCTCGTCATGATCACGAGCGTGTGCTTGAAGTCCACGGTGCGACCCTGGCCGTCGGTGAGCCGGCCGTCGTCCAGCAGCTGGAGCAGGACGTTCAGCACTTCCGGGTGGGCCTTCTCGATCTCGTCCAGCAGCACCACGGCGTACGGCCGCCGGCGGATGGCCTCGGTGAGCGCGCCACCCTCCTCGTAACCCACGTAGCCTGGCGGGGCCCCGATCATGCGCGCGACCGTGTGCTTCTCCTGGTACTCGCTCATGTCGAGGCGGACCATGGCGTGCTCGTCGTCGAACAGGAACTCGGCGAGCGCGCGGGCCAGCTCGGTCTTGCCCACGCCGGTCGGCCCGAGGAACAGGAACGAGCCCATCGGCCGGCGGGAGTCCTGGAGCCCGGCGCGCGCGCGCCGCACGGCCTCGGACACCACCCGCACGGCTTCGTCCTGTCCCACGACCCGCGCGTGCAGGCGCTCCTCCATGTGAATGAGCTTCTGCACCTCGCCCTCGAGCAGGCGCGAGACCGGGATGCCGGTCCACTTGGCCACCACCTCGGCCACGTCCTCCTCGTCGACTTCCTCCTTCAGCATCCGCTGCTTCTGCTGCACCACCGCCAGCCGCGCGGTCTCCTGGTCGAGCTGCCGCTGCAGCAGCAGCAGGTCGTTGTTGCGGATGCGCGCGACCGTCTCGAGATCGCCCTGGCGCTCGGCGCGCGCCTCGTCGATCTTGAGCTGCTCGCGCTGCGCCTTCAGCTCGCGCATGCGCGTCACCGAGGCCTTCTCCTTCTCCCAGTGCGTCTTGAGAACGCTCATCTCGTCCCGCAGGCGCTTGAGGTCGGCGTCCAGCCGGGACAGCCGGTCGCGCGAGGCGTCGTCGGTCTCCTTCGCGAGCCCGATGCGCTCGATCTCCAGCTGCCGCACGCGGCGTGAGATCTCGTCGAGCTCCATCGGCATGGAATCGATCTCCATGCGCAGGCGGGACGCGGCCTCGTCGATCAGGTCGATCGCCTTGTCGGGCAGGTGGCGGTCGGCGATGTAACGGCTCGAGAGCATGGCCGCGGCCACCAGCGCCGAGTCCTTGATGCGAATGCCGTGATGCACCTCGTAGCGCTCCTTGAGCCCGCGCAGGATGGCGATCGTGTCCTCCGCGCTTGGCTCGCCCACGAACACGGGCTGGAAGCGGCGCTCGAGCGCGGCGTCTTTTTCGATGTGTTTCCGATACTCGTCCAGAGTCGTGGCGCCCACGCAATGCAGCTCCCCGCGAGCAAGCGCAGGCTTGAGCAGGTTGCTGGCATCCATCGCGCCCTCCGCGCCGCCGGCTCCCACGATGGTATGAAGTTCATCAATGAAGAGAATCACGCGATTTTCCGCATTGGTGACCTCCTTCAGGACCGCCTTCAGGCGATCCTCGAACTCACCCCGGAACTTGGCGCCGGCGATGAGCGAGCCCATGTCGAGCGCGATGACGCGCGTGTGCTTAAGACTCTCGGGCACGTCGCCGCTGACGATGCGCTGCGCCAGCCCCTCCGCGATCGCGGTCTTGCCCACGCCCGGCTCGCCGATGAGCACGGGATTGTTCTTGGTGCGCCGCGCCAGCACCTGCACCACGCGCCGGATCTCGTCGTCACGGCCGATCACCGGGTCGAGCTTGCCGGAACGTGCCGCCGCGGTGAGATCGCGACCGTACTTGCTGAGCGCCTGGTACTTGTCCTCGGGGCTGTCGTCGGTCACGCGCTGCCCGCCGCGCACGTTGGCGAGCGCCTTGAGCAGCGCGTCCGTGGTGACGCCGGCACCCGCCAGCGCGCGCTGCGCGGCGTTCGCGTGCCCGGGGTCCGCGAGCGCCATGAGCAGGTGCTCGACGCTCACGAACTCGTCCTTCAGCCGCTCGGCGTGATCCTCGGCACGATCCAGCACCGAGCGCAGGTCCTGGCCCAGGTAGGCTGCGCCGCCCTGGACGCGCGGCAGGCCCGCGAGCGCCGTCTCGCCCGCCCGCGCGAGCGAAGCCGCATCCACGCCGAGCTTCTGCAGCACGGCGGCCACGGTCCCGCCGCGCTCCTCGAGGAGCGCCGCGAGCAGGTGCTCGGGACGCAGCTCCTGGTGCGAACGGTCGCGCGCGAGACGCTGCGCGCGCTCGAGAGCCTCACGCGACTTGACGGTGTATTTCTCGAGGTCCACGGCTGCCACCTCCGTTACGGGCGATGCGATCCCGTGCTCTCGATGCCAAAAATAGCACACCGATTCGGGAGCGGGGCCCGCGCTTCGCAAAGCCGCGGTGAACCCGTGTGCGGCATGCGGACGGCGCGACCATGCGCCGGAGGGCGAGGACCGACGGCGTCGCGGCTCAGGCCGCGCGATCGATCCAGGGCAACAAGAGCGGCATGACGCGCTGTGCGAGCGCCGGGTACTCCATGGCGAACCACACCGCCTTCCGCAGCATGCCCCATTCGAGCTCGCCGCCTTCCAGCCGGCGCGCGAGGTCCATCAAGCGGGCGCGGACTTCGGGCTGCCGCCCGGCGGGAATCCCCAGGCGCTCGAGGTCCTGCGCCATGCTGCCGAGCGCGATAGCGTCGGGATCCGCGAAGCCCTGATCCTCGAACCCGCGCTGAACACGGCGACCGGTCGCGCCGAGGACGGGCGATGAGCGCATGAAGTCCTCGGTCGCGCGTGCGAGCGCCTCGGAGTCCCCCGACCTCGCCGGCGCGTCCGCCGCCTCGCTCGCGGGCGTCGACTCGGCCTTCGCTTCCGGTTCGACCTTCGGCTCCGGGTCGGGTGGGGGCACGCGCACGGGCGGCGTCGGCGCTTGCATGATCCTGGACGACGATGCGCGGCCGGCCGCCTTCTTCGCGCCCGCGGGCGGAGTCGCGGGTGTCTTCGCCGCAGGCGGAGCGGCGGGCTTCGCGCCGGGTGGCGCCGCGTTCGCCGCCGACCTGGACCCGCCGCTCGGCGCGGCGTCGGCGCTGAACTCGGGGTCGTTGAACACCGGCGGGACGATCGCGCGCGGAGGCCGCGTGCCGGCCGGCGGCGGAGGCGGGGTCGTCTCGGTCGCAGCCGGGAGCGGTTCGGAGGGCGAAGGGGTGCCGAGCGTCGGCCACGCCGGAGCGGGCGCAGGCGCGGCGGGCTCGGCAGGAGACGCTGGCGCGGCTGGCGCCTCGTCCCCGCCGGGGCTCCGGAACGCCGGGCTGATGAGGGATTCGATCGACACCTTTTCGATGCTGGTGCGGAGCGTCGTCGGCTTGGTCATGATCATCGACATGGTCGAGAGGGGATCGGGCTCGGCCGCCGGCGTGTCCACGGGCGGAATGGACGCGGCGGGTGGAACGGCCGCGGCGGGTGGAGCAGTCGAAGCGGTTGGAGTCGCTGGCGCGGGCGGCTGCTGCGCGACGGGTTGCGGAGCCGGGCTCGCGGGGGCGGTCGCGGGCGCCTGCAGCACCGGCCACGCGGGCTTCGGCTGGCCCGGCTCGTTCAGCACGGGGGGACGGAGTTTCGGCGCCGGGCCCACGTCTTCGCCGAGCGGCACCACGCCGATCTCCGAACGCATGTCGGGCGCGGGCGGAGCCTCCTCCGCCGCGGGCTCGGCAGGCTCGCGCGGGAAGCCCGCGATGGCCTTGGCGGAGAGATGCGCGAAGCCCAGCAGGTCCCGGAGCCGGGCCTTCATGCCGGGGCCTTTCTTCATCAGGCGGGATTCGGAGACCGGCGCGACCGGAGCGCTCGGTTCAGGCGCCGGCGGCTTGGGCATCCCGACCTGGAGTCGCTGCGGCGCCGGGGAGCTGGGATCGGAGCCCTGGGGCAGCGAATCGTCGAGCGCGGCCAGGTCGCTCACGTCCGAAGCGTTCGGAGACGAGGCGAGGTCCCCCGCCGGGAGATCCACGCTGGGGAATCCATCCTCGAACTCCGACACCTGCGACTCGGGGAAGTTCTGGTCGGTCTGGTCCGGCACGCCATTCGCACGGATGTCCTCGACGAATGTCGTCAGCACGCGCGCGGCCTCCTGGCAGCCGCGGCTGTACCACTCGCGCAGCACGCGCAGATCGGCACGCGGATCGGCGGGCGAGAACGGGATGCGGCGGAAGCGCTCGCAGCGGTCCTGGTCGCCGGGCCAGATGCGCTCCATCACGGTGAGCGTCGCCTGGCGCCAGTTCTTGAAGCTCGGGTCGCGCGCGGTCGCGTTGCGGATGCCCGTCAGCTCCTTCAGCTGCAGCTCCAGGCGCTCGATGGCGTTCTGCGCCGCCGCACCGGAGCTCACGCGTTCCCCCCGTGCGCGGCCGCGCACGCGCTACCAGTCGGAGAAGCGCTCCTCGCGCCAGGGATCGGCTTCGTTGTGGTAGCCGTTTCGCTCCCAGAAGCCCGGCTGGTCCCGCTCCACGAGTTCGATCCGCGACACCCACTTGGCGCTCTTCCAGAAGTAGCGCCGGGGCACGACGAGGCGCAGGGGCCAGCCGTGCTCCGGCGTGAGGGCCTTGTCATCGTGCTTGTCTGCGAGGAGAACGTCATCCTGGTCGAGCTCCGTGAGCGGCAGGTTCGACGTGAAGCCCTGCGCGGCGTGAATGATCGCGAAATGCGCCGCCGACTTCGGCACGGCCCTTCGCAAGACCTCCGTGAGCGCAACGCCTTCCCAGAGATTGTCGTAGCGGCTCCAGCGCGTCACGCAATGGATGTCGGAGGCCACCCGGACGCGCGGGAGCTTCTGGAACTCGTCCCAACTCCAGCGCTGGGGGTTCTCCACCGAGCCATCGACGCGAAGCTCCCACGCGGCGAGATCGACACGCGGGACCGAGCCGTAGTGCAGCACCGGCCATTTGTCCGTCTTGACCTGCCCCGGCGGGAGCCTCGGCTCGCGGCGGGGACTGTCGATTTTATCGGCCGGACCGGATTCCTGGTTCATCTCAATCTCCCCGGACCCCGGGGGACCTCCCGGGCCATGCTCCTACGGTCGGCAAGCGGGTGTGGGACCGGCTCGCGAGAGATTGCATGGTGCCATATCACGGACACGCCGGCAGCGGCGGCGGACCACTGGGCCGGAGGCGCTCGGCCGGGTGCTCCGGCAGGTCGCCCGGGCGCGACCTGGGCGGGTTCAGTCGTCGTCGGGCACGGGTCCGCGGCGGGTTCGCTTCTTCTCCGACGCCCGCTGCTTCTCGACCAGGCGACGCTCTTCGGCCGCCTTCCCCGGTCGCGTCGGCACGCGCGGCTTCGGCTTCCGCCGGCGCGCTTCGAGCGCGAGCCAGATGCGCTCCAGGGCGAGCTTCCGG
>CAYSWZ010000141.1:0-30550 GCA_964434945.1 uncultured bacterium | reverse complement strand
TGGGCGGCCGTCAGTGAATCCGAGGGCCGCGCGAGGAACGCCGCATAGGAGCTGTCCGAGTCGAGCGGGTCCGGCGCCCATTTCTTCCACGGTTTCGCATGCGCCACGCCCGCGGGCAAGACCAGCGCGATGGACATTCCGATCGCCGCACTCCACCTCGAAACGCGCGCCCAGCTGCCCATCGCGCTCCTCCCGTCGCCGGCGCCCAGTCGGGCGCGGCGCACGTGACCGCTGCCCGAGCCCGAACCTGCTCGCCGGCAGGCCCGGCGCCAGCTCGGCATTGATCGTGAGTCAGGCATCGCAATAGTCCAGCCGCGAGCGCTCCCTGGCAAGGGCCCCTCGCTTCCACAACCGCGAGACGGAGGTGACGGTTCACGTGTTCAAGCACGCATCCGAAATCGGACTGCGCCGCGGCGACGGCCCGGGTGTCGGAAGGCCGATCGGCGCCAGCCCCACCCGGGGCTGACGCCGATCGTGTGTCCTGGGTGCGCCGTCAGTAGGCGACGTGGAAGATGAGCTGCAGCTCGTCGCTCGTCGGGCCACCGTGATCGACCGTGAGGTGCGTCCAGTCGAGCGCCACACGGGCATTCGGGTTCACGTAGTAGGCGAAATTGAGCGCGGTCTGGGTCGTCGTCGAGGATTCGAAGCCGTTGGCCGAGGGTGCGACCCCGTCCTCGAACCTGCCCGTCGCAACCCACTTCCCATCCTTGTCGAGCAGATCGATGGCCTCGAGCATGCCGGTGTTGACGCTCTTCGGGAACGTCGGATCCCCGAACTGCTCGAACGTGTAGCCGGGGATGACCGCGAAGCGCCCCGACGAGCTGGCGAGATAGGCGCTCACGTCGGTCTGCGTGTGCGTCGAGGAGTTCTTGTCCGCGGCACGCGGATCCTGCTGCTCGAGCCGCACCCGCGCCGTGACCTTGCTGTTGCCGATATCACGGCACAGCCAGCCGTAGACGTTCTCGAGATTGTTCAGGTTGTTCGAGCCCGCCTTTCCCTGCGTGCGGTCGCTGTTCACGATGCCTGCGGCGTACCTCCACCCGCTGCTGATGCCATTCAGTTCGAAGCCCTTGTTGTCCTGCGTCCACGACGTGAGATAGCCCGCCATCGTGGTCCGCCGCGCGTCCGAGATGTACGGGATCTCCCCGTCGAAGATCCCGAGTTTCAGGTTCAGCTTGCCGTCGGCCGCGATGTCGTCGAACTGCACGAAGGCCATGCCCGTCGTCAGCACACCGGTATCTTCGCTGAAGCCGTTGTCGAAGTGGAACGTGATCTTTTCGGCGAGCGTCCCCGCAGTGTGGAACTCGACCCAGTTCTGGCGGAACGACGATTGCGTGGTGGTCACCCGCTGGCCGCCACCCGTATCGGCGTCGACGCGTTCCCAGTGCGCTCCGAGATTGGCGACGAGCGAGAGCGGGAAGCTCTCCTTCTCCCACGGCGACGTGCCCTTCGTACCCGGCATGCGATAGCCGTTCTGCTTGAACGCCATCCCGAAGTCATTGAGCCGCGGGAACGCCATGTGGCAGGTCGTGCACGGTACCTTGTTCTCGCGGGCAAACAGCGGCATTGCGTCTGCGCCGTGGGGCAGGATCAGCGGCGCGAGCGGAGCCAGCAGAATGGCCACGGTGACTACGTTCCTCATGGAACGCGACATGACGCCTCCTGGGGTTCGGGGGCGGCCGGAGGCAGGAGGCCGACAGCGCGTGGTCGCGAAACGCTTCCGTGACACGTCGCTGTGTTCCCGGTCCGTGGGCCCCGATCGATCGAGGCTAGGGAGCGGTCCGCGCCCGGTCAATCGGTCCCATGCGGCGCCGAGTCGGGCTCCCGATCTGTCGCGTCGTTCGAAGTGATAATTTGGCTGTGGCTTACGCGAGACGTGCCCCGAAGCTGCACATCCGGTCATGATCCCTATGGACCATGAATCCGTCGCGCGGGACTCCCGGCGGATCGCGCGGCGGCCGACGCGTTCGCCCGCTGGTCACCGTGGCAGGAATCGTTGGACCGTTGTCATTGTGTCACGAGGCCTCGTGCCCGATGCTCGCCGCATGAGACCCGCACCGGATCCGAACCCACCCGTGCCCGCCCGCGTCCGGAGCGGACCCACCCGGCGTGTGGCGATGCTCGCCTACCCCGACATCCAGGTACTGGACGTGACCGGGCCGCTCGAGGTGTTCGCGCGGACCTCGCGCTGGCTGCGCGAACACGGGCATCGCCACGACGACGCCTACAGCGTCGAGATCCTCGGGCTTCGGCGGGGGCTCTTCCGCGCATCGTCCGGACTCCGCCTTTACGCGGACCACCGCTACGACCAGGCCGGACCCGGAATCGACACGTTGCTGATCGCGGGCGGCCGGGGAACGGAACGTTACTGCTCCAATCCCCGGCTGGTGGCCTGGGTCTCCCGCCAGGCGCACGAGGTGCGGCGGCTCGCCTCGATCTGCACGGGTGCGTTCTTCCTCGCCGAGGCCGGCCTGCTGAGCGGCCGCAGGGCCACCACCCATTGGGCGCACTGCGCGGACCTGGCGGCGCGCTACCCCGACATCCGCATCGAGCCGGACACGCTGTTCATCCGCGAAGGCTCGCTCTACACCTCGGCGGGTGTCACCGCCGGGATGGATCTCGCCCTGGCACTGGTCGAGGAGGACCATGGCCGCGAGGTGGCGCTGGCGGTGGCGCGGGCGCTGGTGATGTTCCTGCGGCGGCCCGGCGGACAGGCGCAGTTCAGCGCCCAGCTTGCTTCCCAGTTCGCCGAGCGTGAGCCGTTGCAGGAGCTCCAAGCCTATATCATGGAACACCCGCGTCACGATCTGTCGGTGCCGGCGCTCGCGCGCCGCGTGTCCATGAGCCCGCGCAACTTCGCCCGCGTGTTCACGCGCGAGGTGGGCATGACGCCCGCGCGCTTCGTGACCTCGGTCCGGGTCGAGAACGCGCGCCGGCTGCTCGAGGAGTCCGGCACCGACCTCACCGGCATCTGCGCCGAGAGCGGACTCGGCACACCCGAATCCATGCGACGCGCGTTCGTACGCACGCTCGGCGTCCCGCCGAGCCAGTACCGCGAGCGCTTCGCCCGACGTTCGACCCCATCTCCCGAGGCGAGATGACGCCCGCTCTCCGATGCAGCGGCGGCGCGGGCGAGGGAATCGCGAGCAGGATCGTGGCCGTTCTCGATAGCGGGTTTCACCCTCGGTCCACACTGGAACAGGAGCCCTCATGATGCGCGCACTCGCAAGTTCGATCGTCCTCTCGCTGGCGTTGTTCGTGACGTCGGCCCCCGCGAGCACGGCCACGTCGGCCGCCCGGCACTGGGTCTGCCCGCCGTGCGGTGCTCCGTGCGACACGCTCGTCTTCGACGCTCCCGGAACCTGTCCCACCTGCGGCATGGCGCTCGTGGACCAGGCCACCGCGGCTGCGGCCGCGGCTGCGGCGACTCCGGAGCCCAAGGTGGCGATCCTCGTCTTCAACGCGGTCGAGATCATCGATTCGATGGGGCCCTACGAGGTGTTCGGCGCGGCGGGCTGGGAGGTCTACACGGTCGCGGCGACGAAGGATCCGGTCACGACGGCCATGGGCGCGAAGCTGGTGCCGAAGTACTCGTTCGCGGACGCGCCGCAGCCCGACGTGCTGGTGGTCCCCGGGGGCGGCGTCAAGGCGGCGAGCGAGGATCCGGCCACGCTCCAGTGGGTGAACCAGGTGACCGCGAAGGCCCGGCACACGATGTCGGTGTGTAACGGCGCGTTCATCCTCGCGCACGCGGGACTGCTCGACGGCCTCACCGCCACCACCACGAGCGGCAACATCGACCGGCTGCGCGAGGGGTTCCCGAAGATCAAGGTCGTCGAGGACCAACGCTACGTGGACAACGGCAAGATCATCACCACCGCCGGGCTGTCCGCCGGGATCGACGGCGCGCTGCACGTGGTCGAGCGCGTGGCGGGGAAGGGTATGGCGCAGCAGGTCGCATTGGGCGAGGAGTACGACTGGGTCGGCCGGAGCCACTACGCGCGTGCGGCACTCGCGGATCGGAATGCGCCGAACTTCAACCTCGACTCGCTGGGATGGTGGGAGGTGGTCAAGACCGAGGGGGACACGCGGCACTGGGAGTACGTGTCGCGCTGCACCTCGCAGAAGCCCGCCGCGGAGATCATGGCGCACATCGAGCAGACGCTCGTCCAGGCGAAGTGGACGCGATCGCGCACCGCGCCGACGCCGCGTGGATCGGCGCTGGCGAGCGACTGGAGTTTCACCGGCCGCGACGGGAAGCCGTGGGTCGCCTCCGCGAGCATCGAGCCCGTCGCGGGCGCGAAGGGCCAGTACCTGGCGCGCCTCACCATGTCCAGGCACGACGCCACGACCGCGGCGCGCTGAGCACGACGCGGTCCGGACGTCACGCCACCTCGGGCGGGTCGCCGGGGGAAGGGGAGGACCATGGGGCCGAACTCCCCGCCGTCGAGGTAGAGCATGCCCGCGAACTCCGACTCCCCGCGCGGGCGCACGACCCTCGCCGCGGGCTGTTCGCCGCGGCCACCGTGGAGGGCTCCCTCCCAGGGTCCCTGAACTCCCGGCACGCGGGTCGGCGCCGCGTGCAGCGGGGCCGCGAGGAGGAGGGCGCAGCCGAACCTCAGGGTGCGGGTCCGTCCTGGCATGTCGGGATTCCCCCTTGCGGCGTCGGGTGGGACCTCACTCGCGCGGCCGGCCGAGCCTAGCGGTTCGGGAGATGGGACTTCGGCATGCGCGAAGGGGGTGGCGCGCCAGGCGCCGAGTGCGGGCGCGGGACCGACCAACGCGGCTTCGCGGTTGCCGGCGGCCCGCCGTCCCGGGGCGCCGCCTGGCGGGAGCAGCGGTCGTCACGATAGCCTTGCCGACTATACCCACACTGGCTATAGTGCGCGCATGACGAACAAACACGAACGCGCCGTGGACTTCCTGCCGCTCCCACCGGCCACGTTCCACATCCTGCTCGCGCTCGTCGACGAGTCGCGCCACGGATACGCGATCCTCCAGGACGTCGAGGCGCGCACGGGAGGGGCGCTCCGCCTGAGCGCGGGCACGCTCTACCGCTCGATTGCGCGGATGGTCGAGCAGGGATTGATCGAGGAGGTCGTCCGGCGGCGGACCGCGGGTGACGACGAGCGACGGCGCTATTACCGCATTTCGCCGTTCGGCACCGCCGTCGCCCGCGCGGAGATGCGCCGGCTCTCGCAGCTCGTCCGGCTCGCGCGGGCGCGCGGGCTCACGCCCGAGACCGCCTGATGCGCCTCTACCAGGCACTGCTCCGGCTCTACCCGGGCTCGTTTCATGCCGAGTACGGCGAGGAGCTGTGCCGCACGTTCGCGGAGCGGACCGATCACTTCACGGGTCCGTTCCGTCCGCTCGCGCTCGGGCTCGCCGCGCTCGCGGACGTCGTTCCCAACGCGGTCGCGGCCCACGTGGAGATCCTGCGGCAGGACCTGGGCTATGCCGCGCGCTCGCTGCGACGCACCCCCGGCTTCGCGCTCACCGCGGTGCTCGTGGCGGCGCTCGGGGTGGGCGCGAACACGGCGGTCTTCTCCCTCGCCGACCTGGTGTTCGTGCGACCGTTGCCGTTCGCCGATCCCGGGCGGCTGGTGAAACTGTGGCAAGGTTCGCGGAACGGCACGTCCGAGGTCTCGCCCGCGAACTACCGGGACTGGCGCGCGATGACCCATTCGTACTCGGGCATGGCCGCGTTCTGGCAACGCCCCGAGAACCTGGTGGGAAAGGGCGAACCGCGCCGGCTCGAGCTGGTGTGCGCGACTCCGGAGTTGATTCCGCTCATGGGGGTGGCGCCGCTCATCGGCCGGCCGTTCAGCGCCGAGGATGCCGCGGCCGGGCCCTGCATCCTGCTGAGCCACGGGCTCTGGCGGGCGCACTTCGGGAGCGATCCGAACGTGCTCGGCGCGGTCGTCCGGCTCGACGGCATCCCGCACACCGTGGTGGGCGTGATGCCGCCCTCGTTCCAGTTCCCGAGCCGGTCCGTCGAGGCGTGGACGTCGCTGTCCCTCCGGGAGGCCGACTTCCAGGACCGCGACGACACCTACCTCCAGGTGGTGGGCCGGCTCCGGCCGGGGGTGGCGATCGAGCGCGCGCGACAGGAGCTCACGTTCGTGAGCGGCCGCCTCGCGCTCGAACACCCGAGGGAGGACAAGGATATCCGGGGCGTGCTCCATCCCCTGCACGACGAACTGGCGGCCGGCCCGCGACTGCTGGTGCTCACGCTCTGCGGTGCGGGCCTCTGCATCCTGCTGCTCGCGTGCGCGAATCTCGCGAGCCTGTTCCTCGCGCGCGGCGCCTACCGTGCGCGCGAGCTCGCGGTGCGTGCCGCGCTCGGCGCGGCGCCCGAGCGGCTGATGCGCCAGCTCGTCACCGAGTGCCTCGGCGTCGCCGCCCTCGGCGGCGTCGTCGGCGTTGCGGCCGCGGTCGCGGGGGTCCCCTTGCTCCTGCGGCTGATCCCGAACGCGCTTCCCATCCCCGGGCACGTGGTGCTCGACCCCCGCGTCCTCGCGCTCGCACTCCTGCTCGTGCTGGGGTCGGGACTGGCATTCGGGCTCGCCCCCGCGATTCGGGCCGGCGGTGCGAACGGGCTCGACGCACTTCGCGGCGGCGCGCGCGCGTCCGGGGGACGCACGCTACGCCTGCGCGCAGGGCTCGTGGTGGTCGAGGTCGCCGCCTCGGTCGTTCTCCTCGTCATGTCCGGCCTCCTGATCCGCGCGGTGTGGCGGATCCAGGCCACGCCGCCCGGATTCGTCGCGGAGAACGTGCTCACGCTTTCCACCGCGTTGCCGCAGCCGAGGTATGCGATCACCGCCCGCCGCGTCCAGTATTACGATCGCGTCCTCGCGGAGGTGCGGGCGATCCCCGGTGTGCGCCAGGCTGCGTTCGCGACCGGGCTGCCGATGTCCACGACCGGAGGCATCTGGCCCGTCTCGCTCACCGGCGGAGACGGTCCGCCCGACCGGGAGAACACCGCCAGCCTCCGCTACGTGACATCGGGGTTTCTCGAGACGCTGGGCATTCCGCTCCGCCGAGGACGTGGCGTGGCGGCCACCGACACGCGCGAGCAACCCTACGTGGCGCTCGTCAGCGAGTCGTTCGCCAACCGCGAATGGCCGAACCAGGATCCGATCGGCAGGCGGTTCAAGTTCGGGCTCAGCGAACGGACGGTCGTGGGAGTGGTGGGCGACGTCCGCGTTCGGGGACTCGAGCAGATGAGCGAGCCGCAGGTCTACCTGCCCTGCCAGCAGGTCGCGGACAGTTCGATCATCGGCTACACGCCCAAGGCCCTCGTGGTGCGAACGGCCGCGCCGCTCGACGCCGGCGCGCTGCTGCCGCGGATCCGCGCCATCGTCCATTCGGTGGACCCGGAGCAGCCGGTCTCGGACGTTCGCACGCTGTCGGAGATCGTCGCCGAGGAGACCGCGCCGCGCCTGACCCAGCTCCGCTTGCTGGGAGCCTTTGCGGCGGTCGCACTTCTGATCGCCGGGCTCGGGATCCACGGCCTCCTCACGTTCACCGTGTCGCGGCGGACGCCCGAGCTGGGCGTGCGGCTGGCGCTGGGCGCCGAGGTCCGCCAGATCGTGGAGCTGGTGCTGCGCGAGGGACTGGCGCTGGCCATGGCCGGTATCGCCGCCGGAGTCGTCGTGGGGTACGTCGCGGCGCGCGGAATGGGCGCCCTGCTCGTGGGCGTGCGTCCGGAGGATCCGCTCACGTTCGGCCTCGCGAGCGGGCTCTGCCTCGCGACCGCGCTGGCCGGCTGCCTGCGTCCGGCCCTGCGGGCGGCGCGCGTCGATCCGCTCGTGGCGTTGCGCGCGGAGTAATTCGGAAGCGACCGACCGGGCTCCGCGTCGGGGCCCGCGCTCAGAACTCGAGCGTGATGTCGAACGTGCGCCCGCCGCGCGCGATCGTGAGCGTGACGGGCGAGTGATGCAGGGCCGCGAGCCGGGCGTCGTCGCTCATCGATTCGACCAGCGTGCCGTTCAACTTCAGGACGTGGTCCCCCTGTGCGAGGTCGGCGCGCGCTGCGGCGGATCCCGGCAGCGTGCCCACCACGGTCAGGCCGCCGTCCGGCTGGGGCGAGAGCATCACGCCGGCCGTCTTCCCGCCGGGCGGAGGTCCCTGCACTACGCTCCCACCCGGTGCGCCGCGGGGCGGCGCGAAGGCTTCGGGCGGCGAGACGCGCGTGCGTTCGAAGCGGATGCTCTTCGCCTGCTGGTCGAACGTGAGCGCGAAATCGCGCAGCGCCCGCCCGCCGAGAATGGGATTCGGGAGCGCGTTCTGGACCATGACCAGCGCGTCGTCGAATCGATGGCTGCCGATCGCGACGGCGCCGTCCACCACGGCGCCGCGGAACAGGACCTCGCTGTTCACCGTTCGCCCGCGACCCATGACCTCGAGTGGGCCCGCGAAGCGGACACGGCTCGTATCGCTCTCCGGAATCGAAAGAAATCCCGGCGAGCCGGTATCCAGGTCGGCCTCGAGCCTCGCACCGGCGACCTCGATCGGGATCGCGGGCACGCCATCGGGATCCGCGTAGCGGAGGATCGTCTGCCCGTCCGCCGCCGGAAGCCGGCCGCGCGAGAGGTGCACTTCCGCCGCCGGGTAGTCGAGCGTCAGGAGCAGCTCGCGGAACACCGCGAAGCCGATGACGCCGCGCGGCGGATCGGCGTCGCGCCGGAGCGCCGAGCGGTCCCACGACGCCGCCCGGATGCCCTCGAACCGCGCCCCGCCGATCCGGAGCGAATCGATGAGCACCAGGTCGGCGGCGATCGCCTCGGGATTCGCCGGATCGCCGATGCGGGTCGTGCCGACGTGGCGGAGGCCGAGTTCCTCCGCGAGCGAGCGATCGAGCACGGTCGAGCCGGCGCCGGTGTCGAGGAACATGCGGTACGGCCCGCGTCCATCGAGCACGACCTCGACGACCGGTTGTCCACTGCCGAGGTCCATCGGGACGGCCACCGTTCGCCCGGCCGGGAGGACGGTGCGGGCCGCCGTCACGCTCGGCGGCTCGTGAGCGTGGGCGGAGGCGGTGGAATCGGGCGCGGTCCGCGCCGCGCTCGCGAGGATGAGGAGCAGGAGTCCTGCCGCCCACCCCCGGCGCACCACCCGTCGTTCAGGATTCACGCTCGCCTCCCGTGGAAGTCCCGGCATGTTCGAGGTTGGACGGGACGAGCGCCGCCAGGGTTGGGCGCGCCGGTGCCGGCCGAAGCCGCGCTCGGGACCGTCCGCGTCAGACACCGACCTGTCTCGCGATCTCGTCGAAGCGCGGGTCCTCGCGGAGCGAGTCGAGCGTCGGGTCGAGACGGATCGACGCGAGCCAGTGCACGCGTTCCTCGAGCGCCCTTCCGAGTGCGGCGATCGCGCCGTCGCGGTCGCCGAGCGCGGCCAGCACCTGGGCGACGTAGTACGAGGCCACGTAGTGGTGGCCGGAGAGCGCTGCGATCTCCGCGAGCAGTGTTCGCGCTTCCGCCACCTCGCCGCTGACCGCGCGTCCGAGCGCGAGCCCCGCGAGCGAGAGCGGCACCCGCCCGCCGATCTGGATCGAGCGCTCGAACTGTGCGGTGGCATCGGCCGCCCGCCCGAGCTGGGCATAGGTCAGGCCGAGCCAGTAGTGCGCCATGAAGAAGTCCGGTACCAGCTCGATGGCGCGCTCGAGCTGCACGGCCGCCTGGTCGAAGCGGTGGAAGTAGTATGGGAGCCAGCCCCACGAGGTGATGGCCGGCATGGACAGGGGGTCGACACGCCGGGCGATCTGGAACTCCGCCAGCGCGTCGTCGTGCCGGCCGAGGATCGTGAACAGGTTCGCGAGCCAGAGGTGCGACGTCGAGTACCTCGGATTGAGCTCGATGGCCTTCCGGAACTGGCGCTCGGCCTCGATCCAGTTCCAGTCGTGCCACATCGTGGGGTAGGCGAGGGACGTCAGGGCCTCGGCGCTCGCGGGATCCAGCTCGAGCGCCTTCCGGGCCGCCGCCGCCGCGCGCGGGAACGCCTCGCGCGGCGGGATGACCGTGTAGAAACCCATCAGGTTGTACGCGTCGGCGACGCCGACGTGCGCCAGCACCAGGCTCGGGTCCAGCCGCAACGCCTGCTCGAACAGGCGAAGCCCGTTTGTCAGGCTCTCGTCCGTCCGGCGCTCGATCAGGTGCCGGCCCTTGAGGCAGGCCTCGTAGGCTTCGGGGTTCACCGCGCGCCCGCCGCGCAGGCGCGACTCCTCCTGGGGTGTCACGCTCACCTGGATCTCGTCGCAGATCGCCTGCGCGACCTCCCCCTGGAGCGACAGCACGTCCTTCAGGTCGCGCTCGTACGACTTGGCCCACAGGTGGGTGTCGCTCGCCGCATCGATGAGCTGCGCCGTGATGCGCACCCGGTCCCCGGCGCGGCGGACGGAGCCCTCGACCACGGCGTCCACGTTCAGCTCGCGCGCGATCTCGGCGAGCGATTTGCGCTGGCCCTTGTAGCGCATCGCCGAGGTGCGCGAGATGATCCGCAGCGCGCGCACCTGCGCCAGGCACGCGATCAGCTCCTCCGTCATGCCGTCCGCGAAGAACTCCTGCTCCGGTTCGCCCGACAGGTTCGCGAGCGGCAGCACGACGATGGAGGTGATGAGGCGCGCGGCACTGCCGGGCGAACCCGAAGGGGCTGCCGCACCGTCCGCGGCCGGCGCCGCGAGCCGGCGCAACTCGCCGAGGAGTTCTCCCGCCGTCTGGTAGCGGCGGGCGGGCTCCCGTTCGATGGCCCGCAGGACCACCGCCTCGGCGCGGGCGGAGATCGAGGGATCCACGCTCCGGAGCGGCGCCACCCGGGCGTGCAGGATCTCGTTCGTGAGCACGCTCGGCAGCGCACCGCGGAACGGCCGCACGCCGGTGAGCATTTCGTAGAGCACCACTCCGAGCGAGTAGAGGTCCGTGCGCGAGTCCACCGCATCGCCGAGCAACTGTTCGGGGGCCATGTACGCGGGCGTTCCCGCCGTCGTCTCGAGCTGCGTCAGCGCCATCGTCGGGCTGGCATCGTCGAGCGGCTGAGTCAGCTTCGCGAGCCCGAAGTCGAGCACCTTCGCGCGGCCCTTCGTGGTCACCATCACGTTCCCCGGCTTGAAGTCGCGATGCATGACGCCGCGCACGTGCGCTTCTTCGAGCGCCTCGGCCATCTGCGCTCCCAGCTCCGCCGCCTCGCGCTCCGGCACCCGTCCGCGGGCGATGCGCGCCGCGAGCGTCTCGCCGGGCACGAACTCGAGTACGAGATAGTCGACCCCGGCCTCGCTCCCGAAGTCGTACACGATCTCGATGTTCGGGTGGTTGAGCCGCGACAGCGCCAGGGCCTCGTGCCGGAACCGGGCGCGCGCTTCCGGGGCCTGGAGTCCGGGCGCCGACAGCACTTTGATCGCCACCTCGCGCTCGAGCCGCGTGTCCCGAGCCCGGTAGACCTCACCCATGCCTCCGCTCCCGAGCGGGGCGGCGATCTCGTAGGGACCCATGCGGGAGCCGGCGGCGAGCGTCATGAACTGCGCACTATAGCAAGAATGTCCGCCGCTCTGCCCGATGCCGGCGCGCGTCCGGTCAGGCGACCCGACGCTCCGCGACACGCGCCGTCGCCCCGTCGACGCGCTCGAGGTAGCGGCGGTAGCTGTCGTGCGCGAGCAGGAGCGGCAGGCTCACGAGCACCGTGCCGAGCGGCCCGGCGACAGCGTGGAGCACCGCGAGAAGCGCGCCGAGCGAGAACAGGGCCGACGTCGAGAGAAGCTCGTACAACGATCCGAAATTCGCCCACCATGCCCGCCACGGCGCGACCCGCTCCGTGAGCCCGACCGCGATCGAGACCGAGCCGGTGTTGACGAAGGCATAGGCCGCCGCCGAGGCGAGCATCGGGACGAGCCCGGACCGGACGATCGCGCCGGGGTGGAGGCCGGCTGCGCCTGCGAGCGAGTGATACGCCAGGCTTCCCGCGCCCACCGCGAGTACGGTCTGGCCGGCGTTGAAGCAGAATCGAGCGGCGGGCTTCCGCATGACGAGCAGCTCCGCGGCGAGGCTCGCCGCGACGGCCGCCAGCATCGCCTCCGCGCGCGGCAGGAGCAGCAACGCCGCAAAGTTGCATGCCGACGCCATGCTCAGCGTCGCGCGCCCGAGCGGCAGTCGCACCCAGAGGAGCTCGCCCACGAGGCACGCCGCCGCCCAGAACCACACCTCCTTCCCGGGCGGCCCGGTCCAGGACGCCGCGGTCGCGCCAGCGGCCAGGGCTACGCTCACGGCGGCGAGCGTCACGTCGCGCGCACGGGACTCCCGCGGAACTCCGCTTTCGCCGAGCGTGCGAGCGCGCGGCATCAGGAACCCGGTCCGGCCGGTGCGGGCACCGCTCTCCCGGCGGAACGAGCGCCGCTCAGGAGCGTGATGCGGCCGGGGCGCGCTCGATTGTTCGTGTCCCGTGTGTGACGTCGAAACCGCATTCGTTGGCTCCCGGAACCGGGCGCGGGGGAGATCGCGCCGACGATGGCCCGACCGGAGCCGCGCGGAGAGCCCGGCCCCACCGCTCGAACACCGCATCCATCGTGCCGGACGGTCCGGCGTGCCGGCGCTCGCTGGAACGTGCACCACGCACGAAAGCACCGGGCGCGGGCGTCGGAATCCGGCACTTTGGCCCGGTCCCGAACGCCACGGTGAACGCGCCCGACCGGGCCGCGGGGGGATTTCCCGAGCGCCTGGGCGATCCGCCCCAGGCCCGGATTTCCCCGCTTGTGCCGGCGCGTCGGCCTGTGTACCAATCGCGTCCTCGAGTTCGGACACCGCACGCTCCCGGCGACCTGCCGCTCGCCGGCATCCGCGGTCCTCGCCGTCCGCATACCCCGGAGGATCCCCCATGCGACACCGTGGCACCGCTTTCGCGTCGGCCGCCCTGCTCGCGACGGCCGTGTTCGTGGGTTCCGCAGCCGCCGACGAGGGCATGTGGACGTTCGACAACCTGCCGGTCGAACGTTTGCAGAGCGTCTACCACTTCGCCCCCACGCCGGAATGGCTCGAGCACGTGCAGCGATCGTGCGTCAACTTCGGCGGCGGCTCGGGCGCGTTCGTGTCCGCCGATGGACTCGTCCTCACGAACCACCATGTCGCGCTCGGGCAGCTCCAGAAAGTGTCGTCTGCGGCGCACGACTACCAGCACGACGGATTCTTCGCACGCTCGAATGCCGAGGAGATGCCGTGCCCGGACCTGGAGCTCAAGGTGCTGTGGTCCACGGAGAACGTCACCGCGGCGGTGGGCGCGGCCCTCGACCCCAGGGCCAGCGTGCAGGACCAGAATGCCCAGCGGAAGGCCGCGCTCGCCCGGCTCGAGCAGGAATCCACGCAGAAAACCGGGCTCAAGACCGAGAGCGTCGAGCTCTACCAGGGCGGGCAGTACTGGCTCTATCGCTACAAGACCTACAAGGACGTGCGGCTGGTGTGCGCTCCCGAGGAACAGATCGCGTTCTTCGGCGGCGACCTCGACAACTTCACGTTTCCGCGCTACAACCTCGATTTCGCGTTCTTCCGCGTCTACGAGAATGGCCGCCCCGTCCACCCCGAGCACTTCCTGGCGTGGAGCCCGAACGGCCCGCACGAGGGCGACCTGGTGTTCGTGATCGGCCACCCCGGGCGCACCAATCGCCGGCGCACCGTGGCACAGTACGAGTACGAGCGCGACATCGAGCGCCCGCTCCGCATCCGGTTGCAGGAAGGCCGCGTGGCGACTCTGCACGAATACGCCGCGATGGGCCCCGAGCAGGCCCGCCAGGCGAGCGGCGCCCTGCGCGGGCTCGAGAACAACCTGAAGCGCGAGCGGGGATTCCTCGAGATCGTCTCGGATCCCACGTTCCTCGCGGACCGGCGCGCGACCGAGAAGGCGTTGCGCGCGCGGGTCATGGCCACGCCGGCGCTGGCGACGGCGTACGGCGATGCCTGGGACCGGATCGCGGCCGCGGAGAAGGTGCAGCGCACCCGTGGCCGGGCGCGTACGCTCCACGATATCGCGCGCATGTCCCGGCTGGTGGACTTCGCCACCGGCATCGTTCGACTGACCACCGAGGTCGAGAAGCCGAACGAAAAGCGCTTCCGCGAGTATCGCGACGCAAACCTCCCGTCGCAGCGCTTCCAGCTGCTGTCACCGGCCCCGGTGTATCCGGCAATGGAGGAGGCGGTGCTCGCGGCGCGGCTCCAGACCTGCCTCGACTCCCTCGGCGGGAGCGATCCGTGGGTGAAGGCGGCGCTCGACGGGAAGACTCCAAAGGTCGTGGCGCACGAGCTCATGACCGGCACCCGGCTTGCCGACGTCGCAGAACGAAAGAAGCTGCTCGAGGGCGGGCGTGCCGCGGTCGAAGCGTCCACGGATCCGCTCATCGCCTGGGCGCGGCGCACGGACCCCGCGTACCGCGACGAGCGCAGCTGGTACGAGGACAGCGTCGAGATCGTCGAGTCGCTCGAGGGCGCGCGCATCGCCCGGGCAGTGTTTGCGCTGGACGGGCCGACGAGCTACCCGGACGCCACCGGAACGCTCCGGCTCTCCTACGGGAAGACGGCGGGCTATGCGCAGATGGGCACCGAGGTGCCCTGGCAGACGAGCTTCTACGGGCTCTACGACCGCGCGCGCTCGTTCGGGTGCCGGCCGCCGTTCGATCTCCCAGCCCGGATCCAGGGCGTCGAGCGCACGTTCGATCTCAGGACCCCGTTCGACTTCGTGAGCACGAACGACATCATCGGCGGCAACTCCGGGAGCCCGGTGCTGGACCGCGACGGGCACTACGTGGGGCTCGTGTTCGACGGCAACATCCAGTCGTTCGCGTGGGAGTTCGGCTACACCGACCGGCAGGCGCGCTGCGTGTCGGTGGACTCGCGCGCGATCGTGGAATCGCTGCGGCACATCTACAACATGGACAAGCTGGCGGACGAACTGGTCGCGACGCCGAAGTAGCGCGCCGGCCCCTCCAGCGCACCGCCTAGCGGAAGACCAGGTGTGCGATCCGTGCCTCGAGGCCGTTGTAGATGATCCACACCGCGGTCAGGTCGAATGACGCATGCATGATCATCGGCAGCCAGATCTCCTGGGTGATCGCATAGGTCGTCCCGAGCACGAGTCCCGTGATCGCGCCCTGCACCACGCCGTCCCGGCCCTGGTTCACGTAGTGCGCGAGCCCGAACAGGCCCGCCGAGAGCACGATCACGGCGGTCTTCCCGCGCGGTCCGCGTCCGAACAGGCGGCCGAGGCGTTCGAAGAGGAACCCGCGGAAAACCGTTTCCTCGCCGAAGCCCGCGTTCACGAATATGGTGAACAGCATGCTGGGGAGCGCGGCACGATTCCCCAGCAGGTAGTGGTAGGCCTGGTTGATCGGAGCGCCCCCGAGGAGCGGCATCACGATCGCCTTCAAGAGGAGCTTGAGCGCGGCGCCGGACAGGACCCCGATCGCCACCGTGGCGGCCCAGCTCCGGGGTCGAACGAAGCCCAGGTCGCGAAGCGGCGTGCGTGAAAGACCGGCCCACACGAGCGCAGGGATGCCCCCGAGCGAGCCGGCGAGGAGGATCACGAGCGCGACCAGGATCCCCAGCGGACCGAAGCCTCGCAGGCTCGCCGCGAGCCTGCCGCCATCCTGTGGCGCAGCTGCGTGAGGCTCCGGAGATCCGCCCGTCGGCTCCGGCAGGTCTGGTGGGTGTTTCGTCATCCCATGGATCCTCGCGCGGGCGCGTGGCGACGCTTCCGGTAGAGTACATTGGAGGCACTGGGAGGGAAATGGTGACGACCATGGCGGCCACTCCGATGAGCGCGTTCAACCCGCGGCCCAGCCGCCGGTCGCGCATCTCTGCCGCCCTGATGCTCGAATGCGCGGCGAAGGTGAGGCTCTCGCTCTGCGCGGACCCGCCGCTCCACCGGAGAGGACAGCCTTGAGGGTGCGGAGCCGATCCGGGCGTCAGCCCTCGCCGCGGCCTGCCGGCATCCGCCAGCCGGGAGAGTTCTGCTGGATCAACATGCTGACGCCGGAGCCCGCGCGGGCGCGGGAGTTCTTCGGGGGGTTGCTCGGCTGGACTTATGCCGAGATCCCGGGGCTCGGCCACACCGTGCGAGTGGCGGGGAAGGCGATCGGCGGCGTGTTCGACTCGGTCGGCCCGAAGAACCCCGGCGGCTCGTCCCCCGTGATCGGCGTCATGGTCAAGGTGGCGAGCGCCGACGACGGCTGCGCGAAGGTCGCTGCTCTCGGGGGCACCGCCCAGCCCGCGTTCGATGTCATGGACTCCGGCCGGATGGCCGTGTGCCACGATCCCACCGGTGCGGAGTTCGACATCTGGGAGGCGAGACGCGGGCTCATGACCGAGGTGGACGGCGGCCTCCCCGGCGCACCGAGCTGGTTCGAGGTCCTGACGACCGATCCGGACCGCGCGGCGAGGTTCTATCGCGGGCTGTTCGGCTGGACGTCGGAGGCCATCCCGATGGCGGGGTCCACGTACACGAGCTTCGAGTGGGAATCGACGCCCGTCGCGGGCCTGCTCCCGATCACGGCGAACATGGGGGCGGTTCGGTCCGGATGGCGGACGTATTTCACCGTGGAGAATGCGGAGAGGGTCGCGAACGAGGCGGTGATACTCGGCGCCACGCTCAGCATGCGACTGCGGGACCTCCCGCGCGTCGGCCGCTCCTGCGGCATCACCTCGCCGCAGGGTGTCCCGTTTTGCGTGATCGAGTACGCGGGGTAGAAAGCGGCCCCCGGTCGCGAGGCGCCGGGCGTTGAACGAGGGCCGAGCGGCTCTCGATTCGAGTGGGTGGTGATCGGGGACAGGTTGGGGGGGCAAATGCTCAACTGGCTATTCAGCACACCGACGGTCGTGCTCGGGCTGTTGATCGTCGGTGTCTTCGCGGCCATCGGGCTTACCGGACTCTGGCTCACGCGTCGCCTGATCCTGCCGCGGCTCGGGGATCTCACCCATTCGAACGAATTCGCCGGAGCGATCCATCACGGCATCCTCATCATCTATGGCCTGGCCGTCGCGCTCATCGCCGTCGCGGTGTGGGAGAAGTACGCGGATGCAGACAAGGTGGCCTCGGGGGAGGCGACCTCCCTCGCGGCGCTCTACCGGGACGTCGGAGGCTATCCCGAGCCCGCGCGGAGCCGGATCCGCTCCGCCATCCGCGCCTACACCGACCAGATCATCCACGAGGCGTGGCCGATCCAGCGCAGTGGTCGTGTGCCGACCCGGGGCGTCGAGCTGGTCGACCGGATCCAGGAGGAGCTGTTCGCGTTCACCCCGACGACGGAGGCCGAGGGTATTCTCCACGCCGAGACGCTGCACGCGTACAACAGCGTGGTCCTGGCCCGGCGGCTGCGCCTCGATGCGATCAACTCGGGACTGCCTCCGGCGCTGTGGGCCGTGGTGCTGTGCGGCGGGCTGATCGGACTGTTTGCTTCCTATTTCTTCGACGTCCGGAACCCGCGGATGCACCAGCTCATGGTGGCGCTGCTCGCCTGCATGATGGGACTGCTCGTCTTCATGATCGTCCTGTGCGACTACCCGTTCCGGGGAACGCACGGCGTCAGCTCCGAGGCGTACGAACTGATCTACGAACACCTCATGAAGCCCTGAGTGGCGGGTTCCCGCCCACGAGAGGATCGATGCCGAGCCGAGCCAGGTCCTCGTGCGTCACGACTTCCCATGACACCGAGCCCTCCCAGCCACGTTCAGGCCCCGGGAAGGTGAGGGAAATCGAATGAAACCGCTACGACTACCGCTCTGGCTCGGTGTGACACTCGCCAGCCTCGTCGCCGCGTATCTCGCGTTCGGGTTCCTGGTCGCCCCCGCCATGATCCGCGGGGCGGTGCTGCGGGCTGCGTCCGAGCACTTCACGCGAGCCGCGACACTCGAACGGGTGACGGTCAATCCGCTCAACCTGTCGCTCCACCTCCGACGGTTCGGACTCGACCGCGCGGACGGCCGGCACGTGCTCGGGTTCGACGGTCTCTACGTTCGCTTCGACCCGCTGGGCTCGCTGTTCGAACGCGGGATCACGCTCGCTCGGCTGCGGCTCGACCAGCCGCTCGTCTCGGTCGAGGTACGCGCGAATGGCGGACTCGACCTGGCGGAGTTGCTCCGGGCGGACACCACGAAGAGCGTGGACACGAGCGCAGTCTCGCTGCACGTGCACCACCTCGAGATCACCGGCGGAACGCTCTCGTTCGCCGACCGCGGGCGCGAGCCGGTGCTCGAGCTGGGCGCGCATCCGGTCGACCTCCGCCTCTCGGACTTCCGCACCCGGCGCGGCGCGAACAACGACTTCGACCTGCACGCCGCGACCGCTGCGGCGGAAAGTCTCCACTGGCAGGGGTCGTTCGCGCTCGTGCCGTTCCACTCCGAGGGATCGCTGGAGTTGAAGAATCTCCAGGCCGCCACGCTGACACGGTTGCTCGGGAGCGCCCTCCGCTTCTCGATGCCGCGCGGGAGCGCCGACCTCGGCACGCGTTACCGCGTGGACGCGGGCTCGACGCCGACCGCGATGTCGCTCGAGGGCCTGCACGCGGACCTCCGGGACTGGACGCTCGCGAATCGCACGGGGGACACGACCGTGATCGTGCTGCAGGAGGCGCACGTTCGCGGGGGTCATGCGGACCTCGCCCACGCGCAGATGAGCTTCGACTCGGTGGGAGTGGCGGGGGGCGCCGCCACGCTGTGGATGGAGCGCAACGGCCACCTCAACCTCGAGGCGTGGGCGCCGCCCGCGGACCCCGCGGCGCCGGCATGGACTTTCCGAATTTCCAGACTGGGTGCACGGGGAGTGGCCGTGCGTTACGAGGACCGGCAGGTCGGCCCCCCGGCGGTGTTCGAGCTGAACGACGTCGCGGCCTCGGTGTCCGACCTCAGTACGGAACCCGGCGCGCAGGCCGCGCTTCGCGCCCAGGCACGCTTGTTCGATGCCGGGAGCTGCACGCTGGAGGGGAAGATCGATCCGCTGAAGCCGTCCGCCGATCTCCAGCTCGGCATCGAGCGCTTCCCGTTGAGTGCGCTCCAGCCGTACATGGACCACGTGAATCGCGTCGTGATCCTGGGCGGCACCGCGTTTGGCAGGGGCCGGCTCCGATTCAACGCCCTGGGGCCGAAGGCGCCGCTCCTCCGCTACGAGGGCAGCGCCGAGGTCCGCGATTTCCACAGCGTGGACAAGCAGCTCCACCAGGATCTCCTGCGCTGGAAGTCGCTTCGGCTCGCCCAGTTGCGCTACGAAACCGCCCCGACCCGGATCGAGACGAAGCAGGTGGACGTGGACGGCGGGTTTGCTCGCGTCGTGGTCGGTCCGGATCGCATCCCGAACCTCGCCACGGTGGGGTTGCCGCCCGATTCCTCGGCGGGCTACTCCTCGCTCAAGGTGGACTCGACCGACACGCTCGTGGCGAGGATCGACCTGGTGAACATCCGTAACAGTTCCGCCTACTTCTCGGACCTGTCGCTGACGCCGAGCTTCTCCACCGGAATCGAGGAGCTGAACGGCACCATCCGCGGGCTGTCCTCGTTGCAGGCGACCGGGGGGGAGATCTCGCTCGACGGCCAGGTGGATCGTTACGCACCCGTGAGCGTGCGCGGCGCGTTCAACCCGTTGTCGCCGGGCGGGCACACCGACGTGAGCACGTCGTTCCAGCACATCGAGCTCACCACGTTCACGCCCTACTCCGGGAAGTTCATGGGCTATCGCATCACGCGCGGCAAGCTCTCGCTCGGCCTCCACTACGTGGTGGACGGTCGCCAGCTCCTCGGCGAGAACAAGATCCTGATGGAGCAGCTGACGCTCGGAGAGAAGGTGGACAGCCCCGAGGCCACGCATCTGCCGGTGCGGTTCGCCATTGCGCTGCTCAAGGATCGGAACGGCAACATCGATCTCGACCTGCCGGTCAAGGGCAGCCTCGACGATCCTAAGTTCAGCATCGGGCGCATCCTGATCAAGGTGCTCCTCAACCTGGTGACGAAGGCGGTGACCTCGCCGTTCAAGGCCCTCGGCGCGCTCATCGGCGGGGGAGAGAACGAGGACTTGGGCGTGGTCGAGTTCCCGGCGGGCGTGAGCGCGATCGATTCGCTCGAGGTCGGCAAGGTCCGGAAGCTCGCGAAGGCGCTCTCCGACCGGCCGCAGCTCCGGCTCGACATCCCGGCAGTCTACGACGCGCTCGCCGACTCGGTAGCGCTCACCCGTGCCCATTTCGACGACCGGCTCCGGGCCGCGCTCGATGCCGACCGTGCGAAGCACGGCAAGCACCCGCCTGCGCCGGGAGCCCCGGCCACGGCGGAGGAGCGCGCGCGGATCGTCGAGAAACTCTACCTCTCGGACTTCGGCGCGGCGCCGCCACCGGTGGCACGCTCCACCGCACGGAAGCCGAAGCGTGGCGAGGTGGACAGTCTCGCCGTCGCGGCCGAGGCCGCACGGGTGGCGGAGATGGAGCAGCGCCTGATCGCGGCGACGAAGCTCGACCCGGCTGCGCTCCCGCAGCTCGGCCGCGACCGGGCGCTTGCCGTCAAGGACCGGGTCGTCGCGTTCGGCGCGGACCCTGGCCAGATCTTCATCGTCGACGCCCGCGAACCCACGCGCACGGCCGGAACCGAGGTCCGGGTCGAGATGGCACTCGACGGACGCTAGCATCCCGGTCAGCCGCCGGTGGGTTGGCGGCGCCGGGCATCAGTAGCTGAGCTGCAGGCCGGTGGAGACCGTCCAGTCGAGACGCTCGAGTCCCGGCAGCGGCTGGCTCCGGTACTGCGCGTCGTATCCCAGGTTGATGGAGAGGCCCGTGGCGAGCGGGGCCGTCAGCTTCGCGACCGCTTCGACATCGCTGTTGTCGGTGTGCTGGAGGTCGACGACCCAGTCGCTGGAAGCCTGGAATGTCGCTTTGCCCGCGAAGAAATACTTGTAGAGCGCCGCCACCCGTCCGGTCGAGAAGTTCTCGTCGCGGGGTTCCGTCGTGCGGCGCTGGAGCAGCCCGAATCCCAGCTCGAGGTCGAGAAGCTGGGGCTTGGGGATGATCGCGTGATAGACCGCGCCGACGCCCTCGTCGAACTGGTGTTCCACTCCGCCGAACGTGTTGCGCTTGTACGACGTGAGCCCATAGAGCGAGAGGCCCGCCGACAGGCCGTCGTCGGCACGCAGCTCGAGGTTGTAGCGCCCGGCGTTCTCGGTGCCCTGGTTCCTGCCGTACACCGCCTCGGCGTCCTGCGTGTAGACCCAGGCGCCCGTCTTCCACGCGATCTTGTCGGATGCGAGCATCGTGACCACCTCGGTATTGCCGCCGGTCTGGACGTAGCCGAGGTTCATCGTGGCCTTGATCGGCTTCGGAGCTTCGCTCGCCTCGTCCGCTCCAACCCGCCCGGCGAGGAGCGGCAGGGAGGAGAGTGCGAGCAGCACAGGGAGGAAGGGACTCCGCATCGGGACGTCTCCAGGGATGGGTGGGGCGGACCGCGACCGGTGCGGCTCACGAGCGATCGACCACGGGATCACGAACCGCGGGAGCGCCTACTTGAGGATCCTGACCTTGCCGGTCTCGAGATCGTAGACGGCTCCGACGATCTCCGGGGCGGCGCCCTCGTGCGGCTGCATGAGCTCGCTGGTCGCCAGGAGTTGCTTCACGGACTGGCGCACGTTCGCCTCGACACCGTCGTGCACGCGCTCCGCCTGGCTGAGCTTCGGATCCACCCCGGTCAGCGCCGGTTCGATCTGGGTCAGGAGTTCCTGGATGGCCTTCGCCTCGTGCGACCGATCCTCCTCGGACAGGAACGCGGAGGTCACCGCTCCGCAGCTCTCGTGGCCCAGAACCACGATCAGCGGCGTGTGAAGATGGTGCACGGCGTACTCGATGCTGCCCAGTTCGTTCGTGCCGGCGACGTTCCCGGCGACACGGACCACGAACACATCCCCGAAGCCCTGATCGAACAGCAGCTCGACCGGGACCCGCGAATCGCTGCAGCCGAGGATGGTCGCCACCGGGTGCTGGGAGGCGGTCAGGCCACTGCGGTAGGCGGCATTCTGCCGTCCGTGCAAGGGCTTTCCGGCGACGAAGCGGCGATTGCCGTCGATCAACTGCGTGAGGGCCGCGTTCGCCGTCGGGGCCTCGACCGTTCCCGCCGCGGCATGCGTCTCGGCGCCGGTCGCGATCGGCAGGCGAATCGTGATCACGCACACCATCACCGCCACCCACCACGACACGCGCCCGATCATCCTGCGGTCCGTCGTCATCCATCCTCCTGCAATCGGTGAGCCCGGGCCGGTCATCGCCCGGGCGGGTCGCGCGGACCCGGCCCGCCGCGCGTCGAGCTTCAGAAGGTCCATCCGAGCGACAGGTAGACGTTCCAGTCGGTGTTTGTCGTTCCCTCGGGGGGCTGGTTGTCGTAACTCTCGACCCCGTTCAGGCCCACGAACAGGTCCTTCACGACTTCGCGCTTCACCACCGCACTCGCCTCGAGGCGAACGCGGCCCCAATTGGTGAAACTCGGGTAGACGCGCACGTAGGCGTCCGCGTTCACCTTGGGAGAGTCGTAGACGAAGTTGGAGAACTCGGTGGTGACAATGCCTTCGAGATTGTAAACCGAGCTTCCGTCCGACCGGTGCTCCCGGTTCGCGCTCAAACCGGCTGCGATGTCGAGCAGCGTGCTGTTGCTCTGGACCAGGTAGCGTCCGATACCGCCGTCCGCGCCGGCACGAAGGTCGAGGCCCAACTGGTCGTTCCGCTCGAGTCGAAGTGCTCCCTGGGCCTGCCAGCGATTCTCGAAGAACCGCGAATAGGTGAGCCCCAGGGTTCCGCGGCGCGTGTCCGGGACGTTGTCCTGGTGAATGAAGGTGGAGTTCGCATCCATCCCCAGCGAGAACCAGCGCTCCCGGTAGGTCGCGCTGATCGCGGTGTTGAACTGGGAGAGGTGATTGGCAAGGGCGAAGCTCGAGCCCACGTCCACCGAGCCGTCGATCTTTCCCCAGAACGTGGCTTGCAGCGGGACCATGCGCACCACGGAGTCGAAGCCGAGCGCGGAAGAGTCGCGCTCGCCCACGACGTGCAGCTTGCCGTCCTCCGCCGTGCCGTGCAACGAGCCGACCTCGTGACGGCCGGAAGCGGTCTCGACGTCGAATACCGCGCTCGAAGCGAGCCGGCGGATCTTGTCCCACTCGACGTAGACGTCCCCGGCATTGTCGGTGCTGAGGCGGAGCCGGCCCCGGTCGAGAGACTTGACCTCACCCGTGAAGTGGTCGCCGTTGGAGATCACCACCTCATCCGTCTTCGGACGCGCGTGCGCGCCGGCGGCCCAGAGGGCGAGGGTCACGAGTGCGATCCCGGCGTGGAGACGCCGGCCGGGGACCGCGGGCGCACTCGAGTGCGTAACCCGGCGGCAGCCCGATGCCTCTGTTTTCGCGCGCATGGTCCTCGGCGGCGGGTGGTACTCGAGCGAGCGGCGGTGCGTGACGCGGCGCGCATACTAGGCCCATTCCGCGGGCGGGCAAAGCGGGCACGCTTCCGGCTGCACCCGTTGCCCGCGATCGACTCACGGCACACCGGATCCCGGCACGGCGCACGGTCCCGCGCTCGCCGGGCCCTCGGGCGGCTCGATTCCCGGCCGTCGCCCGACGGCTCCGCGCGACCGTCAGTCGCTGGTGACCGTGTGCGTCCCGGACGTGACCATCCAGTGCACGTAGCCACCCGGCTTGATGCTCACCGTCGCCGGTGTGAACGAAGTTCCGCTCGCCATGACCACGGCCGAGTCCGCGGCCCCGGCAACCACGGAGACGTCTCCCGTCATCCCCATGCTCCGGTGGAAATTGCAGTGATAGCCGACGCTGCCTGCGGACGCGAAGACGTGAACGTAGCTGGCCGGCGCGTTCAAGCTGCCCGAGTTGAACGCGGTGCCGCCGGAGCCCGAGCCGCCCGTGGAACCCCCACCGTAGGGGCTCGTCGGACCGTTGCAGCCCACCATTGCGGACGCCGCGAGAATCGTGGACACGACGGCAATCGCGAGAACTGAGCGGTTGGGTCTCATGTCAGTCTCCCTTGGTCAATCTCTACCGAATACGGCCGCGTCCCGGATATGAACTCTCCGATGCCCGAATACGGAATCGGAACCGGAGAAACTCGATTCGGAATCAACTGACCACCCGGTAATCAACGAACGCCGCCCCTCGGCGCACGACCGACGAAGGGTGTCCCGCTCGCGTCATGCCACCGTCGTCGTCTCGAGGCCCGGCGCATCCTGCCGAACCGGGCTCATGGCAGGGCCATCCGATCCGCGGCTCACTCGAGACGAATCGGTCGGGCGAACGGGCAGGCCGTACGGGCGGCCTCCACTTCGCGCGACTCGAGATCGAAGGGTTCGCCCTCACGCAGAAGTTCTCGAGGTCGAAGTGACCCGCCGGACCCCGCGCCCGCGGAGAGCCGCCGTTTGACTGCCCCGAGCACCCGCCGGATATTGCGCGGCGGGATTCGGGATGCTGTCGAACATTGCGTGTGATCCGCGGGGGCACCGATGCGAGCTGCGTGGCCGCTCATCGTGAGACTCGTGCCCGCCGGCCGGCCGTCGCCATGGTCCGCCCGGTGAGCCAGCCCGTCGTAGAAGGTCCCGGGGAGTTCTGGCAGTCCAATCTCCCCTCGCTCCAGGCGGAGCTCCGCACCGACTGCAAGGGCCTCAGCGATGACGAGGCCGCGCGGCGCAGGGCCGTTCACGGTCCGAACGTCCTCAAGCCCCCGCACGAGCGGGCGATCGTGCTGCAGTTGCTGTCCCGGTTCGGCAATCCGCTCATCATCCTCCTGCTCGCGGCCGCGACCATCTCCGCGTTCACGGGGGACGTCGCGAGTTTCGTCATCATCACGAGCGTCGTGGTGCTCAGCGTCACGCTGGACTTCGTCCAGGAATACCGGGCCGGGCAGGCCGCCGAGCGACTCCGGCAGTCGGTTTCGCTCCGTGCCAGCGTCGTCCGCGGCGGCCGTCCGGTGGAAATCCCTGCGGAGGACATCGTCCCCGGCGACGTGGTGCTGCTCGAGCCCGGCGGTCTCATTCCCGCCGACGGCCGTGTCCTCGAGGCCCACGAGTGCTTCGTCAACCAGGCGCTGCTGACGGGCGAAGCCTATCCCGTCGAGAAGCACGCCGGCGGACTCGACGAGGCGCCCGCCGACCTCAGCGCGGCCTCGAACGCCGCGTTCATGGGGACCTCGGTGATCAGCGGAACGGCTTCGCTGCTGGTGTGCCGGACCGGACCGGAGACGTCGCTCGGCGAGATCAGCGACACGCTGGCGGCCAAGCCGCCGGCGACGGCGTTCGAGAGCGGCATTCGCAATTTCGGCCTGCTCATCCTGCGCCTCGCGATCCTCATGGTGCTGTTCGTCATCCTCGTGAACGCCTTCTTCCACCGCCCATGGCTCGAGTCGTTCCTGTTCGCCGTGGCGCTCGCGGTCGGGCTCACGCCCGAACTGCTCCCCATGGTGGTTTCGGTGACCCTTGCCCGCGGCGCCCTGCGCATGGCGAAGGAACGCGTCATCGTCCGCCGGCTGCCGGCGGTGCACGATCTCGGCAGCATGGACGTGCTCTGCACCGACAAGACCGGAACGCTCACCGAGGCGCAGATCCGCCTCGAGAAGCACCTCGATCCACTCGGTGGGGAGAGCGCGCGAGCGCTGGAGCTCGCCTACCTCAACAGCGCGATGGAATCGGGACTCAAGAACCCTCTGGACGAGGCGATCCTCCGCCACACCGAGGTCGACATCCACGAATGGCGGAAGATCGACGAGGTGCAATTCGATTTCGAACGGCGGAGGATCTCGGTGCTCGCCGACAACGGGCGGCAGCGGCTGCTCGTCCTCAAGGGGGCGTTCGAGGACGTGCTCGCGCACTCGACCCGTTACGAGGCGGCCGGACCCGGGCAGCTGTTGCCGCTCGACGAGGCGATGCGGCAGCGCATCGGGCAATCCTTCGAGGCGCTGAGCCGGGACGGCTTCCGGGTGCTGGGGATCGCATGGAAGGAAACCGCGCGCGACCAGGTCCACGCAGTCGTGGACGACGAGACCGAGCTCGTCCTCGCCGGGCTGCTGGCGTTCGAGGATCCGCCGAAGGCGAGCGCGGCCGATGCGCTCCGCGCGCTGACCTCGATCGGCGTCACGGTGAAGGTGGTGACCGGCGACAACGAGCTCGTGACCCAGCACCTGTGCGGCGAGCTGGGGCTGCCGGTCGACGGGGTGCTGAGCGGGAACGAGATCCACGCGATGACCGACCCGGCGCTCGCCATCCGGGTCGAGACCGCGAATCTGTTCTGCCGCGTCACCCCACCGCAGAAGAACCGCGTGATCCAGGCGCTCCGGAGCCGGCGCCATGTCGTGGGCTACATGGGGGACGGCATCAACGACGCGCCCTCGCTCCATTCGGCCGACGTCGGCATCTCGGTCGAAGGCGCGGTGGACGTGGCGAAGGCAGCCGCGGACCTGATCCTGCTGGACCAGGACCTCGGGGTCGTGCATCGCGGAGTGCTGGAAGGCCGGCGCACGTTCGGCAACATCATGAAGTACGTGATGATGGGAACGAGCTCCAATTTCGGCAACATGTTCAGCATGGCGGGCGCCACCCTGATCCTGCCGTTCCTGCCGATGCTCCCGGTGCAGATTCTCGCGAACAACTTCCTCTACGACGTCTCGGAGATTCCCATCCCCATGGACAGCGTCGACCCCGAAGTCCTCGAACGGCCGCGACACTGGAACATGGCGTCCATCCGGAACTTCATGATCGTGGTCGGGCTGGTGAGCTCGGTGTTCGACTTCCTCACCTTCTACGTGATGCGGCGCGTGTTCCACGCGGGAGAGCAGTTGTTCCACACCGGCTGGTTCGTCGAGTCGCTCGCCACGCAGGTGCTGGTCATCTTCGTGATCCGGACGCGGGGCAATCCGTTCCGGTCGCGACCCAGCGCGATCCTGCTGCTGACCTCGCTCGCGGTCGTCGCGGTCGCGACGGCGCTGCCATTCACCCCGCTGGGCGCCCGGCTCGGGTTCGTGACGCTGCCGGGGCTGTTCTTCCTGATCCTGGCGGGGATGGTGGCGGCGTACCTGGCCATGGTCCAGGCCGTGAAGACGTTGTTCTACCGGCGCTTCGCGGCGGAGTGACCGTGCGGCGAGACGGGTGTATACCTGTGCGTGGAGCGCCGTGGAGCGGAACGGGGAAGGGGGACGGGTCGTGAGGACACATGCGGGCTTGTGGATCGACCACCGGAAGGCGGTCGTCGTCACGATTTCGGACCAGGGAGAGACGACGCGACGGGTCGACTCCGGCGTGGCGAAGCACGTCCGCTATTCCGGCGGCTCGGGGACCAGCGGCTCGCGGGAGGGTGCGGGAGAGGACACGCGGGAGCGGCATTTCGAAGGCGAGCTCGCCCGGTACTACGACGAGGTCGTCAGCTGCGTTCGCGATGCAGAGGGCATTCTCGTTCTCGGGCCCGGGGAGGCCCGTTTGCAGCTCAAGGCGCACCTCGAGCGCGCCGGGCTCGGCGCCCGCGTCGTCGGCGTCGAGGCGGCGGACAAGATGACGGAGCCCCAGATTGTGGCCCGCGTGCGCGAACGATTTGTGCGCTGAGAGGGCGGCGCGAGGGTCTTCGCGGTGCACGGAGCGCGGCAGCCGGCCCGCACGACCGGCCCCGAGGGGACTTGACGATGGAACCAGCGACCTGTCGAGTGATCCGGACGGGCGAGCCCTACGAGGGGCGACAGGGGTTCACCTACCTCGCCGGTCTCACCGGCACGACCGCGCGCTCCCGGGCGATCTGCATGGCGGTCGTCACGCTCCCGCCCGGCGCGCGGGCGAAGACGCATCTGCACGAGGGTATCGAGACCGCTGTCTACGTTCTCTCGGGGGAGGCGGAGATGTTCTTCGGCGCGCGGCTCGAGCAGCATCTCGCAGCCCGCTCCGGCGAATACATCTACATTCCATCCGACACACCCCACCGCGTCATGAACCGCTCGGACATTCCGTGCACGGCCCTGGTGGCGCACACTTCGTCGGATGATCAGGCCGGGATCGTCATGCTCCCGGAGCTGGACTCGATTCACGGCACGTCCTGACCGCGTCGAGGACGGACGATTCCCGCCCGGAGACCGTATCTCGAGCCGCTCCCGGACTGAAGCTCGATGGTCGGCGAACGAGCGAACGCGACCCTGTACACATTATTGATATGTGTACGAGAAATTGGCAGCCAGATCGCTCACAGTAAATGGCGACGCTTCAATCGGATACAACGATCAGGCTGCGGCGTGTACCCAAACCGGACACCGGTTCGGAAGTTCACGCGCGGAGCGTCGTCGGCAGCCGCGCACGACTTCCGACTAACCGATTGCGCTGGCAGGAGATGTCAGTTCGTCGCACCGCGCTCAACTGATTGGCATGGAAGTGGCTTCATTGGTCGTGGCTCATTGCGTCAAGCGTCAGAGATGATTTGCCCGGTTCGCGTGGATCGTTCACGCCGTGAACCGGACCGATTGCTCGGCGTTGGTTTCTCATCTCACACCAGGGGGTTTCAAGATGGCAGCCAGGAGAAGGAGACGGGCGGTCCGTCGCCGCGTCGCGAAGAAGGCCGTGCGTCGCCGCGTCGTGCGCAAGGCCGTCCGCCGTCGGGTCGCGAAGAAGGCCGTCCGTCGCCGCGTCGTGCGCAAGGCCGTCCGCCGTCGGGTCGCGAAGAAGGCGATCAGGCGCCGGGTGGTTCGCAAGGCCGTGAGGCGCCGGGTCGTGAAGAAGGCGCTCGTGCGGCGCGCAGTCCGGCGTGCGGTGGCGAGAAAGCTCCTCGCCGCGGCGATGACCGGGGGTGAAGGCGAGGCGTGAGGTGCGCGGCCGCGGGCCATCCGCGGCCTCTCCGCTGTCGCAGGGCCCCGAGGGCGGACGCTCTCGGGGCTCTTCGTTTTCCGCCCGCGCGAGACCCGGCCGGTGACGAGCCGCTCGGACCGTGAGCAACGAGCGTCCCGTTCCAGTAGACTCGGGCTCGAGCGCCCGGCAACCTCGCGAAGCCCCGCGACCCGGCGTTCGATGGGAGCCATCGGTCCCCGCGCATGGAGAAGCCCCATGAAATACAAGGCCGTAACGACGATCCTCCTCCTCGTCTTGAGCGAAGCGCTCGGCATCGGCGCGGGTGAGTGGTTCTTTCGCCTGTTCCGCAGAGTCGTCCCGCCCGCCGCGCTCAGCGGGTTCAATACGCAGGCGACCCACGTCGCGCACCTGGCCTACGGTGCCGGGTTGGGGCTCGTCCTCTTCGTGTGGTTCCTGCTCGGCATGATGTTCGGGAGCATGGGCAGGTCCAAGCCGAAGCCAGCCGCCTGATCGTGCACGCCCCTCCCGGGCGGGCCGGGGGCCGCAGCTTCACAAGGATGCCTGCCCATGTCGTCGTGCGATTTCAACCAGTTTCCCGGAGGATCTCGTGATGCGTCGGAGGAGGCTCATCGGTACGCTCTTCACCGCGGCCGCGGTCACGCTCAGTCTTCTGTCACTTTCATGCGCATCGAGCCCGCCGAGCGCCACCGCGACGGCGAAGCCGGACCCCGTCGTCCGGGGCCGCTACCTGGTCACCATCATGAGCTGCAACGATTGCCATACGCCGGGCACATTCTATGGCGCGCCCGACACGCTGCGGCGACTGTCGGGCAGCGAGCTCGGCTGGGTCGGCCCGTGGGGAGTCGTCCACGCGCGGAACCTGACACCCGACTCGGCGACGGGAATCGGCAGCTGGACGATCGACCAGATCGTGACGGCGCTGCGTTCCGGCAATACCCCGAGTGGCGTCCAACTCGCCGCGATCATGCCGTGGCAGAACTACTCGAACATCCTGGACCAGGATGACGCGATTGCCATCGCGTCCTACCTGAAGAGCCTCCCGCCGGTGAAGCACAAGAATCTCGACCGCATCCCGCCCGGCCAGAAGCCGACGGGTGCGAACATCGCGTTCCCGCCGCCGCCCGCCTGGGAAGTTCCCCCGGGCGGCGCGCCGGGAGGAGGCAAGAAGTAGCAGCCCGCTTGCTCGGGGGAAGGGGCGCTCACGGAGCATCGTGGCGAACCTTCCCCGCGGGCTGCAGTCATCGCACCGGCGTTCCCGCCCTGCGAGGGGTGAATCTCCCGTGACCGAACCCATTCCGCCCCATGCCGGTCAGCGCATCGTCCGCCAGGGGGCGCCGCTCGGGACGGCTCGCGCGGCGGTGATCATGATCCACGGCCGCGGTGCGGCGCCCGAGAACATCCTCGACCTGGTGCCGGAGATCGGGCATCCGGCAGTGGCCTACCTTGCCCCGGCCGCCGCCGGCGGCACCTGGTACCCGCAGAGCTTCATGGCGCCGATCGCGGCGAACGAGCCGGGGATCACGTCGGGCATCTCCGTCGTCCACTCCTTGATCGACGAGGTGCTCGCCGCCGGAACACCGGCCGATCGCGTCCTGCTGCTCGGCTTCTCCCAGGGAGCGTGCCTCGCGTGCACCGCGGCGCAGAGGCGGTCGCAGCGCTACGGCGGCGTCGTCGTCTATTCCGGTGGATTGATCGGCCCTCCGGGAACGTCGTGGAACGAGAGCGGCAGCTTCCATTCC
>CAYSWZ010000140.1:0-7242 GCA_964434945.1 uncultured bacterium | reverse complement strand
CGGTCTCGGCGCTCGGGGACCTGATGGTCGCGGCGTGGAATGACAGCAAGGGCTTCACCAACCCGGGCGGCAGCCAGGGCTGGGCGACGTCGGTCAACGGTGGCCAGTCGTGGATCGATCAAGGCGTGTTCCCGACGTCGGCTGCTGCACCACCCGGACACACCCTCTCCGGATTCCGCTGGACGAGCGACCCCGTTCTGGCGACGAACGGGAAGACCGGGGCCGTGTACTTCAGTGCGCTCTGCGACTACACCGAGGACGGCGTCCCCCGGAGTGGCGTCGGGGTGATCAAGGGTCGCTGGGTCGGGCTGGCGTTCCAGTGGGGCACGCCAGCGATCGCGAGCGACCTGCCCTTCCAGGAGCCCGACAAGGAGTGGGTGGTCGCCGACTCCGTGAGCGGTCGCGTCTACCTCACCTATTCGCGTTTTCCGGCCGGCGGCGACGTGATCGATTTCCAGTGGGCGGACAGCAACGCCGCGGTCTGGTCCACTCCGAGGCAGATCTCGCTCAACACCGTGGCCGAGCTGGGCTTCGTCCAGGGTTCGCGACCGATTGTGGACGGCGACGGTCGCCTGCTGGTGGTGTACGAGCTGATCGGCGCGGGATTCTCGGACTACTACCGGGTGTGCCGCTCGCTCGATGGCGGGGTCACGTTCTCGAGCCCGGTCACCGCCGAGTCGCTCTACACGAACTTCGGCACCGGATCCCCCGGGTTCAATCGGCCGAACTCGGTCGACTTCCCCGGCATCGCCGTGGACCGGAGCCAGGGCGTGAATCGCGGCCGCTTCTACCTCTCCTGGGCGGAGTCCATGAACTGGCTCTCGCAGGTGTTCAACCTGGGCCAGGGCGGCGATCTCACCGAGGTCGAACCGAACGGCAGCTCCGGGACCGCGACGCCGGCGCTCGTGAACCAGACACTGCGTGGTGACGTGAGCAGCTTGGCTGATCTCGACTACTTCGCCATCCCGCTCACGACGGGACAGAGCATCGTCGTCGCTGCCGACTCGGTCGCCTCCGGTCCGCTCAGCCTGGAGCTGCTGGCGACGAACGGCGTGACGTCGCTGACCTACACCGTGGTCGACAGCCGGGTGAATCCCGTGCCGGGGTCTCCCGACGGGTTCCCGACGGGGTGGATGTTCACCGCTCCGTCAGCGGGCACCTACTTCATCCGCGTCTCCCCGGGGCCCGGCTCCGACGGGGCGGGCGCCTACCGGCTGCGCACGGGGTTCGTGACGCGCGGCGTCGAGCGTGGCCGCGACCAGCGCGACATCTTCGTGGGCTGGTCGGACGATGGGCTGCACTGGTCCGATCCCGCGTGGGTGAACTACGATGAGGCCATCGGTTACGACGATTTCACGCCCGAGGTGGCCGTGGCGCCCGACGGCGGCGTCTACTGCTCGTGGTACGACTACCGCGACTCGGCGCCGCAGAAGAATGGCGGCGAGGCGGGCGTTTACCTGTCGCGCTCGGGGGATGGGGGAGTCGGGTGGACCACGATCGGCGCGCTCGCGGACACGCTCTCCGACTGGACCAACGCGCTCACGGACATCATCCCGAACCAGGGCGACTACATGTCGCTCGTCGCGACGACGTCCCAGATCGTGACCACGTGGTCCGACGCCCGGCGCGGAGATCCCGACGTGTTCACCGCGCAGATCCCGATCATCCCGAACGGCACGCAGGTCGCGTTCCGGAACGTCCAGCTCGCCAGGAACAGCATCGCCATGTCGTGGCTCGCCACGCCGCCCGACACGCTCACCATGCGGCTCTATCGCTCCGACGACGACGGGCCCTACCAGTACGTCGAGCTGGTGCAGTTCGACGGCGGCGGGTCGCTCGGCTACACCGACACCACCGTCGTCGGCGATCACGTGTACGCCTACCGGCTCGGACGATTCACGAACGGCATCGAGCTCTTCTATGGCCAGGTGCGGGTGTTCCTGCCGAGCACGTTCCCGCTCTCCATGGCCCCGCCGCGCCCCAACCCCGTCACCGGCAGCTCGTTCGTCGCCAGCTTCTCGCTGGCCACGGACGAACCCGCCGACTTGATCCTGTTCGACATCTCCGGTCGCGAAGTGCTCCGCCAGACCGTGAATCCCGGGGCGGGTCCGCACACGTTCACGTTGCAGGTCGGCCACGGGCTCCGGCAGGGGCTTTACATTCTCACCGTGCGCCAGGCCGGCCACAACGCCTCCGCCAGGGTCCACCTGGTGAGGTAGCGCGTCGCACCCGGCACGGAGCCGCGAGCCACAGTCGAGCCAAAGCCGGGGTGGTGCGCCGGGCCGGGATTCCCCTACACTTGTGTCATCACACTCGACCATCCAGGCGCCCGCCCCGTCCCCGAGGCGCGCTCTAGACGACTCTTGCTCACACTCTTAAGAGGCGCCCTGAATGCGTTCCCTGCCCGCCCGCGACATTCTCGCGCTCGGCATCCTGACGATCCTTCCGGCTGCATTGCTCGCGGTGTCCCAGTCGCCCGCCGTCGCGGCCCCGGTGTTCTCGCGCCTCGGCGTCACGAGCGCCCGGCTCCTCGCCGCCACCTCGGCCACGAGTGGGCCTGCAGTCCGCCCCGGGCCGGGCGCCACGTTCCTGAGCGTCGACGAAGACGCCATTGCCGCGTTCCGTGCCGCGGGCGGCGGCCGGCTTTCGGTGCCCGACTCGAGTGGCGGCAGTGTGGACCTGGACCTGGAGCCGCTCGAGTTGCTCCCGCCGGGCGCGTCGGTGACCTACACGGACAACGCCGGCCGGCACGCGTTCCAACCCGACGTCTCCCTCTATAAAGGACACGTCGCGGGCGAGCCGACGAGCTGGGTGGTCCTCTCCATGGGCGCGAGCGGCGTCCTCGGAACGGTCGAACGGGACGGGCGCCGCTGGACGCTGTCGCCGACCCAGCGGATGAGCACGCACGCCCCGGGCGGGCTCGGCGTCCACGCGTTCGCCCCGGAGGGCTCGCTCGCCGAGGCCGCGTCGCGGTTCGAGTGCGGCATCAACGCCGACAACGAGCAGCAGTACACCGTGCCCCATCCCGAGCGCGCCGGCGGGTTGGAGAAAGCCCGGACCGCCGGCCCCGAGGCGACGCAGGTCACAGGGGTGCGCTTCGATTTCAACGTCGCGGTGGACTGCGATTACGAGATCTACGGCGTCAAGTTCGGCGGTGACCTGAACGCCGCGACCTCGTACATCCTCACCGTGCTCGGCACGGTGAACCTGATCTACGAGCGCGACCTCGAGGCCACGCTCCACTTCCCGTACGTGAACCTGTGGACCACGTCGTCCGATCCCTACACGCAGCCGACGACGAGTGCCGAGCTGACCGAGTTCCAGAACTACTGGTCCGCCAACATGGGGAGCGTGACGCGCAACGTGGCGCACCTGATCTCGGGCCGCGCCCTGGGCGGCGGCATCGCCTACATCGACGCCGTGTGCGGCAACGCGCCCGGCTATGGCGTGAGTGCGATCGACGCGGCGTACGCCTACCCCACCGCCACCTCGACCTGGGACGTCGAGGTGATCGCGCACGAGCTGGGCCACAACTTCGGCTCCTACCACACGCACAGCTGCGAGTGGGCGGCGGAAGGTCGCATCCCGGCCCACACCACGCTCGACTCGTGCCAGGCGAGCGAGGGAGGCTGCGCCACCTACACGAATCACCTGCCCCCCGACAAGGGCACGATCATGAGCTACTGCCACCTCCTGTCCGGCGTGGCGAACGGCATCCGGCTCGACTTCCACCCGGTGTGCGTGTCGCGCATGCGGAGCGTCATGTCGAGTTGCGGCATATTGGACACGACGCCGCCGATGAGCCCGCTCGCCACTCCCATCTCGACCGGCGTCCGCCTGTCGTGGACACCGGGCGGAAGCTCGGGTGTCCTCCGCTACAGCGTGCTCCGCAGCCGGCTGCCGCTCGACCTGAACCCGACGTACCTGGGGAACACGCCGCTCACCCACTTCGACACGCCCGGGCTCGGCACCTACTACTACCGGATGCGCTCGGTGCGGAGCGCGGACTCGTCCGCCACGAGCGGCGAGGTCAAGGCCTCGGTGTGCGCGTTCAGCTCGACCCCGCCGGTCACGGTCGGCTCGCAACCCACGGCCGCGGTGAGCGCGGACCTGAACGGGGACGGCATCCAGGACGTGGTGCTGGTCACGACCGGCGGCGGCAACCTGGTCACGCTCCTGGGCCAGGGCAGTGGCGGCGTCGGGAATGGCACGTTCGCCGCGCCCGCCAGCGTGACCACCGGCGCGAGCCCGGCCTGCCTGGCGCTGCTCGACGTCAATGGCGACGGCATCCTCGACGCGATCGTCGGCGCTCAGGGCGACAACACGCTCCAGCTCCACCTCGGGCAGGGCAGTGGCGGCGTGGGGAACGGGGTCTTTGGAGCCGCCACGCAGCTCGCCACGCTGGATTTCGCCCCCACCGCAATCGCGGTCGCGGACTTCGACGAGGACGGCATCGCCGACCTGGCGGTGGCGGGTGGCCCGACGTCGCTGGCGACGCTGCGGGGTCTCGGAACGGCAGGCGTCCCGAACGGGACGTTCGACGCCCCGGTGACGGTGAACACGGTCTCCCAGTCGCGCGGGCTCCTCGCCTACGACTTCAATGGCGACGGCATCACCGACCTCGCCGTCTCGGGGAGCGGTGTACGCATGCTGTTCGGCAACGGCAGCGGAGGCAAGGGCGACGGCACGTTCACGCTCGGACCCTCCTACAGCACGGGAGCGGCGCCGAGCCAGATGGCGGTCGCCGACTTCAACCTCGACGGCATTGCCGACCTGGCCGTGTGCAACACGGGCGCGAGCTCGGTGAGCGTGTTCCTCGGCAACGGCACCGCGGGCGTTCCGGACGGCACGTTCGCCCCTGCCATCCCGGTGACCGCGGGCGGCGGGCCCGATGCCGTCAACATCGCCGACTGGGACCACAACGGCATCCCGGACATGGCGGTCGCGAGCAGCAACAGCAGCAACGCCACCACCATCCTGCTCGGAAACGGCGACGGCACGTTCGAGCCGGGCCAGATCTTCGCCACCGGCGGCAGCAGCCCCGGCGCGATCGCCGTGAACGACTTCAACGAGGACGGCACGCCGGACCTGCTGGCGTGCAACCGGCTGTCGCAGTCGGTGACGCGGCAGCTCGCCGGATGCCCGGGCGTGCTCTCGAGCGCGCTCGCCGTGACCGCTCCGAACGGCGGCGAGACCTGGGCCGGCGGCAGCGAGCACACGCTCACCTGGACGAAGGGCGCGGGCGTGATGACCGTGGACGTGCAGCGCTCCGACGACAGCGGAGGCCACTGGCGCACGCTCGCGCGCGGGCTCCCCGGCACGAGCTACTCGTACACGGTGACGGCGCCGTACGGCAAGGCCGTGCGCATCCGCGTCGTGGACAGTCACGCGGCGCAGTTCGCCGACGCGAGTGATGCCGATTTCTCGATACTGGATCCCGCCACGCTCGATGCCGGCGGCCCGCCCCCACCGCTCGCACTGCTCGGCGCGTGGCCCAACCCGGCGCGCCGGGACCTGTCCGTGGCGCTCTCGCTGCCGGGCGGCGACACCCGCGGCGCGCTGGAGCTGATCGACCTCTCGGGCCGCCGCGTGGCGTTCCGCGACCTGTCCGGGCTCTCCGCCGGCCGGCACCAGGTCACGCTGCTCGAGCGCCGTGCGCTGGCCCCGGGCGTCTACCTCGTGCGGCTCACGCGCGGAGGGGACGTCATGAGCCTCAAGGTGGCGGTGCTGCATTAGTTTCGGCGCTCTCCCGGCCCCGCGCGGAGCGCTCGCCGCGCCCGAACTGCGCCTCCTCCGCGCCCGCGCTCCGCCCCCGCGCGGCCCGTTCCGAGCCCCCGCCGGGACGCCCGGAAAATCCCTGTTGCGCCCCACCCCCCGAAGGTGTATTTATTCGCGCCCACGCATAGTTATGCAACCGCCTCGGAGGGGTCCACGTGTCGCGCACCAGCCGGCTCACGACCATCGCACAGATGCTCAGCGGACGCCGCTTCTCGAGCCAGGAGGAGCTGGCCGCGGCGCTCGCTCGCGCCGGCATCGGGGTGACGCAGGCGACGCTGTCGCGCGACCTCCGGAGCCTCGGCGTCGCGAAGCGCTCCGGGCCCGACGGCAGCAGCTGGTACGAGCTGCCCACGCCCGCCACCGAGGCGCTCGACCGCGGCCGGCAGCTCCTGGACCTCAAGATCTTCGTCAACGAGACGCGCGTCGCCCAGAACCTGGCGGTGGTGAAGACGCCGCCCGGTCACGCGAGCGCGGTGGCACGCGCCATCGACCTCACCGGTTTCGACGCGCTCATGGGCACGGTGGCCGGCGACGACACGGTGCTCTGCATTCTCGGCGACGCCGCGTCGGCGCGCCGGTTCCGGAAACATCTCGATCTCCTCTCCGGCCGCAGCGGGGCCGGCAAGTGACCGCCCCGGTCGTGACGCCCGCCACCCGGCCCGTGGCCGCGGAAGCGACCGCTCCCGCCCCGACGCCGGTCATCGCCCGCGGTCGCACCGCGCGCGTCGCGGTGCTCGGCGCCTCGGGCTACTCCGGGCACGAGTTCGTGCGCCTGGCGCTCGCGCACCCGGGCCTCGAGATCGCGGCGCTCGTCTCTCGCGAGTACGCGGGCCGCGCCGCGAGCGAGCTGCTCCCGGGCGTGGACGCGCGCGCCACGGCGCTGCCGGTCCCGGTCGCGCCCGACGCGCTGCCCGGCCTCCTCGCCGAGGGCGTGTTCGACACGCTCGTCACCTGCCTGCCGCACGGCGCGTGGAAGAAGCTGGCGCAGGACGTGCCCGAACTCGCGAACGGCCCCGCGCTGGTGATCGACCTCTCGAGCGACTTCCGCGACGGCACCGGCACCGCCGGCGGCCCGGGGTACACGTACGGCCTGCCCGAGGCGTTCCGGGACACGATTGCGGATGCCACGCGCATCGCCAATCCCGGCTGCTACCCGACCGCGGCCACGTTGTCGCTCCTGCCGGCGCTCGAATCGGGCTGGCTCGCGGGCCCGGTCACCATCACGGCGCTCTCCGGCGTCTCCGGCGCCGGGCGCGCACCGTCGCTCCGCACGTCGTTCGCGGAGCTCGACGGCGGCGCCGGCTTCTACAAGGTGGGCGAGGTGCACCAGCACGTGCCCGAGATGGCGCGCAACTTCGGCCGCCTCGCGCACGCCGAGATCCCGGTGGCGTTCGCGCCCCAGCTCGCGCCCATGTCGCGGGGAATCCTCCTCACCGCAATAGCGCCTCTCGCACGGGCCACGTC
>CAYSWZ010000139.1:0-15814 GCA_964434945.1 uncultured bacterium | reverse complement strand
CTCGGCTTCTCCCAGGGAGCGTGCCTCGCGTGCACCGCGGCGCAGAGGCGGTCGCAGCGCTACGGCGGCGTCGTCGTCTATTCCGGTGGATTGATCGGCCCTCCGGGAACGTCGTGGAACGAGAGCGGCAGCTTCCATTCCGCGCCTGTGTTCCTCGGCTGCAGCGACAGCGACCCGCACATACCGGAATCCCGCGTGCGCGAGACGGCGTCGGTATTCGATCGAATGAGGGCCGAGGTCACGACGCGCATCTATCCGGGGATGGGGCACCTGGTGAACGCGGAGGAGATCGCGGTGACGCGCGAACTGCTGGGCCGGATTGCTTCCTGATCCCATGCCCCCACGGATTGCGAGCCTCCGTGATGCCGTCGCCGAACTCATCCACGACGGCGACACCGTCGCGCTGGAAGGCTTCACGCACTTGATCCCGTTTGCGGCAGGTCACGAGGTGATCCGCCAGGGCCGTACGGACCTGACGCTCATCCGCATGACACCCGACATCGTCTACGACCAGCTGATCGGGGCGGGCGCGGCGCGGAAGCTCGTCTTCTCGTGGGGCGGCAATCCGGGCGTGGGTTCGCTCCACCGGTTGCGCGACGCGGTCGAGCACGGCTGGCCCCGGCCGCTGGCCCTCGTCGAGTACAGCCATGCGATGATGGCCGCGGCCTACGTCGCCGGCGCGTCCGGGCTCCCCTCCGGTGTGCTCCGGACCGGGAGTGGCACGAGTCTGCCGGCGCACAATCCCGAGATCCGGTCCACGACCTGCCCGTTCACTGGCGAGATCCTCACCGCCGTGCGTGCGCACCGGCCCGATGTCACGGTCGTCCACGCGCAGCGCGCCGACCGGAGGGGCAACGTGCAGCTCTGGGGAATCGTCGGGATCCAGAAGGAGGCGGTCTATTGCGCGAAGCGTGCGCTGGTCACGGTCGAGGAGATCGTGGACGAGCTGGCCCCGGTGCCCGGCGCCGTCGTGCTCCCGGCGGGAACGATCACGGCCATCGCGCTCGCGCCCGGCGGCGCCGCGCCGTCCTATGCGCAGGGCTACTACCGTCGCGACAACGCGTTCTACGTCGGCTGGGATGCCGTGTCCCGGAGCCGGGAACGCTTCGGCGAGTGGTTGCGCGCGTTGCGCGCCGCGCCATGAATCCCACGCGCGAAGAGGTCATGCGCATCGTCGCGGCGCGGGAGCTGCGCGGGCACCGGAACTGCTTCGTCGGCATCGGCGCACCGAGCGCCGCAGCCAACCTGGCGCGTCGTCTCCACGATCCGGAACTGGTGCTCATCTACGAATCGGGCACGATCGGCGCCAAGCCGGAATTCCTTCCGCTCTCGATCGGTGACGGCGAGCTCGCCGAGACCGCCGACTGCGTGGTCTCCGTGCCCGAGATCTTCACCTACTGGCTGCAGGCGGGCCGGATCGACGTGGGTTTCCTCGGCGCCGCCCAGATTGACCGCTTCGGCCGGTTGAATTCCACCGTGATCGGGGCGTACGAGCACCCGAAGGTGCGGCTGCCCGGCGCGGGCGGAGCACCGGAGATCGCGGCCGCTGCGCGCGAGGTCGTCGTTCTGCTGCGGCAGGATCCGGAGACGTTCGTCGGCGAGATCGACTTCGTCACCTCGGTCGGACGGCCCTCGCGCGTGGTCACCGACCTGGGTGTGCTCGTCCCCGATCCCGCAACCGGCGAGTTGACGCTGTCACGCGTGCACTCCGGCGTGAGCGTGGACGAGGCGCGGAGGGCGACGGGCTGGCAGCTGCGCGTGGCCGAGGACATCGCGGAGACCGAGCCGCCGACGGCCGAGGAACTCCGCGTGCTGCGGGAACTCGAGGGCCGGGGTGCGCCGGCTCATCCGACGCGGCGGGACCGGCGGGAGTGAGGCGCCCGTGGCCGGCCCCGCGCCGAACGACCCGGGGGCAGCGGGTGCCGCGTCCGTCCGCTCAGCGCGGCAATCGATCCCGCGTCGCCACGAGCGATTCGATCGCGTCGGCCAGGTGCTCATCGGTGATGTGATGCGCACCACGCTCGACCCGGAGCCGTTGCGCGGCCATCAGAACGTCCACCGCACGAAAGCCCTCCGGCGCTTCGAACTTGTAGCAGGCGAGTTCGATCTTCATGCCGTTCGCGTCCTGGAAATAGATCGAGTCCATGAAGCCGCGATCGCGCTGCAGGAACTCGATCCCGTGCTCGCGCAGCCGGTCGGGAACCTGGCTGAACGTGGCCCGCGAAACGTTGAACGCGAGATGCTCCACGCAGCCGGGCTCGCGCGGGGCAGGCCGGCGGGCGTCGCGACGCTCCTCGTTCGTGAACACCGTGAGCAGCCGCCCATCACCCGGATCGAAGTAGAGATGGTTCTCGTCGGGCTTCCCGAGATTGGGCTGCTCGAGCACGAACGGCATCCCGAGCACGCCCTGCCAGAAATCGATCGCGCTCTGCCGGGTCGAGCCGACGATCGTGGTGTGGTGCACTCCCTGGACCTGGATCTTCTTCACGCCGCGCTCCTGTGATGTAGGGGTCGTGCCGGCCGGGAAGTATGCGACCGCGCCGGAACGCGGGCAAGGCACCGGCAGCGAATCGATCGACAGATCGTGCCACCGAAACGAACCTCGTCGCCTCGCCCGGGGACACGGTCGGCCATGTCGGCCGCGATCGCGCGCACGAGGCCCGCCCCCCCCGGCGGTGTGCTTCTCACGTTCGGGCGACTGTGTCAGATTGAACGGATGCCACTCACGCCCGGCACCCGCCTCGGCCCCTACGAGATCGTCGCCCCGCTCGGCGCGGGCGGAATGGGGGAGGTGTACCGCGCGCGCGACACGCGGCTCTCGCGCGAGGTGGCGATCAAGGTGCTGCCGCAGCACCTGTCGCTCAACCCCGAGGTGCGCGCCCGATTCGAGCGCGAGGCGAAGACCATCTCGAGCCTCAATCACCCGAACATCTGCACGCTTTTCGACATCGGCCGCGAGGGCGATGCCGACTTCCTCGTCATGGAGCTGGTGGCGGGGGAGACGCTCGCCGCCCGCCTCGCCCGCGGCGCGCTGCCGGTCGCGGAGCTCGTCCGCATCGGCTCGCAGATGGCGGACGCGCTCGACCGCGCGCACCGCGCCGGCGTGATCCACCGTGACCTCAAACCCGGCAACATCATGCTGACGCGCTCGGGCGCCAAATTGATGGACTTCGGCCTCGCGCGCGCCACCGGTCTCGCCGGCCCGGCGGGCGGATCGGGCGTGACGCACGCGGCGCTCACCATGTCGCCGACGGTGGCGGCGCCGCTCACCGCGGAGGGCACGATCGTCGGCACGTTCCAGTACATGGCGCCGGAGCAGCTCGAGGGCAGGGAGGCGGATGCCCGGAGCGATATCTGGTCGTTCGGCTGCGTGCTCTACGAGATGGCGAGCGGCCGGCGCGCATTCTCGGGCGCAAGCCAGGCGAGCCTGATCGGCTCCATCATGCGCGACGCGCCCCGGCCGCTCGCCGAGCTCATCCCCATGAGCCCGCCCGCGCTCGATCGCGTGGTGGCGCAGTGCCTCGCCAAGGATCCCGACGAGCGCTGGCAGTCGGCCGGTGACTTGAAGCGCGCGCTGGAGTGGAGCGGCGAGCCGGCGGCCACCTCCGCCGTGGCCTCCGGCCCGGTCCTGCCCGTGCGGCGGAGGCCGCGCGTACTCCCGCTCCTCGTTGCGCTCGTCGCCGGAGCAGCCCTCGCGAGCGCTGCATGGCTCGTACGGGCGCCCCGGCCTCATGCGAGCACGGCCGTCCTCGACCTGCCGACCGCGCCCGGCGCGAAACTCAGCGACGAGCCGGCCGACGTCGTGATCTCGCCGGACGGCCGCTTGCTCGCGTATGTCGGCGTGGACTCGGCCGGGGTCTCCCACCTCTGGGTGCGCCCGCTCGATTCGCCCCGGGCGCGCATGCTGGCCGAGACCGAGCACGCCCAGCACCCGTTCTGGTCCCCGGACAGCCGCTGGATCGCCTACTTCACGGTCGGCGAGGGTGCGAGCCTGATGAAGGCGCCCGCGGGCGACGGGCCGTCCGCCAGGCTGTGCGACGTCCAATGGTCGCGCGGAGGCGACTGGGGCTCGCACGGCGACATCCTGTTCTCGCCCACGCCGACGAGCCCGATCATGCGGATCTCCGAGGCCGGGGGAACGGTCACACCGGCGACGGCCCTCGATTCCACACGGCAGGAGACCTCGCATCGCTACCCCACGTTCCTCGCGGACGGCGAACACTTCGTCTTCGTCGCGCTCCCGGCCACACCGCAGGGCTGGACGCTCTATCTCGCATCGCTCCATTCGCGTGCAGTCCAGCGGATCGGTTTCGCGAACAGCGCGGCGACGTGGGTCGAGCCCGGCTACCTCCTGTTCGACCACGACCACCGGCTCGTCGCCCAGCGCCTCGACCTCGGGAAGAAGGAGCTGGTCGGGGCGCCGATCCCGCTCGCCGACTCGCCGCCGCGCACTTCCGAGGACGGCACGCGCATCGCCACGGCCTCGCGGACCGGGCGCATCGCACTCCTCCGCGGCGACCAGGCACTGCATCACCTGCAGTGGATCGACCGTGCCGGCGTGCTCGGAGCGCGGGTGCCGGTCGCATCGGACGCGTTCATCGGCCCGGTCCTGTCGAACGACGGGCGGCAGGTGGTGGTCACGCGCATCATCGGCCGGTTCGCGAGCGAGGTGCTCCGGATCGAGCTGGCACGTGGCGTCACCACGTCGCTCACCGACCCGCATGACTACAGCTACGCCGGCTGCTGGTCGCCCGACGACCGGACGATCGCGATGAGCGGCGTGCACGGCGGAGGGCACGAGGAGATCACGCTGGTGCCGTCCGACGGGAGCGGCGGGGCGCGCGTGCTGCAGACGAATTCGCAGCAGTTCAAGACCCCGGTGAGCTGGTCGCCGGACGGGCGCAGCATCGTCATCACCCAGATCAGTCCGGGGACCACGAACGACCTGTTCGTCGTGGACGCGACACATGGCGGATCGCCCCGACCGTTGGTGGTGGACCCCGGGACGCAACAGGATGCCGCGATCTCGCCCGATGGGCACTGGCTGGCCTACGGCTCCGACGAGACCGGCACGTCACAGGTGTTCATCCGCCGCTTCCCGGAGGGCACCGACAAGTTCCAGGTCACCACCGCCGGCGGCAGCCAGCCGACCTGGACCCGGGGGGGCCAGGAGCTCGTGTTCACCGGCAACGACCATCGGAGCATGTACGCGCTGCCCTATGCGCCCGGCCGTGAACCGTCAGCGAACGCGGCGCAGCTGTTGTTCCGGCTGCCCTTCGCCGTGGACCAGATCGGGTGGACGGTCACGAAGGATGGCGCGCGGTTCCTCATGCTCGTGCCCGACGCCGCCGCACGCGAGGCCTCGACCACGATCATCGTCGACTGGCAGGCGCAGCTCGATCAGCGCTGACGCCCCGTGCCACGTCCGGTCCGTGCCTCAATCCGCGAGCGTGACCTGCGACTCTGCCGGCGCGCCGGCACCCGGGCGGTAGGGCAGGTAGGCGGGTTCCCAGATTCCGGCCGCCACCCGGCGCTCGATCTCCGCGCGGGCGAGCGGCGGCGCCGCGCCGGCCTCGACCAGGGCGGTTCCGACCGCGAGCGCCACCTCGCGGGAGACCTCGCGCAGGCGGTGCACGGGCGGATAGATCGGATCGCCCACCGAGGTGGAGTGGGAGGTGAACTCTCCGAGCGCACGGGCGGCGGCGGTGAACGCCTCGTCCGGGAGCCAGCGCGCATCGACCGCGGTGGCGCCGAGCCCCACGCCGGGAAATATGAACGCATTGTTCCCCTGGCCGATCGTATGGGTCATACCCCCGTGTCGAACCGGTTCGAACGGGCTGCCGGTGCCCATGATGCCTGCGCCATCGGTCCAGCGGATCAGGTCCCCGGGCGTCACCTCCGTCTTGCTGGTGGGGTTGGAGAGGGCGAGCACGATCGGCCGTGCGCAGCCTCGGAGCATGTCGCGGACGATCGCCTCGGTGAACGCTCCCGGCTGGCCCGAGGCGCCCACCAGCACGCTGGGCCGGAACGATCGCACCACGTCGGCGAGGCCGAATCGATCGCCGTTCGCCCGCGGCCAGCCCGCGACCTGTGACGGCTCGGCCGCGATCTCCCGCTTGGCGCCGTCGAGGCCCGGTCGATCGGCGAGGATGAGTCCGCGCGAGTCGAGCGACATCACGTGGCGGGACAGCTCGCCCGCCGGCACTCCCGCGGATCGGAGCGCCGCCCGCACCGCGAGCGCCGAGCCCGCGCCGGAGGCGCCGGCCCCGAGGAATACGATGCGCTCGTCCTCGAGCCTTCGCCCGGCCTGTCGGAGGGCGCTCCGGATGCCGGCCACCACCACGGCGCCCGTGCCCTGGATGTCGTCATTGAACGACAGGATGCTCCGCCGGTAGCGCTGGAGGATGTCGAACGCGTTCCGGCTCGCGAAATCTTCCCACTGCACCAGCGCACGCGGGAACACCTCCGCGATCCCCTCGACCAGTTCGTCGAGCAACGCCAGGTAGGGCTCGCCGCGCACCCGCCGCCGGCGCACGCCCAGATAGAGCGGGTCGGCGAGCCGAACCGGGTTGTCGGTGCCGACGTCGAGGTCGAGCGGAAGACAGTGCGCAGGATGGATGCCGGCCGCCACCGTGTAGAGCGCGAGTTTTCCGATCGCGATCGGCATTCCGCCCACGCCCTGGTCGCCGATCCCGAGGATCGCCTCGTTGTCGGTGATGACGATGATGCGCGGTTCGTCCTCCGCCGCGTTCCGGAGCATCCCCGCGACGTGGCCGCGATCGTCGATCGAGACGTAGAGCCCGCGCGCCCGGCGGTAGATGTGGCTGTACTGTTCGCACGCCTTGCCGACCGTCGGGGTGTAGATCACGGGCACCATTTCCTCGAGGTGATCGAGGACCAGCCGGCAGAACAGCGTCTCGTTACGGTCCTGGAGCCCGGCGAGGAACAGATAACGCCGGACGTCGTCGCCTGCCGCGACGTAGTTCGCGTACGCGCGCGCCTCCTGCTCCTCGGGTGTCTGGACCGCGGGCGGGAGGAGCCCGCGCAGCCCCAGCGCCTCCCGCTCGGCGTGGACGAAGCAGGTGCCCTTGTTGAGGATCGGATCGTCCTTCAAGGCTGCGCCGCGCTTGGACACTTCGAGAAACCGCTCGCCGCCCGCGGGGTCGGTTCGCACCTGGAAGCGCTTCATGACCGGGGCCCGGTTCTATCGCCGCTCGATCCCGAGATACGGCCGGCGGGTGGCGCCGGTATAGATCTGGCGCGGACGCCCGATCCGGTTCGCGGGATCGTTCCGCATCTCGAGCCACTGGGCGATCCAGCCCGGCATCCGCCCGATCGCGAACAGCACGGTGAACATGTTCACCGGGATCCCGAGCGCCTTGTAGATGATGCCCGAGTAGAAGTCCACGTTCGGGTAGAGCTTGTGGGTGATGAAGTAGTCGTCCCGGAGCGCGATCTCCTCCAGCTTCATCGCGATCTCCAGTTGCCGGCTCTTCAGTCCCAACCGGTTCAGCACGTCGGTGCAGGCCTTCTTGAGAACGATCGCCCGCGGGTCGTAGTTCTTGTACACGCGATGGCCGAAGCCCATGAGCCGGCTGTTGTCCTGCTTGTCCTTGGCCCGGTCGACGAACTTCTGCGCATCGATGCCCTCGGCCTCGATCTTCTCCAGCATCTCGATCACCTGCTGGTTCGCGCCACCGTGGAGCGGCCCCCACAGCGCGCTGATCCCGGCCGAGACGCTCGCGAACAGGTTGGCCTGCGAGCTGCCCACCATGCGCACGGTGCTGGTCGAGCAGTTCTGCTCGTGGTCGGCGTGCAGGATCAGGAGCAGGTCGAGCGTGCGCGCGAGCAGCGGATCGGGCACGTACTCCTCGGCCGGCGTGGCGAACATCAGGTGCAGGAAGTTGGCCGAGTACTCGAAGCGGTTGTTCGGGTACATGAACGGCTGCCCGATGGAATGCTTGTACGAGTAGGCGGCGAGGGTCGGCATCTTCGCGATCAGCCGCACCGCCGTGTCGTGGAGCGTCCGCTCGTCGAGGCTCGGTTCCTGGTAGAACGTCGCCAGCGCGGCGACCGCCGCGGCGCACACCGGCATCGGGTGCGCGTCCTTGGGGAGCGCCTCGAAGAAGCGGCGGAAGTTCTCGTGGAGGAGCGTGTGGTGCGTGACCTCCTGCGTGAACCCGGTCAGTTCCGCGCGGGTGGGAAGCTCGCCGTGGAGCAGCAGCCACGAGACCTCGAGGAAGCTGCTCTTCTCCGCCAGCTCCGCGATGTCGTAGCCGCGGTAGCGGAGGATCCCCTTCTCGCCGTCGATGAACGTGATCGCGCTCCGGCACGATCCGGTGTTTCCGTAGCCCGGGTCCATGGTGATGAGACCGGTCTGCGCGCGCAGCTTCTCGATGTCGATGGCGGTCTCGCTCTCGGTCCCGCTGACCAGCGGCAGCGAGACGGACTTGCCGTCGTAGCTCAGTGTGGCGCCCGCCTGGACCGGGTGCGTGGTCTGGATCGTCATGGCTTCCCTCCCGGAGGCGGGGGACCCGCCACCCATGTGAACGCGCGTCGTGACGCCTGCCGGCTTGCGGGCGGGCGTCGTTCGGGCGAAACAGTCGCAAGAGCCGTACCGGGGATCAGCGCCCCTCGAGCGCCGGAGCGCAGGTTGCTAACGAAGAGTCTGACAGCGGGTTCCGGCACATCCCGGGATCCGCCGGCACTTCGGCCTGCGGCGCTGGCGCGCCAGTATGTCATGCGTCGAGCCGGGACGACAGACCGTTGCCTCCGCCCGGACCCAGCCGCGTCCGGGCGGCGCGAGCGTGCGTCGGTCGGCTCGGGAGCGGGACGGGATCGACTCGATCGCCGTCGCAAGTCCGTTCGAGCCCGCGCCAATCCACGCCCGCGCCGCATCCGGCGGCAGGACGGGCGGCTGCACGGCCGGATTGGCGGGTCGAGTGGAAAAGGACTTAGACTGCGGCTCCTTCGATCACCTGCGAATCGCATCGACAAGGAGCGAGATCATGCGTCGATTCCTCAGGCAGTGCGCAGCCATCGCGGTCGGCCTGGGGTGCCTGCTCTCCTGGGTCGCCGCCGCGGCCCCGGCCGACAAGACCTGGCCGCGCGAGATCAAGACCGACAAGGGCATCCTCACCATCTACCAGCCCCAGCCGGACACGTTCCGGGACAACGTGCTCAAGGGTCGGGCCGCGATCTCGTTCCTCAAGCCTGGTGCGACCTCGCCGATCTTCGGGGTGTTCTGGTTCACGAGCCGTGTGGACACGGACCGCGACTCCGGGACCACGATGGTCCGGGACATCGTGGTCACGAACACCCGGTGGCCCGACAGCGAATCGGGCAAGGAAGAACAGGTCTCGATCTATCTCACCAGCCTCATGCCGAAGACCGGCATCCCCATGTCGCTGGAGCGCCTCCGTGCCAGCCTCGCGACTGCAGACCTGGAGAGCAAGAGCGTCCAGGGCCTGAAGCACGACCCGCCGAAGATCATCTTCGCGCAGGAGCCGACCGAGCTGGTCTACTACGACGGCGAGCCGAAGACGATCGCGATCCCCAACACCGAGCTCGAGCGCGTCGCGAATACCGCCTACGCCGTGGTGAAGGAGAAGAAGAGCGGCACCTACTACCTGAGCGGCGGAAAGCTCTGGTACAGCTCGAAAGACCCCAAGGGCCCGTGGGCCTCGATCGACCAGCCGCCCGCGGACATCGCCAAGCTGGTTCCCAAGGACACGTCCTCGACGCCCGCCCCGGCGAAGCCGCCCAAGATCATGGTCGCGACCGTGCCCACCGAGCTGATCTGGACCGACGGCCCGCCGTCGTGGCAGACGCTGGACAAGGCCGATCTCATGTACATCGCGAACACCGAGAGCAAGGTGGTGCGCGAGGTCAAGACGAACAAGATCTTCGTCCTCGTCGCCGGCCGCTGGTACGCCGCCGCCTCGCTGGAGGGGCCGTGGGCAGTCGTGCGTCCGGACATGCTCCCCGCCGCGTTCAAGAACATCCCGCCCGCCTCCGCGCTCGGCGACGTCCGCGTGTCGATCGCGGGCACGCCCGAGGCCGAGGACGCGATGCTCGACGCACAGGTGCCGCAGACCACGGCCATCGAGCGCTCGAAGGCGAAGCTCGAGGTGAAGTACGACGGCGAGCCACAGTTCAAGAAGATCGAGGGTACGGCGGTCGAGTACGCCGTCAACACCGCGTCGCAGGTCCTTCGGATCAATGGCAAGTACTACGCGTGCGACCAGGCGGTGTGGTTCGTCGCCGAGAAGGCGACGGGGCCTTGGGTGGTCGCGGACAAGATCCCGATGGACGAGATCAAGAAAATCCCGCCCTCGGAGCCCGTCTACAACGTGACGAACGTGACGGTGTACGAGTCCACGCCCGAGGTGGTGTACGTGGGCTACACGCCGGGCTACATCTATTCGTACCCTTGGTACGGGGTCCCCGTCTACGGGACCGGGTGGTACTACCCTCCGTACGTGAGCCCTTATGTCTACTACCCGCGCCCGGTCACGTACGGGGTTCACGTGAGCTACAACCCGTACACGGGCTGGGGTTTCGGCTTCACCGCCAGCAATGGCTTCCTGACGGTCGGAATCGGGTTCGGCGGCATGTACGGCGGCTACTACGGTGGGTACTACCCGCCGTGCGGCTACCGACCGCCCTACTACGGCGGGTATCCAGGCGGCGTCGGAGGTATAGGTGGCGTCGGAGGCGTGGGAGGAGTTGGTGGCGTCGGTGGGGTGGGCGGCGTCGGTGGGGTAGGCGGCGTCGGTGGGGTGGGCGGTGTCGGTGGCGTCGGAGGTGTGGGCGGCGCCGGCGGTGTCGGCGGCCCCGGTAAGCCGGGCGGCGGGGCGGGCGGCCCGAAGGCCTCGACGAGGCCGGCGAACAACAACATCTACAACAACGGCTCGAACAAGGCGCGCAACGCGCCGAGCACGATGCAGCGTGACGCCGGCATGCAGAAGGCGGATCGCGTCGGGAAGGGCCCGAACAACGTCTATGCCGACAAGAGTGGCAACGTGGCCCGACAGTCCTCGAACGGGAGCTGGCAGTCGCGCAACAACGGTTCGTGGAACTCGTCGCCCTCGGCCAAGAATCAACCGTCACGCGACGCGCAGGCCCGGCAGTCCGGCTCGAGCCGGCCCTCGTCGTCGTACGGCGGGAGCCGCGGTGGTGGTTACGGCGGTTCCCGAGGTGGTGGTGGCGGGGGGCGGCGGCGATAGCGTGATCCACCGGACCCGACGACCGATGTAAGGCAGCGTCCGTCATCCCAGGAGGTCGCCCGTGAGCGAAGCAGTCACCGCCGCCCGTCAGCAGCTGTTGTCCGACTTGAAGACCGTCGTGACCGATTCCGAGGAGCTGCTCAAGGCCACCGCGGGTGCCGTCGACGAGCGCGCCACCGCCGCGCGCGCCCGTGTCCAGGAGTCCCTGCGCGCGGCGAAGAGCAAGATCGACGAGCTCGATTCCGAGGTGCTCGATCGGCTCAACGAAGCGGCGAAGGCGACCGACGAGTACGTTCACGAGCACCCGTGGGGCGCCGTCGGGATCGCCGCCGCCGCAGGGCTGCTCGTCGGTGTGCTGATCGCGCGGCGCTGAGCTCCGGCATGAGCGACGCACCGGTATCCTCTCGCCCCAAAGGGCTGTTCGGTTCCCTCCGCCGGCTGGGCGACGACATCGTCGGGCTGCTCCAGACGCGGGTCGAGATCCTTTCGCTCGAGTGGGCGGAGGAACGCGGCAATCTCACGCGGCTGCTCCTCTTCTCGTTCGCCATCGTTGCCTGCCTCCAGATCGCGATCATCGTCGGGCTGCTGTTTCTGCTGCTGGTGGTCGGCGAGGAGCATCGTGTCGCCGTGCTCGGTTACGCCGCTCTGCTGCTGCTGCTCGCGGCGGCGGGCGGCGCGCTGGGGATGCGCGCATGGTTGAAGCGCCGTCCGCCCGTGTTCGCCACGACGATCGCCGAGCTGCGGAAGGACCGCGAATGGATCCGGGGGAGATCTTGAGCGCCGAGCACGTGACATTCGCCGAGCGCCGCGCCGTGCTCGTTGCACGCGCCGCCGCCGAACGGGAGGCTCTCGCTGGCCGGCTGGCCCCGCTCGGAAACCTGGACGGCAGCCTCGGGAAGCTGCGTGCCATGAGATTCCAGCTACCTTCGCTCGCCCTCGGCACCGGCCTCGGACTCAGCGCGCTCTTGCTCGCACTCCCCACGGGCCGGATCCCACTGGTCCGGGGCGGCATCGCCGTACTCCACCTCGCGGGTTCGATCCGAAGGCTGCTCTCGCCGCGCTGACGTGTGCCGGGTTCGTGCCGGAAGGACTCGTGGGACAAGCTCCGAACGGGAACGGGAGCGTCGCTCGTTGACGCACGGACATCGGTCTGTTATCGGTGCGCGGCTTTCGGCATGGGTCTCGACGTGTGAACGAGCGGGCACGGACTCCTCTTCGGCGCGGGGCGCCGAATGTCGCAGATCAGGGATCCTCGATGCTGGAGCGCCCGAGGCTCAGGGAACGACGTGAGGGTCGACGGAAAGGGGGACATTCGATGAACAGGTCCGGTTGGGTCGTGGGAGCTTCCGCGGTGCTCGCATTGCTCATGGTCACGACGACCGCACGGGCGGAAGGTGGTGGACACTCCGAGTTCTACGGCTTCGCGATGATGGACGCCGGCTACAACAACAAGGCGGTCGATCCCGATTGGTTCGACGCGCAGCGCCCGACGAAGCTCGAGTCGTTCAAGGACCAGTTCGGCAAGGACGGCAATACGTTCTTCAGCGTTCGCCAGACCCGCTTCGGCGTGAAGTCCTGGTTGCCGAGCGATATGGGCGAACTCAAGACCACATTCGAATTCGAAATGTACGGGGTCGGCGTGGATGCCGGCCAGACCACGATCCGGCTGCGCCACGCCTACGGCGAGCTCGGCAAGTGGGGCGCGGGCCAGACCTGGAGCCCGTTCATGGACATTGACGTGTTCCCCAACACGGTCGAGTACTGGGGCCCCAACGGCATGGTGTTCTTCCGTAACGTGCAACTCCGCTACATGCCGATCCAGGGCGACACGCGAATGACCATCGCGCTCGAGCGTCCGGGCGCCAGCGGGGATGCCGGTGTCCACACGGACATCATCGGCGGCAACGTGGTCGGCAATTTCCCGCTGCCCGACTTGTCCGCCGAGTACCGCAAGGCGATGTCCAAGGGCTACGTCGAGGTCGCCGGCATCGTACGGGAGATCAAGTGGGAGGACCTGAGCGGCGGACCGACCGACATTCATGGCAGCGTCACGGGCTGGGGCATCCACGGCAGCTCGAACCTCAAGCTTGGCACGGGCAACGTCGTACGCCTGTCGGTCGTGCACGGCGAGGGGATCGAGAACTACATGAACGACGCTCCCGTTGACGTGGGCACGGAAGCGAATCCCGGCAATGCCACGAATCCCGTGAAGGGCGTCGCCCTGCCGGTGACGGGCGTCGTCGCGTTCGTGGATCACACTTGGAACAAGACGCTCTCGAGCTCGATCGGCTACTCGCGCGTCGACATCAGCAACTCCTCAGGGCAGGCTGCAACTGCGTTCAAGAGCGGGCAGTACGCACTCGCGAACCTGATGTGCACACCGGTTCCAAACGTGATGGCGGGCGTGGAAGTGGGCTGGATCAATCGCCAGAACAACGCCGGAACCTCGCCGGGCGTGGCCGCGTACAAGGTGGACGACTACCACGTTCAGTTTTCATTCAAGTACAACTTCTCGTACAGCACCGGGGGCAGCAAGTAGAGCCCGGTCATCGGGTATGGATCTGCGTGAGGTGTTCAGCCGACGCGGCCGTCGAGCTGATCGCGCAAGTCGGTGAGTCGAGATCATGGTGGTGTGGAGGCCTGCGAGCGCTGGTGCGGGCCTCCACGCCGGCACCGAAGTCATCCGAAGAGGCTTCAGGAATCCGCGTGCACTCGTGAGGGCCAAGACCACTGGCAGCATCATCGCGTTCGCGCTCTCCACGCTGGTGGCGGGCTCGCTCGCGTTCGCAGCTCCCGCGCCGAAGGCCACGGCAAAATCGACCGCACCGAGCCTCTCCTCCCGCGTGGCCGAGCAGAAGCGGCAGATCGAGGCGCAGCAGGCGGCGATCGAGCAGCAGAAGGAGCTGATTGCTGCCCGGAAGGCGGCGGCCGACAGCCAGACCGTGGTGATCGCCACGCAGCAGGCACGCCTCGAGAAGCTGGAAGCGCAGCTGCTCGAGATGAAGAAACGCATGGAGATCGTCGAAACCCAGGCCCGCCTGCCGGCGTGGGAGGACTCGCTCGAGAAACGGATCCGGCAGGTCGAGGCCTCCACCCAGCGAGCGCCCGAGATGCCTCCCGACGTCGTCTCGGCGGGGGACTTCCCGGGCTCCATCCGGATCCCGGGCTCGGACGCGGCGATCAAGTTCGGCGGGCTCGTTCGTACCTCTGTGGTGCTCACGCTCGATCCGCTCGGCACGGACGACCGCTTCCTCACGAATTCGATCCCGGTCGGCGAGCCGTTTGCCGGCGAGGCGAAACGCACCAACATCTCGGCGCGCGCCAGCCGACTCAACACCGAGTTCCGCACCCCCGCCGGCGTGGAGGAGCTGCGTGCGTTCTTCGAGGGTGACTTCACGGGTGCGAGCAGCAACTCGTTTCGCCTTCGACACGCGTACGCTCAGTACCGAGGTTTCATCGCGGGCCAGACCTGGTCCACGTTCTCCGATCCTTGGGTGTACGCCGAGGATCTGGACTTCGAGGGCATCAGCTCCGAGAACGTCATCCGCCAGCCCCAGCTCCGCTACTGGTGGAGCACGGACTCGACCACGCGCTACGCGGTGGCGATCGAGACGCCTTCCATCTCCATCACCGGCGGAACCGGCGTCAACCTGATCCCGGATGTCGTGGCCCGCGGATTCTGGGGGACCACCGGGGGCGGGCACGTCCAAGTGGCCGGCGTCCTGCGCCAGATTCGCGGCCAGAGCACGGCGGGGGACGTCCGGTCCGACTGGGGCGCAGGGGGCAGCCTGACCGGCGTCGTGGAGGTCCCGATCCGGAAGCTCACGGATCGCTTCATGTACCAGCTGAACGGAGGCGTCGGGATCGCGCGCTACGTCAACGACCTCAATTCCGCGGGCGGCATGGACGCGGTGTTCGACACCACGACGGGAGAGCTCAAGGCGCTGCCTGCGCTCGGCTGGTACGTCGCCTACGAGCACCGCTGGCGGGAGTGGCAGTTCCTGCACACGGTGAATCTCCGCTCCACCGTGCTCTGGAGCCGGGTGATCGTCTATACCTTCGACGACCAGCCGGCCGATGCCTACAAGAAGACCAACCGGCTCGCGATGAATCTCGTCTTCTCGCCGACCGGCCGGGTCGACTTCGGGCTCGAGTACATCTTCGGATCGCGAACGAACAAGGACGGGCAGAAGGCATCGGCAAACCAGTTCCAGATCGTGGCGTTGTTCCGCTTCTGACGCAGCGGGCAGGGGTACGCCGGCTGCGACTCTCCTCATGATCCACTCCGCGAGCGGGACCAACTGCTTTCCACTCCGAGCCGTCGCGTCGGCGGGCGCGTTCGAGCGGTACGAAGGTCCACTATCCGGGCCACCGGGATCTCCCTAGAGTCGCACGGGAAGAGGTACTTGCAGGTGGACCAAGGTTTCCCGGCGCGGGTCACCGCAGGGACGCCGGACGCCTCGCTCGAGTGCCCCGTGTGAACTGCGCAAGGGGCATCGTGGAGCCATCACCGGCGCTTCGCCACGGAGTCACCGGCCGGAACGGCGAACGAGGGAGTACTCTCCCGGCAGATCTGAAAGCCTTCG
>CAYSWZ010000138.1:0-20387 GCA_964434945.1 uncultured bacterium | reverse complement strand
GGCGCCCAGGGAGAGGATGGACAGGTTTGTCGGCTGGGTGGTGGCCGCCGTCCAGGTGAGGCCGCCATCGAGGGAGCGAAACACGCCGGCGGCAAACGTCCCGGCCAACAGCGTCGTACCGCTGACGCCCAGGGAAGCGATTGTGAGGTTCGTGGGTTGGGTCGTGGCCGCCGTCCACGTGAGCCCACCATCGGTCGAGCGAAATGCCCCCGCGCTGGAAGTCCCGGCCAGGAACGTTGAGCCGCTCGCAGCGAGAGAGAGAATGCTCGGGTCCGTCGGCTGCGTGTTCGCCGGTGTCCAGGTGACGCCGCCATCCGTGGAGCGGTACACACCCGAATTCATCCCGGCCAGCATAGTCGTGCCATTGGCGGCGAGCGCGGCGCAGTGCCCACCGCCGGGGACTCCGTCGGTCTGCGTCCACTGTGCCTGCGAATTCCCCGGACCCGTGACCGTGCTGCTCGTGCCGCAGCCCATCAGTCCCGCGAGCATGAGCGGGATCAGAACCGCTTCGAGTCGCTTCATGGGCCGCTCCTTCATACACATTCGGGATCGGTACGACCCGCTGGCCCGCACGATTCATGAGCCGTGAGCCGAGACCGACGAATGTGGGTCGCCCCGAGAGTATGGGGCGCGGGCCGCGTCATTGAAAGGGCCGGGGGGCCCGGCGGGCCCGGGAGATCCGAGGTCCCGGGGCCCGTCCTGCCCCGCGCGCCGCTCAGGCGGTCACCGGCCCCGGCTCGGCCTTCTTCCGCCGGCTGAGCACGCCGGCCGTGACCAGCGCCACCACCAGCGCCACGGGCAGCGGCTCCATGAACGTCATGGCCGAGTTGATGAGCGGGTTGTGGTACATCTGCGCGAACCTGGCCATCTCGGCCTGCTTCGCCGCGAGGGCCTCGGGGCTCTCCCCGGCCTGCCGTGCCTTCTCGATCATGTGCGCCTGGTACTTCTCGATGTAGTCGCTCTTCGTCCCGAAATAGATGGCCTCCCAGGTCAGCACGTAGCACAACGACGCCACGACACCGATCAGCACGCCGACGGCGAGGGCCCGGCCGAAACCCAGCCGGCCGCCGGCAACGTTGTCGCGGTACGAACGCACGCCGAAGAAGATGAGCAGGAACGCCAGCACCATGGACGTGTAGCCCACGACCATGCCGCGGTCGAAGCCGATGGCGTCGTGGAACGCGAGGGAGATGAGGAACGTGACCGCGAGGATGCCGCCGGCGATGAGCCCGTAGGTGAGGACGATCTTCCGCATGGGGTTCTCCTGTGAGGGGTGGGTGCGACGGGGGAACGCCAGCAGTCTGTACTCGGGCGGCCCGCTGGCGCGTCACCCGAACGGGTGATTCTCGTGCCGGAGCCGCGGAAATCACCCTTTCAGGCGATGATCCCCGCCTCCTTCGCCAGTTGCACGGCCTGGGTGCGCCGTCGTGCGGACAGCTTGGCGAACACCCGCGCCGCGTGGGTCTTGACCGTGTTCTCGCTCACGAACAGCCGGTCGGCGATCTCCTTGTTGCTCAGGCCGGCGGCCAGCGCCTCGAGGATCTCGAGCTCGCGGGGCGTGATCCCGAGGTCACGCACGCGCTCCTCGTTGCGCACGAACGACCCGCCGGTGGGCACCGGTACCCGCACCTCCACCCGCACGGGGACCTCCCTCACCACCAGCCTCTCGCGGGGGCGTGTGAGCTTCTGCCCGAGCCAGATGCCCACCACCGAGAACAACAGCGCCACGATGCCACCGTAGAGCTCGAGCGAGTGCTCGAGCACGAGATAGCGGTACTCGACCATCTTGAGCGCGGCAATGAGCACGCCGCCTAGCAGTCCGTAGAGGAGGATGGTCTTCTTCACGAGCGGCTCTCTCGGGTGGTCCCGGCATGCCGGTGTGGTCGAGGGCGGTCGAGAATAGCATGCGGGCCGCGCACCACCTTGCCTCGGGCGCGGCTACGCGCAGGGCGAAGTCACGATACGGAGGATCCCGGAAACCCGATCGCGTCGAGCCATGCGCTCACCTGGCTGGGTCGAGGTTCAAAGCCTGAAGCCTGGGGGAACCCGGACCCGAGAAATGCGTTCCATGGCAACAGCTCGAGGGCCTGAACTTCGCTTGGACTCCACTGCCCGGATTCGTCGACAACCACCAGCGTCATGTCCACTTGGCGCCACGGCGGCAGTGCGTCCCCGGGGATGCTCGGAAAGAACTCCACGTGCGCCGTGATCTCGCGAAAGGCCGCGCGCCCATCATTTTCGATGATGGGCGCCGCCCCCGCCAGCCCGACTTTTCGGGCCGGCAGTCCGTCTGTCCCGGCCGGACCGGGCTACCGGATCCGGATAAACCGCACGGATTCACGCTCCTGGCCCGACGTCAGCCGTGCGGAGTACACGCCCGGGGAGAGCGTGCGCGCGTTGACCGTCACCTCGTGCGGACCGGCCGACCAGAACCCGTCGACCGGGTCCGCGGCCCGGCGCCCGAGGACGTCGAACAGATCGAGCGTCGTTCTCCCGGCCGCCGGGAGCTCGAACCGGAAGTGCGCGAGATCGCGAACGGGCTGGGCTCCCGCGAGTGAGAAACGCAGCAGGCCGGCCGTCTCTCCAGGCTCGACGGACGCGATCGCCTGCGGCTCCGCCTGGACGAACAGTCCATCCGAGCGGGCGATCAGGAGATCGCTGCCGTGGACGGCCATCTCGTAAGCGAACGGCCCGTCCACCCGCTGATCCACCGTCCAGGTCACTCCCCCGTCATGGCTCTCGTCCATGAGGATGGTGCTCACCGAGTCGAACGCCGCGAACAGCGTCTGCCCGACTTGTGCCAGCGCGGTCTGGGACATTCCGAAGAGCCTGGTCGACGATGGCGTCCACGGCTCCTCCCCGGTCGCGCTGAAGAACACCCCGGAGTTGGTCCCCACCACCCAGCGGTCGCCCGTGAACAATGCCGTCTGCGCGCTGATCCCGGGACGGAGGCCAGTGTTCCCGAGCAGGGTCTCCGTCCAGTCCGCGGCTCCGCGATCGCGAACGAAGACCGTCCCATTGGCGCCCGCGGACGCGAGCAGCCGGTCCCCGCCCAGCGCGAGGTCGTTCACGTTCGCGGCCTGGTTGGGCTCGAACGCGGCGCCGAAGGGCTGCCAGAGGCCGTTGCCGGCCAGGTCACGGACGAACACGCCGTCGCCCTCCGTCGAGACCAGCAGGCTGTCGCCCCGCAACTCGAGATCGGAGACATCGAACTGGGAGTCGAGGACTCCACCCACGAGCCCCTGGTTGAACGCTTGCCAGGTCGCGCCCAGGTCGTCGCTCACGAACACACCGGTGCCGAACGTGCCGGCGTAGAGACGCCGATCGCGGATCTCGACGGCATCGATGTTTTTCGCGTCGTGTGACGGTCTCGTGGACGAACTCCACGTGACGCCCGCGTTCGTGCTCACGAACACCACGGTGTCCATTCCGGCGAGGATCGTGTCCCCCACGACCCGGACCGAGAACACGTCGCTCGCGGGCAGGGCGGTGATGCGCCCCGACTGCGCCAGCGCGGGTGCCGCGTGCACGGCCGCCCAGAGCAGTGCCGCCGTGCAAGTGTGCAGGAACAGGCGCGTCCGAGCGCGGAGCAGGGCCCACGGCGGCGCGGTGAAGCGAGGTTCATCCTTGCATGGGATCATCGGATCCTCCTGGATCAATGGTTCTCGAACGACGGTGCCCAGGTCGATGCGCGAATGACGACGTCACGGCCTTCGATGTGCCGCGAACCGGAAGCGGTTCGGTGTCAGTTGCTCGTGACCGTGTGCGTCCCCCCGGTCACGTTCCAGCGCACGTGTCCGCCCGGCCTGATGCTCACGCTCGCAGGCACGAAGGAGATGCCGCTCGCCGAGACGACCGCGGAGTCCGCGGCGCCGGACACGACCGTCACGGTGCCGGTCATGCCCATGTTCGCGTGGAACGTGCAGTGGTAGCCGACGGTGGCGGCGGTCGGGAAGACACGCACGAACGTTGCGGGCGCGGTCAGCGAACCGGAGTCGAACGGCGTGTCACCCGAGCCACCGCCTCCCGGCAGGCCGCCGGTGGAGGGGCTGGTTGGGCTCGTGCTCTTGGAGCAGCCGAGGAGCGAGGCTCCGGTGAGCAGGACGGACGCAGCGGCGATCGCGAGGACAGACCCTGTGAGTTTCATGCGAGTTCTCCGGGTGGGTGGCCACCGGACATCCCGGTGACAAGTCCGAGCCTTCTGGCGAAGTCGTGGGACCGGCGAAGGGGTGTTTGATCCGAGCCGCGCTTCCCGGGCGATCGGCGCGCCGACTCCCGTGGGAGCGCTGCACGGCACTCTCGGGTGCCGGCCGCCCGCATTAGATACGCTACGTATTGTAGCGATTCATGGATTCTCGGGAGGCCGACCGCCCGGCTGCGACTGCTTGATTCGACACAGTTTGTAGCGTATTGTCCGGCGATGCCCCCTGGATCCTCCCCGTCGCGGTCTCCGGCACTGCCCGGACGACCCCGCAGCCTGAGCACCAAGCGGGCCGTGCTGGACGCGGCGCGCGCGCTCGTGGAGAAAGGCGGCTACCAGGCTGCGACGATCGAGGCGGTCGCGGCCCGCTCGGGGGCGGCCAAGACCACGATCTACCGCTGGTGGCCCAACCGCACCGCGCTGGTCGTCGACCTCCTGGTGCAGATGGCCGCAGAGGAAGTGCCCGCCCCCGCCGGGCGAGACCCGTTGCGGGCGCTGCGGACCGAACTCCGCCGGACCGCCGCCGTGGCCGACGGCCCCGTGGGACGCCTGATGATGTCCCTCCTGGGCGAGGCGCAGGACGATCCGGAGCTACGGAAGGCCCTGCTCCAGGGCCTCTTCTATCCCCGGCGCGAAGCGTCGGCCCGGGTGATCCGCCAGGCGCAGGCCGCCGGCGAGCTGCGGCCCGACGTGGCCCCGTACATGGCGGCCGACCTGCTCTTCGGGCCGCTCTTCTACCGCATGCTGTTCGGGCACGAACCCGTGAGCGAGGTCTTCATCAATCACGTGTTCCAGTACGTGCTGAAGGGGCTCCAGGTCCGGCCCGCCTCGCGCAGGTAGCGCGAGAGCTGCCTCCCGGGCGGCGACCCGCGGGTCCGGAGCCGTGCGGACCCCCCCACCCGGCATGCGCGGCAGAATCCGAACGGGGGCGGCGCTACTTCCCGAACCACTCGAACCGATACGCCAGCTCCGGACCTCGATCGCCTTCGTACGCGAGCCGTGCGATGAGCAACGTGAACGGCTCGGCGTAACGAGCGGTACGCAACGGCCCGGCATCCACGGGTTCGAAGCCCACGTCGCGGATCAACCGGACGGCGACTTCCTTCGCGGCCGCGTCGTCACCGTAGTAAAGCAGTGAGGGACGGACGGCCTTCCGCCTCGCCTCGAACACGCCGAACAGCACTTCGCTCGGTACGGTGCCGAATGCGGCGACGAGCTTTGCTCGGGGAACCTTCCTTGCGAGTTCTTCCGCCCCGGAAGACGTGTGGGCCACGACGAGCTGGGAGTCGTCCGCGTTCATCGGCAGCGAGCAGGTGACGAGGACCTTGCCGGACAGATCGCCGGCCTGTTTCAGCACGTCGTCCATCCGCGACCAGTGTACGGCCAGCAGCAGTGCGTCCGCCTCTGCTGCGGCCTCGGCGGGTGTCCCGGCCCGGGCCTTCCCCTGCGCCTCCCTCGCGAGATCCCGGAGCTTCTGTTCGCTCCGTGCGTAGCTGAAAACCACGTCATGTCCGGCCCGGGCCAAGAGCGTGCCGAGCTTCCCACCCATGAGGCCGGAACCCAGGATCCCGATGCGCATGCGGTTCTCCCGATCAGCCTCGGTATTGTTCGTCGCTCACCTGCTCCATCCATTCCGCCGACTTGCCGTCGAGCTGCTCGAGGATGGCGATGTGCGACATGGCGGTGGCCGGAGCGGCGCCGTGCCAGTGCTTCTCTCCCGGCGGGAACCAGACCACGTCCCCGGGCCGGATCTCCTCGATCGGCCCGCCCCAGCGCTGCGCCCGGCCAGAGCCCGCGGTCACGATCAGCGTCTGCCCCAGCGGGTGCGTATGCCAGGCGGTTCGGGCGCCGGGCTCGAACGTGACATGGACGCCGACGACGCGCGCGGGCGCGGGTGCCTGGAAGAGCGGATCGGTGCGGACGGTGCCGGTGAAGTACTCGGCGGGTCCCCTGCCGGAAGGCTGCGAGCCACTGCGCTTGATCTCCATGGGCGCCTCAGCGATCGACCTGGGACATCTGCTTCGCGCCGTATCGCGGGCCAGCCACCTTCTCCGGCCCGAGCGCAGCATCGAGAGCGGCGATCTCCGCGGCGCTGAGCCGGACCTCGGCGGCACCCACGTTCTCCTCGAGGTAGCGCCGCCGCTTGGTGCCGGGGATCGGCACGATGTCCGGCCCCTTGTGCAGCAACCAGGCGAGCGCGACCTGCCCCGCCGTCGCGCCCTTCCGCGCGCCCAGCTCGCGCACGGCCGATGCGGCGCGCATGTTGGCGTCGAAGTTCGCGCCCTGGTAGCGGGGATCGGTGCGGCGGAAATCGCCCTCGGGATATTCCTCTGCACGTTTCACCGTGCCGGTGAGGAAGCCCCGGCCGAGCGGTGCGAACGGCACCAGGCCGATGCCGAGTTCCCGAAGCAACGGAATGATCCTCGGCTCGAGATTCCGCTCCCACAACGAGTACTCGCTCTGGAGCACTGAGATCGGGTGTACGGCGTGCGCGCGGCGGATCGTCTTCTCGCCGGCTTCGGAGAGGCCGAGGTAGCGCACCTTGCCGTCGCGGACCAGCGCCGCCATCGCGCCCACGACGTCCTCGATCGGCACGCTGGGGTCCACGCGGTGCTGGTAGAGGAGGTCCACGTGGTCCGTCTTCAGCCGGCGAAGCGAGCCCTCCACGGCCTCGCGGATGTGCCCCGGGCGGCTGTCCATGCCGGCGATGACCCCTTTCCCGTCGAACTTGAAGCCGAACTTGGTCGCGAGGACGACCCGGTCACGCTTCCCGGCGAGCGCGCGGGACAGCAGTTCCTCGTTCGCGAACGGTCCGTAGGCCTCGGCCGTGTCGAACAGCGTCACCCCGAGCTCGATGGCCCGATGAATCGTGGCGATGGACTCCCGTTCGTCGCGTTCCTCCGGCGTGCCGTACGCCTGGCTCATCCCCATGCAACCGAGCCCGATCGCGGAGACCTCCAGACCGCCCTTCCCCAGCTTGCGCTTCTGCATGGCGTCATCTCCTCTCCTGGTCCTCAGGGGTGCCGAGCCGTCGGTGGTTTCGGATGCTCGACGGCCCTTGCCCCGGCGGACGCACTTCCCGCTGCGGCCGGTCGTTCGGGAGTCCGTTTCGCCGCGTGCTGCTCCCGGTGCTCGCGCGCGCGCTCGAGCGTGACGTAGGTCACCGTGTCCCATGCGTTGTGGATCCCGATGAACACGAGCAACAGCGCCGAGCCGCCGACGACGTACATCGCATCGCTGGCGGCCCGCGCCAGCTCGAGGCCCGCGAGCACCAGCGCGGCGTACGCGATCATGGGCAGGGCGGCATGCCAGACCCAGTCCTCGAGGACCGGCTTGTAATCGCGCTGGCGCAGCGCGCGTCGCATGACCGCGATGGAATAGACGAGGCCGCACGAGCCGACGAGGGCGATCGCGACACCCGGCGGGCCGAGGCCGCGCCACGGCACGCTGAGGATCGCCGACAGCAGAAGGGCGGCGCAGAAGTGAACGACATTCGGGCTCGCGAACGCGGACATGGTCTCGCCCGAGCCGCGCAGCAGGCCGGCTTCGGTGACGAGCGTGAGCACGACGAACTGGAGCCCGATCAGCGCACCGGCCGTGGAGCCGACGATGACGTAGAAGTTCTCCCATCCCTGGGGCGAGAACAGGGCCGCCTCACCCATGGTCGCTCGTCCCGCCGGCGTCCTGGTCCAGCGTCATCTCGATCATCGTCGGTCGAAAGCCGAGCGCGGTGAAGAGTCGCTGCGCGTGCTCGTTGCGGGTCTTGGTGAGCAGAACGACCTGCGAGCGGCCTTGCGAACGGACCCAGTCGATGGCGGCCCCGAGGAGCTTCCGCCCGGCGCCGAGATGCCGTGCGCGCTCGTCGACGTAAACGTCCTGGACGACCCCGCATGGACCGCGGAGCTCCATCCAGTTCGTGGGTTCGAGGTCCGCGTACACGTACCCGACCACCGCACCGGCGTGCTCGGCCACCATCACCAGGCTGGTCGGGTTCGAGATCCGGGAGACGAGGAACCGCCCGTACCCGGCCTCGGGTTGCTCCACCTGGAGGAATCGCCTGGGGTCGGACGCGTGATGCTGTCGCATGAGCGCGCCACCGAAGCGGCCGAGTGGTTCCTGGTCCGATGCGGTTGCGGGGCGGATCGTGATCATGCCCGAAAGGTAGCGCACTCGCGCACCGGAGCGCACTCCCGGTCGAGGCTGCGCCCCGGGCTGCGAGGAGCGCCTGGTCCGCCGCTAGGAACTACGCGAGCCCCTCGACCAGGTACAGGTCCGCGATGTGGCGGTAGAAGCTGTACGCCAGGATCGCGCCGTCCGCGCTCACGGAGGCGGGACCGATGTAGAAGACGCCGGTTCGGTCCGGCGGGGCGATCGTGCGCCACGGCACACGTTCGCCGGTCTCGAGTGCAATCCGGTGGACTCTGCGGTCCGCCGCATCGCCGCTCGTGACGAACAGGAAACGCCCCGTGCCGTCGAAGCCGAGCGCGGTGTCGTCCGCACCGAGCGCCGCAATGGGTGTCGCGGTCCTCGCCGCGACCGAGAGCATCATGTGGTCACCCGCGGCGCGTCGAAACACGATGCGCTCTCCCGTGGGATCGATCGCCAGCCCCGAGATCCGGCTGTTCGGGATCGGCTCGTCCCAGAGCAACGAACGCGAGTCTCCCGCGGCGCTCACCAGGAACAGGCGATTCACGTGCTCGGCGGCGGAGCCGACGACGAACAATCGCTGCCCGTCCGGATGGAACGCGGCCCAGAGGTAGCGCTCCATCCCCGCCACCGGGATCACGCGTGGCTCGCCGAACCCGGTCGGATAGGCGACCAGTTCCTGGTGGGGCGGCATCGTGATGGCCAGCGCCCACTGACCGTCGGCCGACAACCGCGTCGAGACGCCATCGCCCAGGCGAACGGCGGGTGAGCCATCGACGTCGCGCAGGTAGCAGGCGTAGTGCGGATTCTCGGCCTCGTGGCCCTCGGTGAGGAGCACCCGGCGACCATCCGCCGAGAGATCCGTCGCCACGGTGCCGTCGAACCAGGACAGGTCCGTCTCGCGTTCGCCCTCCGCCTTGCTCACGCTCATCCCCAGCCGCAGGTTGCCGAGGCCGATCAGCACGCGGCCATCGCGTGCGACGTCGAAGAGCGAGACCCGGGCCGGCGAGGTGTAGATCTCCCGCCGCGAGCCGTCGAGCGCGATGCCCCAGATGCCGTTCTGCTGGTCCTCGTTGATGCCGGAGAACCAGACCTCGTCGCCGGAGGGCGACCAGCCGACGCCACTCAAGCTCGTCATGTTCCTCGCGAGCACGCGGCGTTTCCCGGCCGTGTCGGTGAGGCAGACGTCACCCTGGCTGTCGCCCGCGAAGGGATGGTGGTTGAATGCGACGTGCTTCCCGTCGCGCGAGACGCTGGGACGACTCAGCCAGTCCGGTGACTCGAACAGCACGTTGCCGGCCGGATACTCGAGCCGACAGCGGCCTTCGAGGTAACGGGTGAGCGCCAGCGACTTCCCGTCTCGGCTCCAGTCGGCGTGACCGACATCCTTCTGAAGCGGCCGCACACCGCCGCCGCCGAGGGCGTTCCGCGCCAGCGTTCCTCTTGCCTGGTTCCAGAAGTGATGGGCGTAGCCGAGCGAGATCGCCATCTCCCCCGTGCTCGACATCGAGAGGAGGTTGGCGGGCGGGAGGCCGAGACTGCGGGCCTCCGGGCTCCCGGCGTGGGCGGTGAAGATCTCGAACGGCCGGCCTTCCCAGGATGCGCCGAAGACGACTCCGGAGCCGTCGGGCATGAATCGCGCACTGGCGACCATGCCGTTCCGGAACGTGATCCGCTTGAAGCGTGGCCGGCCGGGAGTGGCCGTGCTCGCGCCCGCGAGCGCAGCGTGCGGCCCGCTGGAGAGGGTCGAGATGGCTTCCAGCGCGAACGCGAGGTCGGCGGCGGAGCGGAAGCGCTCCCCCGGCTGCTTTCCCATGCAGCGCCGGACGACCCGCTCCAGCGCCGGCGAAACGTCGGACGCGAGCCGCGAGAGCTCGGCGGGCTCCTCTCGCAGGATCGCCGTCAGGGTCTCGGCCTCGGTCTCGCCCGCGAACGGACGGACACCCGAGAGCATCTCGTACATCACCACGCCGAGCGCGAAGATATCGGAGCGCGCGTCCGCCACCTGCCCGCGCACCTGCTCGGGCGACATGTACGCGGTCGTCCCCAGCACGGCCCCCGGCTCGGTCGCGTGTGCGACCGTGGGCGCCAGGCTCTGGGAGCCCATACTCACGGCAGCCTCGCGCCGCGCGAGCCCGAAGTCGAGGATCTTGACCCGGCCGTCGGGCGTGACGATCAGGTTCTCGGGCTTCAGGTCGCGATGGACGATACCCTTGTCGTGCGCGGCCGCGAGCCCCAGCGCGATCTGGATCGACACCGCGATCGCCCGTGCGCTGGAGAGCCGGCCCTCGAGCAACTGCTCGCGCAGCGTCCGTCCCTCGACCAGCTCCATCACCGCGTAGGTGATGCCGTCCGAGGAGCCGACGTCGTGGATCGCGAGGACGTTCGGGTGCGACAGGGCCGCGACAGCCCTCGCCTCGGATTCGAACCGCGCGCGTCGGTCGGGATCGGTCGCGAACGCCGCCGGCAGCGTCTTGATCGCCACCTCGCGCGACAGCCGCGTGTCGCGCGCCCGGTACACCTCACCCATTCCGCCCGCGCCGAGCGGGGCGATGATCTCGTAGGGGCCGAGGCGGGTGGCGGGGCTGAGCGGCATCGCCCCGGAATCTACCCGATGGAGGTGCGAGGCGTGAGGCCGGCGTCCGCCGGCACGAACCCGCCGCGACCGCCGCGCCCAAGAATGTCCGCAGTGGCGCAGTGCCGCTCGCGCAAGCCTGCGATCAGGGCGCCGGCGAGAGCTCGATGCGCATCTCGAACAGGCTACCCTTGAGCGCCACGCCGCGGGTCGCGTGCCCGCGGCCCGCGGCGTCGATGCGCACGGTGCGGTCGCCGGTGGGGCACGCGACGCAGAAGCGCCCGTTCACATCGGTGGACACGGTGAGTCGGGGCGACTCGAGGTCGACGCGAGCGCCGGAGACCGGCGCACCGGATCCGTCCACCACCTGCCCGCAGAGCAACGGCCAGTCCTTGTCGTCGTCGGCTGCGTCCGCGCGAACCGAATCCTGGAGTGCGGCGCTCGCATTGTCCCGGCTCGGTCGGGTGGCGACGTCCGGCTGCCCGGCGTCGCCGGCAGGCGGAGCGGAGAGCCGGACCTCGGTCTGGATTCTCGTCGGGATCATGGACACGGCGTAATCGGGCTGGTACTGCACGTTCTCCGGCTCGACATCCTCGTCGGGTGGCGCCTGGACGATGCGGCGACGGACGGGACGAGGGTGCCGGGCCGGTGGGGCAGCGACGGGCTTCGGTGCCTCGCGCTCCTCGTGAGCCTCGAGCGCAGGTGCGTCGAGCGACAGGTCGGCGGCGATCGTCGCGCGCTCGTTCCGGGCTTGCTCGTTGGACTTGAGCGAATCCGCCCCCGCTCCGGGCCGCACGAACTCGACGCGCGGAATGAGCAGCCGCCAGCCCTCGGGAATGAGAAGGCGGACCGACTCGGGCATGAACGGCACCGAGAGCAGCGCGAGCAACAACGCGGTCGCCAGCTTGAACGGCCAGGTCCCGCGCGGTGGGCGCGGGTCCTGCGCGTAGTTCCGGGCAGGCAGGGGCCAGGGTCCGTTGGACATGCCGGGGTTATCGGCGGAGACCCTGGCCGCCCACACTTCTCTCTCGCGTCCTGGACCGGCGAGCAGACCCGGAGAAGCTCAAGCGAGCATTACTTTTCCCTGACTTCTCGTCCTCCATCGCGCGTCGCGGGATCGTACGGGGCACGCCCGCGATCCTCCGCGAGCTAGGGCGCGTGGAACCGCGTCCTGCCGATTTCATCCTTCAGCGTGAGCGCGCCGCTCCCGTCTTCCAGCGCGATCAGCGTCGCCCCGGACGACATCGCCGGCGTGGAGAGCGTGAGCGACGACGTCTGCGCGGCGAGCAGCGCCGCGCGCACGCTGCCGTCGGGGCCGCGGAGCGTGAGATGGACGAGCCCGTCCTTCTGCACCTCGAGAAAAGCGGCGCCGGTGGTGCCACTGCTCCCGCCCAGCACGAGCCGGATCATCCCGTCCGGCTTCACCTCCATCCCGCCCGCGGGCCTGCCGTTCAAGTCGCGCAGCACGAACCGGTTGGCCTCGACGACCGAGGCTTGCACTGCCTCGAGCGCAGGTGCGGGCGATGCGGGTTTCACGAACGGCACCGCGATCGCGACGAGGGCCGCGAGGATCGCGACGTAGACGAGCAGTCTCCAGCGCTGCGCCTGCTGCTCGACGAGCTCCAGACGGTCGAGGACACCTTGCAACTCCGCACTCAAGTGACACCTCCTTGTGATTGCGTTCTCAGCTGGCCGAATCGTTGGCGTCGAATCGGGGTATCGGGGACGCCCGGGAGTCTACGCGATGCCGCGGCGGGCACCAGAGATGACAACCTGTGGACGCACGGGGGATCCGATCGAGGCTAGCTTCACCCGACGTGTTCCCCGGTCGAACCGGATCTCGAAAGGAGTGGCTCGATGATCGCTGTGAAAGCTCGTGGCTGGCTGATCGCACTACTGGTGGTGGCGGGCGTCGTCGGCCAGCGGGCGGCGGATGCCCAGGCGCAGGCGGCGGACGCGGCGAAGCCGCACGCGGGTTCGAACCCGGTGCAGTCGGCGCCGAAACCCGGCGCACCGTCCACGGCGGCGGACGAGGATCGGAAGGCGCAGATCAAGGCGATCGACGAGAAGATCAAGTCCATCCGCGATCAGTTCAAGTCCCAGGCCGATCCGCTCCAGGCCCAGCTCAAGGCCTTGCGCGACAAGCTCGACACCGATCTCAAGCCGCTCGAGGACCAGCGGAAGGCGCTCGTCGAACAGGGTGAGTCCCCGGCGTTGATCGCCTTGAACGACGACGAGGCGAGCCAGCTCGCCGCGCTCGCCGACCGGGAGAAGCAGGAGATCGAGAAGTTGCGGGCGAGCTACGAGGACCAGAAGAAGCAGATCCAGCAGGACTTCCAGAAGCGCCGGCAGGAGCTGGGGAAGAAATAGCGGCCGGAACGGGCCCTGCAGTCGCCAGGCGCGGTCGTGGGCCACGCAGCCCGAGAGTGCTCGAGCGCAAGGCGTCGAGGCCGAGCGACGAGCGGAATCGTGGCCTTCCGGCCACGTTGGAGCGAGGAGCCGGGCCCGCAACGAGGCAACCGGGCGTCCTCGGCTGCCTAGTCGCGGATCGAGCTGAACACGCCTTCGACCTGTCGAGTGATCAGTCCGAAATCGAGGAGCGCGAGGTGGTGAACGCGCTCGATCGCGAACGTCTTCTCGGTGAAATCGTCGCCCAGCACGTTGCTCTCGAGATGGCGCGCGAGCAGCGCCTCCGCCGCCGCGGCCTCCTCGTTCGAGAACACGAGGCGAACGTGCGGGACGCGCTGCTTCGCGCTCCGGTACCAGTCCGCCAGCGGATCGCCGGGCTGCTCGAAGGGCCGCACCAGGTCGGCAGCGTATCGCCGCAGCGGCTCGAGATCGGTGCCGAGCTTGATGAACATCTGTGCGAAGTAGCTCTGCACCACCAGCCATGTCTCGAGCGAATCGATGTGCTCGGCGAGCGACTTGAGGATCGCGAGCGTGCCGTCGGGGTTCGCGGGATCGATCCGGGCGTAGAGCCGGGTCGCGAAGCAGGTGTCGAGGCTGACGTTCGGGCCGAGCGCGATGAGCCCGTCCACCTTGACCCCGGCCGCGTCGTCGTCGTGCATCATGCGCAGCAACTGATCGGCGCCGGCGGAGTGACCGACCAGCAGCGTGCGCCTCGGCCGGCACTCGGTGATGATCTCGCGCAGCAGCATGCGCAGCACGCGCGAATGATCGTCGAGGCCGAGCGTGGGGCGGCGCTTCTCGAGCCTCCCGAACCCGACCAGCGTGACGGCGATGGCGCGATGCGGTGAGGCGTTCAGGAAGTTCTCGAACTGGCCGCCGTCGGCGCCGAGTCCGTGCAGGAACACCACGAGCTGGTCGGACTGGACCTGGTTGTCGACGTAAGTCACCGGGTAACCCACGAGCCGGGGATTCCGCTCGGCGAGCTGGCGCACGTGTCCGGCGGTGAGCACGAACTCCCGCTCGATGAGCGCGCCCCCCGAGCGAGCGCCCGCGGCGGGTTCCACCGCCGGCCAACGCAGCGCCAGCGCGACGTCGTGCGCACTCTGCCAGCGCTGGTCCGGGTCCTTGGCGAGGCAGGCGCGGATCACCCGGTCGAGCGCGGGCGGCGTGAGCGGCGGGATGTCGATCACCGGGCGTGGCTCGTCCTTCATGATCGAGGAGATCAGCGAGGCCGGAGACGAGCCCTCGTAGGGGCGCCGCCCGGTCGCCATCTCGTAGAGCACGCAGCCGAGCGCCCACAGGTCGCCGCGCGCGTCCGCCTCGCGGCCCTCGAGCTGCTCCGGCGCCATGTAGTAGCTCGTGCCGACGAACGCACCTTCTGCGGTGAGCGGCGTGACGATGGTCGGCGACTGGGAGATCGCCCCCATTCGACCACCGCTCGCGCCCAGCGGACCGCCCAGGCGGCCCTCGCGGGCGAGCCCGAAGTCCATGAGCTTCGCGCCGGACCTGGAGAGCATCACGTTGCCGGGCTTCAGGTCGCGGTGCACCACACCGGCCTTGTGCGCGCGGTCGAGCGCGTCGGCGATCTCGGCGCCGAGCCGGAGCACTTCGGCGATCGGGAGCGGACCGCGGGCGATCCGTTCGGCGAGCGACTCGCCCTCGACCAGCTCCATCACCAGGTAGTCGATATCGCCTTCGCGTCCGAGGTCGTGGACCACGCAGATGTGCGGATGATTGAGCGCCGAGACCACGCGCGCCTCGCGCTCGAACCGGGCGCGGGCCTCGGCGCTCTCGGAGAGGTGCGAGGGCAGTACCTTGACCGCGACGTCGCGGCCGAGCCGCGTGTCCCGGGCGCGGTAGACCTCGCCCATCCCCCCCGCGCCGACCGAGGCGACGACTTCGTAGGGGCCCAGCCGGGTACCCAAGAGGAGTGGCATCGGTAGATTGTACCGCACCCTCGGCGCATTCGGGAGTGGTCCTCTCGCGAAACCGCGGCAATGACCCGGGTCGGCGGCGCTTCAGCACCTGCCCCCGTCCCCGCCCGTGGCGGCTCAGGCGGCGCGGAGCCCTCACAGATTGAACTGATGGGTCACGGTGAACTCCAAACCGTCGATTCGAGCGGCGTCGTTGCTGCGGAGGAGAGCCGCCTGCAGGGTGGTCAGCTGGTCCAGGACCCACACCGCGCCCAGGCTCACCGAGTGATCGTGCCCCGAGATCCAGTCGGCCTGGCACACGAGGTGGTCCGAGATCTCGAGGTCGGTGCCGAGGAGTCCGCGCGGGTCGTCGAGGGTTCCCTGCACGCCCGCGTGCAGACGAATGCCCCGCAGCTTGAGGTTTCGATGATGCGCACGAAACTTCTGGTACTGGATCTGCCGGTAGTTGAGCGTGCGGCTCGCGACGGCATAGTAGAAGGCGTCGAATCCCGAGCCCACCTGCGCCACCCCGATCGCAACGGCGGGCCAGTCATACCCCTCCTCGATCGGCAGCACCTTGAGGTTCATGATGGGCCGGTAACGGCCGGGCGAGTCGAGCGTCACGAGATCGCATCCCAGCTCGGCGCGCGACTTGATGACGCCGAACTGGGTCTGGAAGTACGGCTCGGGCCGATCGAACAGCGACCCCGGGCCCTGGAGAGCGGTGTTGCCATTCTGCAGCTGCAGCGTCCACTGGCCGAGCGGCACGATATCCGCCGTCGGAATGTTGGTGAGCCCCGTGGGCGTGGCCGACGCGACACCCGCGAGACAGAGCCACCCGAGACAGACCGCTGCGCGCACGCTACGGTTGCTCGTTCCGGATGGTGTGCGGCGGCGAGAGGCGGAAGAACTCCACCGCGCGGTCGAAGTCGGCCGCGAGTTGGGGCAAGCGGGCCCGCGCCTCCTCGTCCTGCGGGTCACGCTCCACCCGCTCGCTGAGGTCACGGAGCCGGTCCGTGAGTCGATGCACGTTTGCAAGCACGTCGCTGAACTCCGTGACCAGCTTGTTCATGGCCTCCGCGACCTCGTGGAACTCGTCGGCGTGCCGCGACTCGATGCGCACGCCGAGATTCCCGGCCGCGAGTTCGTCGAGCGCGCGGTGGAGCGTATGAACGGGACCGACGATGCGCCGAGTCATGCGCAGCGCCCATGCGGCGATGACCAGCAGCACGAACAGGAGAACGCCGCTGCCCAGCCAGATGCCACGCCGGAGAAGCTGTGAAGTGTTGCTGATGGTCTTGTGGGCCCGGAAGAACTCCGCCTCCACCTCCCTGCCGCTGACGAGGTACTGCACCGCGAACGTGAGGAGGACCGCTCCCAGCAACACCGCGAGCAGGGGGAGCACCCAGCGGAGCTGGCGCGACCGGTGGACCGGGTGATCATGGAGCAGCGAGAAAGGCGTCATGGCAGACACTCCCAGGGTGGCTTCGGGCAAGTCCGGCGTGCCCCGTTCACCGGCCGGGGCGGATTCGAGATCTCATTGGAGCTCCGACATCTTGTGGCACGTGAGGCAGAGCTGCCCGCGCCGATTGTCGATGCGCTGGTAGTCCCGCGAGCGTTCGCCTTCACCGTGAACGAAGTGGCAGGTCGCGCACATGATCTGGCCGTTGCTCGAGAGTGGGAGATTGGCAGGCACGGCTCCCCGGGGCATGACTCCCGTCTTGTGCGATGGACCTTCGCCCCCGTGACAACTCATGCACCGCGCATCGATGTCCGGAACGAGCGCGGACCGGGCTGCCGCGGGGTCGCGTCCCAGTGCCGCCGCGTCGGCGGTATGACAACCCTGGCATGCGGCGTCCGGGCGATGCACATCGGGACCCGGCGCGGGCCGTGCATCGGCGGGCGCACAAGGCATCGAGAGTGATCCTGCCGCGGCGACGAGGACGAGCAGGGATCGCGCTCTCGCGAACGGGGTCATCTGCCGCCGCGAGCGGGGCGGGAGCGAATGGCGCAGCCAGCCAGCATGACCGATGCCTCCCTGCGAACGCCCCCGCGACATATCCCGATCCGCCCGGTCCTTCCTCACCTGCGCGGTCGCCTACCTCGCCAGCACCACCTTCGTCATCCGCGTCTCGCCGTCCTGGGTCAGTCGGAGGAAGTAGAGTCCGGCCGGTGGGCGTTCCCGATCGTCGAGCCGCAACAGGTGCTGCCCGGCGCCCATCGATCCCACGTCCCGGCCGAGCCACCGCCGCCCCGTCACGTCGAGCAGCTCGAGGGACGCTCGAGAGCCGCTCGCGAGCGAGAACGACACGGACACGGGCCCCGAGCCGGGATTGGGGTGCACGCCACCGAGCGACAGCCTCTGCCGGACGGGCACCACGATGCGCGTCTCGCCGGAGAAGCTCACGCCCTGGGGGCCCGGGACCGCGAGCCGGTAGTCGTATGCGGCCCCCGGGACGACCGCGTGATCGATCCACGTGAGGAAGCCCGAACCGTCCGCGACGGTCTGCCCCGCGACGCGCCAGTCCTCGCCCGTCGCACGACGGTGGACCGTCGCGGGGACGGAGCCCATCGTGCCCGAGTGCCAGCGGAGCGTCACCTGGTCGGGCATGGCATCGGCGCGGATGAGGTCGACTTGCGTGGGTGTGGACTTGTCGTAGTCGAACGCCCAGGTGTCGATGGCCGTCGTGTACCCGGTGTTGCCCGCTCGGCCACCGATCAGCAGGGCGCGTTGTCCCGATGGATCGCTCACGAGGGCGGCACCGAATCGCTGCTGGGGCGCCGTCCCATCGGGTGCGAGCCTGGACCAGGTCGGTGTCGCGCCCAGCGTGAGGGCCCACATCTCCGTGGCCGGGCCCGCCCCGGTCGTGAGGATCATGCGGTCGTGGATCGGATCGTAGGCGGCGGCCTGGGCCGTGACGGCGTTCGAGACGCCGCCGACCCCGGTGGGAGTACCGGTCGTGGCGAGTGCCGACCACGTGCCCACCGCGGGCGAGAGCGGAAGCACGTGGACGTCGTTGAAGTTGTTGGTTCCGTCGGACGTGCCGCCGAATGCGACGACGCGCTGCCGTACGGGATCGTAGATCCCCACCTCGCCCCATCGGCTGCCGTAGCTCGCGCCTCCCGCAGACGACCAGGTCCCCCCCGCCGCGTCGTAGACCCAGGTATCCCCGAGGGGATTGGGGCTCGGGTTCGTGTAGCGACCGCCACGGATGACGAGCTTCCGGTGCACCGGGTCGAACACGCCGAGCGCGGCGGCTCGCGCGATCATCGGGCCCGCGGGGCTCAGGAGTGTCCACGCCTGCGTGTCGAGGTTCATGGACCACAGGTCCCGGTATTCGGATCCCTCGAGGTTGAGGGTGAAGTAATCCGAGCCGCCGAACACGAGCGCGCGGCGCGCGGCGGGATCCGTGACGCCGACCGCGCTCGCGCGCGCGCTGGGACCGTGCGTCGGCAACGTCGTCCACGCCACGTCCTGGCCGATCGGGCGGTACTGGAAGCTGTCGTCCGAGCCGTAGCTGTTGGAGCCGAGTCCCACGTAGATTCGCTGGCTGTCGGGGTCCACGAACGCGACCGGGCCGTCCCTGCGCACCAATCCGAGCTGGCCGTCACCCACCAGCGTCCAGTGGGCCGCGCCGAGCGCGAGCGTCCACACGTTGTTCGGGTGGTAGGGATCGATCGGATCGTAGGCGACCATCCGCGACTGCGTCGGCTGCGCCCAGAGTCCGTGGAGGACGTAGGGCTGAGGCTCGAGCTGGTCCGCGGGCATTCTCGTCCACGTCGCCTGGTCTGCGGGCAACCCCGGGTCGAGATCGAGCGCCCACACTTCCGAGTAGCCGGAGAGCGAGTAGGTCACGTCGCCCGCGATGAACCACCGCTGCCCGAGCGAGTCGAGCACACCGATGGAGGGCGAGCGCCCGGACGGCGGGAGCTGTGTCGGAGTCAGGAGTCCCCACGTCATTGGCGGATCGAGTGACAACGCCCACGTCTGATCGTAGACGACCGGGCCGAACGAGAGCCCTCCATAGACCAGCATCCGATTCCGCCAGGGGTCGTACCCCATCAGGCTGTTCGCGCGCGGGCCGGGGCCGGATGCGCCACCCGCAAGGGCCAGCGACCAGCGTGGCGTCCCCGCGAGCGACAACGAGTAGACGTCGTTGAGGGCGAATGAGCACGACGGGCAGGTCACGAAACCGCCGAACGCGAGCACGCGATCGTGCGCGGGATCGAAGCCCAGGCTGCTGCCCTGGATCATGGTGCCCGCGAGCAATGAGTAATCCGTCGGGTGCTGAATCCACTGATACGGACCCGTCGCGAGGTCGAGCGACCAGAGCCTGAGCGTGTCCGAGAGGGCCCGACTCATCACCCAGATCCGGTCGCGAGCCGGGTCGTAGAACGCGAAGTGATCATCGGCGGAGACCGGGGGATTGATGCCGGTCCAGATGCGCTGCCACGTGACGGTCGGGACATCCGGAACCGCGACCAGTCCCTGCTCGTCCAGGAAAATCTCGCGATCCCGGCGCGTGTCACGGACGTGAAGCCCGACGGCGACGGGCGGCGGCAGCTTGACCCAGATCGGGACCTGGGCGACCGCTTCCGGGACGGTTTGCGCGGAGCAGCAGCCGATCGCGGTCCAAAGCACGATCCATCGTGCCGTGCGCCGGACTCCTTGCATGACGACTCCACAGGGTGCGGTCGCGGGAGCGACCCACAATTTGAGGGTAGTCCCGCAATTCATTCGGGGTCAATCCCGAAGCCGGTTTCCGTGGGATCCGCGAGCGGACCGCCGCTCACGGGGGAAGCGGCCGATCTTCCCTGGGCTCGATCCCAGGATCAGTGCGGCGTCCAGTGCGGCACGGTGAGGAACAAGCCGTCGCGCCAGCCGATCTGGTAAACGAGCCAGAGCCCGAAGCCGAGCGACAGCGCTCCCGTCGAAACGCGGATGATGCCCGTGGCCCCGCTCCACTGGCGCGTGGCGGAGGCGACCGGCATCGCGAATCCAGTGGTGATGAGCACCATTCCGACCAGCGTCCCGAGGCCGAACACCAGCAGGTACGCGCACGCCCATCCCGGGTCGCGCACCGTGGCGAGCACGAGCAGCGCCACCGCCGCGCTCCCGGCCAGGCCGTGGACGAGCCCGACT
>CAYSWZ010000137.1:0-5253 GCA_964434945.1 uncultured bacterium | reverse complement strand
TTACCAGCCACGCTTCGCAAGCAGCTCGCCTTCCGAGAGCGTCTCCAGCGAGATGCCTCGCATCGCCTGCGGCAGTCCCTTGCTGTACTCGACCAGCAGGTCGGGCCGGTCCCAGTTCGCCACCGCCTGGACGATCGCCTTCGCCATGCGCGCCTGCGCCTCGTGCGCGCCCTCGCCCACCTCGAAGATGCCCGAGCCCACGAACACGGCCTCGGCCCCGAGCTTCATCATCAGCGCCGCGTCCGCGGGCGTCGCGACGCCACCGGCGGCGAAGTTCGGCACCGGGAGCCTGCCCGTGGCCGCCACTTCGCGCACCAGCTCGAACGGCGCGCCCAGCGTCTTCGCCTCGGCCATCAGCTCGTCCGCGGTGAGCGTCGTGAGCCGCTTCATGTGCGAGACCACCGCGCGCATGTGGCGCACGGCCTCGACCACGTTGCCGGTGCCGGCCTCGCCCTTGGTACGGATCATGGCGGCACCCTCGCCGATCCGGCGCAGCGCCTCGCCCAGGTCGCGGCAGCCGCACACGAACGGCACCTTGAACTCGTGCTTCCAGACGTGGTTCGCCTCGTCCGCGGGCGTCAGCACCTCGGACTCGTCCACGAAGTCGATCTCGAGCGCTTCCAGGATCTGCGCCTCGACGATGTGGCCGATGCGGCACTTGGCCATGACCGGGATGTCCACCGCGGCCTGGATGCGGCGGATCATGGACGGGTCGCTCATGCGCGCGACGCCGCCCTGCTTGCGGATCTGCGACGGGATGCGCTCGAGCGCCATGACGGCGGCGGCCCCGGCCTCCTGCGCGATCTCCGCCTGCTCGGCGTTCATCACGTCCATGATCACGCCGCCCTTGAGCATCTCCGCGAGTCCGACCTTCAACCGGAACGACTCGGCCTGCGGTACGGGCGCGCCGGCCGCCCGATCGGCGGGCATCGGGCCCTTGCTGCCGTTCTCGCGCGGCGCCGTCCGATCGGCACGGCGGGGGTTCGTATGCTTCATCGCGACTTCCTCCTGTTCTGCCTGCTGCGCGCACGCGTCACGGCCGCGCGCGGTGTTCCTACGCCGACTGCTCGAGCCGGGGGCCGGCCAGCGCCCGCAGCCGCTGGACGATCGGTGGCACGACCCCGGCGATTCGATCCACTTCCGCTTCCGTGTTCTCCTCGCCGAGCGAGAACCGCACGCTGGCGTGGGCGTCCTCCGGCGAGAGCCCCATCGCCACGAGCACGTGGCTCGGGCCCGGCTCGGCGCTGCTGCACGCGCTCCCGGTCGAAACCTGCACGCCGGCGCGGTCGAGCTCGTGCAGCACCGCCTCGCCGTCGACGCCCGCGAAGCACAGGTTCACGATGCCGCCGACCCGGCGATTGAGGTCGCCGTTGAGCGACGTGTGGTCCACCTGCGGGAGGAGTGCCGCGAGCAGGCGCTCGCCGAGGCCGGCAATGCGCTCCGGCACCCCCTCCGCGAGCCCGGCGAGCGCGCGCTCCGCCGCAATCCCCATGCCCACGATGGCCGCCACGTTCTCGGTTCCGGCGCGCCGGCCGCGCTCGTGCTGGCCGCCGTGGAGGAGCGGCACGAGCCGCGTGCGCCGGCGCACGAACAGCGCCGCAGCCCCCTGGGGTCCGTGGAACTTGTGGGCGGCGAGGCTCAGGAGGTCCGCGCACCACCCGTCGACCGTCATCGGGATCTTGCCCGCCGCCTGGACGGCATCAACATGGAAGAGCGCCCCGCATTCCTTCACCAGCGGTCCCAGCTCCTCGAGCGGCTGGATCACTCCGGTCTCGTTGTTCACCGCCATCACGCTCACGAGCGCCACGACGTCGGAGAGGGCCGCGGCCAGCTCGTCCGGGTCCACGGCGCCGTTCGCACGCACGGGGACCACGGTGAGCGCGAATCCCTCCGACCCGAGCGCGCGCGCCGTGGCCAGCACCGAGGCGTGTTCGATCGCGGTGGTCACCAGGCGCCGGCGACCGGTCGCGGCCCGCATTGCGCCCTGGAGCGCCAGTCCGTTCGACTCGCTGCCGGTGGCCGTGAACACGATCTCCTCCGCAAACCCTCCGGTCAGCCGGGCGACCTGGAGTCGCGCCGTCGCCAGTGCGTCACGGGCGGCCTCGCCGCGCGAGTGGACGCTCGAGGCGTTGCCGAAGCGGTCGCCGAGCCAGGGCAGCATGGCGGCGACCACGTCGGGAGCGGGCCGCGTCGTGGCGGCGTGATCGGCGTAGATGGCCGTCATGCGGTCGTCCCGACGGAAGCGCCGAGCGTGGTGATGCTGATCCGCTGCGCGAGCGCGCCTGCGATGGTCTTGAACGCGCGCGCGGTGGCGCCGTCCGGGTCCGACGCCACGATCGGCACGCCGGTGTCGCCCCCCAACCGCACCGCCGATTCGAGCGGCAGCGCGCCCAGGAACGGCAGGCCGAGCGCGAGCGCCCTTGCCTGCCCGTCGCCCGTGGAGAAGATGTCGTGACGCGTGTTGCAGTTGGGACACACGATCCAGCTCATGTTCTCGATCACGCCGAGCACCGGCACCGACAACTTGTCGAACATCTTGATGGCCTTGACCGCGTCCTCGATCGCGACGGTGCTCGGCGTGGTGACCACGACCGCGCCGGTCACCACGGTCTGCTGGATGAGCGACAGCTGGACGTCTCCCGTCCCCGGCGGCAGGTCCACGATCAGGTAGTCGCAGCCCGACCAGTCCACGTCGTTCAGGAACGACTTGATCGCGCCGTGCAGCATCGGCCCGCGCCAGACCACGGCCTCGCCGGCCTCGACGAGCAGCCCCATGCTCATGAAGCGGATGCCGTGCGCCTCGAGCGGCACGATCTTTCCGTCGCGCTGGTAGGGCTGCCGCTGCGCGCCCAGCATGCGCGGCAGGTTGGGACCGTAGATGTCGCCGTCCAGGAGCCCGACGTTCGCCCCGGTGCGCGCGAGCGCGATCGCGAGGTTCGCGGACACCGTGCTCTTTCCCACCCCGCCCTTGCCCGATCCGACCGCGATCACATGGCCGACGCCTTCGAGCGCCTTCCGGTCCGCCGAGGGATCCCTCGGCTTCCGCACGCGACTCGTGGTGGTGATGGCGATGTCCGTCACGCCGGGGATCCGTCGCAGGGCCGCGCGGCAGTCGTCCTCGATCTGCGCCTTCAACGGGCACGCCGAGGTGGTGAGCACGAGCGTGAAGCCGACCCTGCCCCCGTCCACCGTCACGGACTCGACCATGCCGAGCGTGACGAGGTCGCGGTGGAGGTCGGGATCGTTCACCGTGCCGAGTGCTGCGAGAACGGCCTCAGGAGTGATCACGGCGGCGTGCGTTCCTCGGGAGGACTGCGGGAGGCCGGGTCGCGGGTGCGGCCCGGATTCGGGTGATCCGGTTGCGGGGAGTGTCTCGGTGGTTCAGCGCCGGCCGCGGCGGCTGTCCCACCACTCGCGCACGCGGTTCAAGCCGATCGCCAGGAGCACGGTGCCGCCGATCAGGAAGCCGGCAATCAGGAGCCCGGTGTCGTAGAACACGGCTACTCGGCGTGGACCTGCGTGACGTTCGGCAGCTTGAAGCGGAGGTAGCGCTCGATTCCGTTCCGCAGCGTGGTGGTGGAGCTGGAGCAGCCACTACACGAGCCGTGCAGGCGGATGGTCACGACCCCCTCGTCCGAAACGTCGAGGAGTTCGAGGTCGCCACCGTCCGACTGGACCACGGGGCGCAGCTGCTGGATGACTTTCTCGACATCTTCTCGCATAGTCCCTCCGGGCCGGATGTTTCCTGCACGAATCGGGCCCACGGGCCGGAGAACCGGCGGCAAACCCGCCCGCCGGACGCCGGGACACCCCTTAAGTCCAAGGTAACACGATAGACTATGCCCCATGCGATGACCCGTCAAAGCCTCGAGCCTGTGCCGGACACGAGATTTGGCCCGGGCGTGACGAATCCGGCTCGGGCGGGCGAAGAGCCTTCGCCGATTGCCGCCCCCGTCCCCCCGCCGGAGCAGCCGCTCCACCACCTGGACGCCCTCTGGGTTCAGGTCGCGGGCACGCTCTGCAACCTCGCCTGCACCCACTGCTTCGTGACCTGCGGCCCGCACGAGGAACGCCACGCCATGATGCCCCGCGCCGAGGTGCGGGCCCGCGTCGGCGAGGCGCTGGCGATGGGGGTGAAGGAGATCTACCTGACCGGCGGTGAGCCGTTCCTCAACCCCGAGATCGAGCGCATCATCGAAGACACGCTCGCGCACGCCCCGGTCACCGTGCTCACGAACGGGACGCTGTTCACCGAGCGCCGCGTCGCCGGACTCGCCTCGCTCTCGCACGGCGCCTGCTTCGCGCTCGAACTCCGCGTGTCGCTCGACGGAGCCGATGCCGGCACGCACGACGCGTTCCGCGGCGCCGGCGCGTGGCTCCGCACCATGGCCGGCCTGCGCATGCTGTCGGCGGCCGGGCTCCTCCCCATCGTCACGGTGACGCAACCCGCGGCTGAGGACGCGCGCGCGTTCACGGAGCGCTGCGCGGCCGTGCTGCGCGCGGAAGGCGTGCGCATGCCGCGCTTGAAGCTGCTGCCCATGTTCCGGCTCGGGCGCGAAGCGGAGCGCTCGGGCGGCTACGCGCCGGGCGAGACGCTCGCCTCGCTCCCGCCCGGCGCGTTCGACCCGAACCGGCTCCAGTGCGGTTCGTGCCGCGCCGTTTCGAGCCGCGGCGTTCACGTCTGCCCGCTCCTCGTGGACGAGCCGGGCGGCCGGATGGCGGACACGCTCGCGGACAGCGCGAGGCCGTTCCCGCTCGCCCACGGCGCGTGCGTGACGTGCTGGGTCACCGGCATGACCTGCGCGAACGGATGACGGCCATGGCGCGAGTCCCCCGGCTGGCCGTGTTCGGCGGCGTGTACGCGAACCACCTCGCGCTCGGCGCGGCGCTCGACGACATCGCGGCGCGCGGCGCGGAGTACGTGGCGTGTCTCGGCGACGTGGGCGGCTTCGGGCCGTCGCCCGAGAAATCGCTCGCGCTCCTCCGGGGGCGCGGCGTGCCCACGGTGCAGGGGAACTACGACCACTCGATCGGGCACGCGCTCGCGGATTGCGCGTGCGGCTACCTCGACGCTCGGGACGAGCACTTCGCGCAGCTGGCCTACGACTACACCGCAGCCCGCGTCGGCGGGCCCTCGCGCGGATGGCTCCGCTCACTGCCGCGCGAGGCGCGGCTCACGATCGGCGGCCGGCGCGTGCTCCTCTGCCACGGCTCGCCCCGGCGGCAGAACGAGTTCCTGTGGGAGAGCGCCTG
>CAYSWZ010000136.1:0-10715 GCA_964434945.1 uncultured bacterium | reverse complement strand
CTCCTCCAGCCTCTCGACGTCGTTCGCGTGCACGAGGAGGCGGAACACCAGGTCGCAGCCGGGCACCGGCTTCACGCCGGGCTTCACCCCGAGCGCGTTCATGATCTCGGTGCGGAACGCGGTCTCGAACCGGCCCACGATCACCACCTGGAGACCCGGCTTCACGCCCAGCTTCTCGATGACGGTCCTGGGATGGGTGATCGCCCTGGCCCATTTCTCGGCCTGCTCGCCGAGCGTGAGCGTCAGCTTGCCGCCCGGCCACGCGAGCGTGAGCGCACCGCCTTTCGCCACAACCGCCGTGATCGCGGCAAGCGGCACCTTCACGCGGAAGTCGCCGCGGAAGATCAGCTCATCCGTCTCGAGCAGCGCCGTGCCTTCGCCCGATTGGGCGCCCAGCCTTCCGTGACAAACCGCCTCGCGACCCAGGCCATGCCTCCTCGGGATAGGGAGCGACGCCTGCCTCAAGGTGCCGGAGACGAGTGAAGGCCGCAAGCCCCGGCGTGCCGCAATTCCCTCTCGATCGTCGTCGCCCCAGGCCACCCGACCGGGCGGGCGGTCACGCGTGCTATGGTTCGGACCCGCTCACCGGAGCCGGGCCGCTCACACGGGATCGAAGGAGACGCAAGATGATGTCCAAAATCACATCGGGCCTGCTGCTTCTCATGCTCGCGGCGATCATTCCCGCCACGGCCTTCGCGGACGCCGCGAAGCCGGACACGTCGCATGCCGCAGCCCCCGCCCCGAAGCCCATGACGATGAAAGAGGTCAAGCAGAAGCTCGGCATGATCGTCTACCCGGCGAAGGGCCAGACTCCCGAGCAACAGGAGGCGGACGAGTACGAGTGCCTCAAGTGGGGTGCGGATCAGATCGGCTTGAAGCCCGGCGAGCCGGCGCCCGACGCGAAGGCCGCCGGAGCGGCGGCCGCGGCGAAGGTCGACTCGGCCACCACGGGCGTCGCCGTAAAGACCGCGGCCAAGGGTGCGGCCGCGGGCGCGATCATCGGGTCCATCTCGGGTAACGCGGGCGCCGGCGCGGGCTACGGTGCCGCCGCCGGAGCGATCGGCGGCCGGAGGGCCAAGAAGCAGGCTGTGGCGAGCGCGGATGCCGAGGCGCAGAAGAAGGTCGAGGCGGAGCAGAAGGCCAAGATGGAGTCGCTCAAGAAGGCAATGAGCGCCTGTCTCGAGCCCAAGGGATACACGATCAAATAGCGACCGTGCGCTGCATACGGAGTGCACGGGCGTTTCCTTGACACTCTTCTAACGTGAGACATAGCATTCGTCGCTTGTGCGTGCCGGCCCGGGCGTGCCCGGCGATCGCGGTCCTCCAGACCGGGTAGCTTCTCGCGTCGAACGCCGACTCCCCGACTTCCCGAAAGGAACTCGTACACATGAGACGCATGAATCTGGCCGGCCTTGCGATGCTCTGCATGCTGGTCGTGGCGGGATGCACAGCCTCCACCAAGCTCACCAGCGTCTGGACCGAGCCCAACCTCCAGCCGAACTCGGTCAAGAAGCTGCTGGTCCTCGGCGTCTCGAAGAAGCCCGGTCCCCGCCGGCTGTTCGAGGACACGTTCGCGGCCTCGCTCGGCGATCAGGGCGTGACCGCGGTGCCGAGCTACACGCTGCTCGGCGACACTCCACCCGACAGTGCGGCGATCCACGGGGCGATCATGCAGGGCGCCTTCGACGGCGTGTTCGTGACCCGTCTCGTCGACAAGCAGACGGTCGAGACCTACTACCCGCCGACTTCGACGTACGTGGGCGCGCCGAGCGCCTACTACGGCGGCTGGTATGGCTATTACTCGACGGGCTACTCCTACACGACCTCGCCGGGCTACACGGTCCAGAACCAGGTCGTGAACCTCGAGACCAATCTCTACCGCGTCTCGGACGGGAAGCTCCTGTGGTCCGCGCTCTCCCAGAGCTGGCTCGAGCAGGCCGCCGATCCGTCGACCGAGATCAGGCCGTTCGTGCAGCAGCTCGTCTACGGCCTCGAGAACTCCAAGGTCATCGCCAAGAAGAAGAAGTAACGTCGCGAACTCGGATACCCTGCCGTGGCTCTCCCGTCCGGGAGCGGGAGCCACGGCAGGTGTGTTTCCGGGTCGTGCGCCGGTCGTGTAGGGTCGCCGTGAGCTTCCGACACCCGGCCTCCCGGGACGCGCTCCAGCGGGTGCCGCCGGCTGCCCGCCTTGTCCAGACGTGAAGTGTGCACCCTGCCCGGCACTTGCCCCGGCTCTTCACCGAGGCCGACGACCTTGCGCCTCTGCTCGAAGCGGTCTCCGCAGCCCGTGCGTCTCCGCGACGCCGTCGTGCTCGTCGTCCTGCTCGTGGCCGCGAGGCCGGTCCGGGCGGCCGAAGGGGTGAAGGTCGAGGTCGTCGTGGACGGCCTCTCGTCCGAGATGAAGCGCAATGTGCTGAGCTCGATGATGCTCGCGAACGCGGCCGGCGGGGGCAGGCTGAGTGAGGGCGAAGCCCGGCGCCTGGCCGCGCGGGCGCCGCGCGAGATCGAGAAGGCCCTGCAGCCGTTCGGCTATTACAAGCCGGTCATCCGCGACCAGCTCGATGCCAGCGGCGACTCGTGGAAGGCCCGGTTCGACGTCGAGCCGGGGCCGCCGCTGCTCATCACGAGCGTCGACGTACAAGTGACGGGCCCCGGCGCGCAACTCCCGCGATTCCAGCAGGTCGTACGAGAGTTTCCGCTCAAGCGGGGAAGCCGGCTGGAGCACGCCCCGTACGAGACGCTCAAGTCCGGGCTCAGCCAGACCGCGTCACAGAACGGATACCTGGATGCCAAGTTCGTCAAGCGCCGGATCGAAGTCGATCTGGAGGCCGACACAGCGAGCGTCGAGGTGCACTTCGAGACCGGGCCCCGCTACTTCTTCGGTCCGGTGCGCTTCCACCAGAATGTGCTCGATTCCGCGTTCGTCTGGGATTTCGTGAAATTCAGGACTGGCGATCCCTTCAGCATGGACAGCCTGATCGCCATGCAGCGCGCGCTGGGCTCGAGTCCGTACTTCTCCCGCGTGGAGGTCGAGCCGCTCCGCGACCAGGCGAAGGACCTGGTGGTCCCGATCGACGTGCGGCTGGAGCGGGCCAAGGCATTGCGCTACACCCTGGGCGGAGGCTACGGCACGGACACGGGTCTCCAGGGCGAGGCCACGCTGGAGTTCCGGCAGCTGAACAAGATGGGACATCGGGCCCAGGTCCGCGTCCTGATCTCCGAGCTCCGCGACGAAGTGAGCACGCAATACCAGCAGCCGCGAGCATTCGGGCGACAGCAGTTGCTCTCCTACTCGGTCGCGCTGCAGGACGAGCAGACCGACGCGCAGCGGACGCGCGGCGGCTCGATCGGCGTCACGCTCGCGCGGGACCGGAAGTGGCAGGAGTCGTACGGGCTGTTCTTCCAGCGCCAGCAGTTCACCGTGGGCGTGGACACCGGCAGGCCCAATCTACTGTTCCCCGAGGTGTGGTGGACCCATCTCCGGAGCGACGACCGGCTCCAGCCGCGCAACGGACATCGGGTCAAGCTGCTGGTGCGCACGGCGAGCGACCAGGTGGTCTCGGACGTCAGCTTCACCCAGGTCAGCATCGAGACCAAGGGTATCTGGAGCCCGGGCCAGCACGATCGAGTGATCGCACGCGCGGATCTCGGCGCCACGTGGTCGAACCAGTTTCATGCGCTACCGCCCGGCATCCGCTTCTTCGCCGGAGGCTCCCAGAGCGTGCGTGCGTACGGCTATCAGGATCTGGGCCCGCACGATGCCACCGGCGAACCGGTGGGAGGCAAGCGGCTCGAGTTCGGAAGCTTCGAGTACGAGCGCCGCCTGTTCGGAAGCTGGGGACTCGCGGGGTTCTACGACATCGGGAACGCGCTCGAAAGGTTCGGCGACCCGCTCCAGAGCGGCGCCGGCGCCGGGCTGCGCTGGTTCTCGCCGGTGGGCATGGTGCGGCTGGACTGGGCCTGGCCCATCCACGATCCTTCTCACGGCCGCCAGATCCAGTTCTCGATCGGACCCGACCTGTGAAGCCGACCCTGTTCCACCGCATCCTTGCGGGGATCGCGCTCGCCCTCGGCATCGTCGCGCTCGCGGCGGTCGTGCTGTCGGCCGTGCTGCTGGGGACGACGACCGGCGCGCGCTGGGCACTCGCGATCGTGTCGGGATCGATCCCGCGCGGCAGCCTCACCGTCCAGGTGGTGCGCGGCACGCTGGCGAGCCCCCTCGAACTGCGGGGCCTCGAGTACCGGACGGACTCGCTGCAGGTGAGCGTGCAGAACGTGACCGTCCGCTGGGAGCTGGCGGGACTGCTCGGCCGGGACCTCGAGATCCACTCCGCAGAGGCCGACACGGTGCGCGTCCACCCGCTCGTCCGGTCGGCGCCGGCCGACACCACGCGAGCGCCCGGCCTCCCCGACGTGCGCCTTCCGATCGCGCTGCGGATCGGGGCACTGCGCGTGCGTGACTTTCGATACGTGCCCTACGGCGACAGCGGGACGTTCGCCCTCGAGGAAGCCGACGTTGCGGGCGACTTCCACGGTGACCAGCTGCGCATCACGTCGCTGCGCGCGCGCTGCGCGCTGTTCGACCTGGACCTGCACGGCCGGCTCCGGCCCCGGCGCGAGTATCCGCTCGACGTCGAGCTGAACGGAGCGCTCCGCCTGCCGAAGCAGCCGGAGTTCCGGGGCCGCGCGCGGGTGGCAGGATCCGTCGAGCGCGCACGGCTCACGCTCCGGCTGGATGCGCCCTTCGAGGCGAACCTCGATGCGAACCTGGACGAGGCGCTGAGCGCACCGCGCGCCGACGGGCAGCTCCAGTTCTCCCGCCTCGATCCGCACGTGCTCACGGCCGGAGCGCCGAGCATGCAATTGAGCGGGCGGCTCACGGCGAGTGGCATGCCCGCCCGGTTCGAGGCCCGCGGACAGGTCTCGCTGCGCTCGGACTCCCTCGGCGCCGTGGACGCGAGCGGGGCGATCGCTCTCGCCGGGGACTCGTTGCGCGTGGACCAGCTCCTCGCCAGCGTGCCGGGGAGGCCGGGACGCCTGAGCGTGCGTGGCCGGGTGAGCGGACTCCGCGGGACGCCCCGCGCCGACGTCGTCGCCGAGTGGCAGCAACTGGTCTGGCCGCTCCGCGGCGACACTCTGCTGCGCAGCGACCAGGGCAGGCTCAGCCTTGCCGGTACGAGCGCGCACTATTCGTTGCAGTTCGACGGCGGCGTGGAAACCGAGCACGGCGACCTCGGCCGCTGGCAGTTGGAGGCGACCGGCGACACCACGCACATGGAGGTCGCGACGCTCACGGGAGAGATGTTCGGAGGCACGGCGCACGGGAGTGGCACGTTCTCGTGGAAGCCTCGCGTGAGCTGGCGGGCAACGGTGCACGGCGACAGCCTGGATCCCGAATCCTACTTTCCGGGTTGGCCGGGACGGCTGGCGATCGCGATCGAGAGCGAGGGCGAACTCCGCGACACGGTTCCCGATTTCACCGCGCGCGTCACGCGACTCGACGGCACGCTCAAGGAGCTCCCGCTCTCCGGGCACGGGAGCGTCGCGGTGAACGGGCGCACGTGGAGCGCAAAGGAACTGCGTCTCGCGTGGGGCGCGGCCCGGCTCACCGCCGACGGCGAGGCCGGCGACCACTGGGATCTCGCCGCCTCGCTCACGGCGCCGACCCTGCGCCCGTTCCTCGACGGGGCGTCCGGGGCGCTGCGCGCAGAACTGGCACTCTCCGGCCGGCGTGCCGAGCCGCACCTGAAGCTCGCGGCGCACGGCGACTCGCTGAGGTTCGGAGGGTCCCAGGTCGGTGCGCTCGCCGTTCGGCTCGACGCGGGTCTCCTCCCCGGCGACACGCTGCGGCTCGAACTCGGCGCCCGGCGGGCGCTGCTCCAGGGCCTCGCGGTGGACTCGCTGGCGCTGCGCGGCTCCGGCAATACGGACCATCACACGTTCCTCGGGGGGATGCGGGTCGGGGGTGACACGCTGGTGCTCGGGGCGAACGGCGGCCTGGTGCGCGAGGCAACGCACGGCGGACCCGCGCGCGAGCGCTGGCACGGCAGTCTCGAGCGTCTCGACCTCCGCACCCGGACGTCAGGTCTGTGGCGGCTCGAAGCCCCGGTCGCCGTGGTGGCCTCGTCCCGGGAGGCGCGGCTGGAGCACTTCTGCCTGCGGTCGGGCGCGCGCAGCGTCTGTGCCCGTGCCGACTGGAGCGCGGGCCGGGCTCTGCACGCGCAGGCGATACTCGACTCGCTGCCCGTCGGCCTGCTGGATCCGTTCCTGCCCGCCAGCGCGCGCGTGATCGGCACACTCGACGGCTCGATCGATGCCAGTGCCGATCGGCCGGAGGGTCCGCTCACCGCCCGCGTGCGGCTCACGCAGAGCGCGTCCCAGGTCGTGTACAGCATCTCGCGCACGGAGCGGGACACCGTTCAACTGGGCGAGAGCCGGCTGACGCTCGACTCCGATGCGCACGGTGCTCGCGGCACGATGGCAGTCCAGTGGGCCAGCGGCGACAAGGTCGACATCGAAGTCGCGCTCCCCGGTTTCAACGCGCTCCGGCCCGATACGGCCCACATGCGCGTCGAGGGGCGAATTCGTTCGCACGCGACGAATCTGGCCGTGCTGGGCGCATACGTCGCCGGGCTCGATCACACCCGGGGGGAGCTGAACGCCGATCTCCGACTGACGGGAAAATTCCCGCGTCCCGACCTCGAGGGCGAGATCGTCCTGAAGAATGGCAGCGCCGCGGTACCGGCGCTCGGAGTCGCGCTGAAGGACATCACCGTTGCGATCCGCTGCGCGCCGGGGGGCCGGACGACGCTGGAAGGATCGGCCCGATCCGGCACGGGGGACGTGGCGATGACCGGCACCGGTGACTGGGACGCGGCCGGATGGCCCGTGATCGCGTTCGGCGTGAAGGGCAAGAACTTCACCTGCGCGGATACCCGCGAGGCGACCGTCAAGGTCTCCCCGGACATCCAGGTCAAGCTCCAGCACGCACGCGTCGACGTCTCCGGCCAGGTCGACATCCCGTTCGCTCGGCTCGTGTCCATCAACAAGGCGGTGCAGCTCCCGGTGCCACCGTCGCCGGACGTCGTGCTCGTGGGCCGGGAGGCGGACTCGACGGCAGGGGGTCCCAAGCTCTATTCACGGGTGCGCATCGTCATCGGCGAGGACGTGGAAGTGCGTGTCCCCAACTTTCGCGGCAGGCCCGAGGGCAGCATCCTCGCCATCGACGAGCCGGGGAAACCCACACGCGCGACCGGAGAGCTCAAGGTGGAAGAAGGTGTCTACCGGGCCTACGGAAAGGACCTGACCATCGAGCGCGGCCGGCTCATCTTCGGGGGCGGCTCCATCTCGAATCCGGGCCTCGACCTGCGCGCGTCGTGCACGGCGTCCGACAACACCATTGCCGGAGTCCAGATCACGGGCACGGCCGAGTCACCCGAGCTCGACCTGTTCTCGACCCCCGCCATGTCGCAGAGCGACGTGCTGTCCTACATCATGTTCGGCAAGCCCATGAACGAGACCGGCGGCAAGTCGGGGGCGGCGGCGATGGCCGGTGGCCAGCTCAGCGTGCAGGGCACCGACGTCCTGGCGCGCGGCGTCGCCGGGAAGTTCGGCATCCAGGACGCGAGCGTCGAATCCAAGGAAGGCTCGCTGCAGAACGCATCCCTGTTCATCGGAACGTACCTGTCGCCGAAACTCTACATGAGCTACGGCATCGGCCTGTTCGAGTCCAGCACCACCATCCGCATGCGTTACAAGATGAGCGCCCACTGGTCCGTCCAGACCGAGTCAGGGAGCCAGCACAGCGGGCTGCTGCAGTTCACGGGCGAACGCTGACTAGAGCTTGATCGGTGTGTAATCCCCGGGGATCTCCCACGCCGTCTCCGGGATGGGCGTCGCGATCACCTGGTAGGTCTCGAACGAGAAACTCCCCGATTGCGTCAGGGTGTGGAATGTCGTCGTCGAGGCGAGCGGGAGACCGTCCGTTGACCGCGCGCCGATCAGCAGTCTCATGAGCTGGCGCCCGAGCGGGTCCATGATCGAGGCCATCACCACCTTCTCGACCTCGGGGCCGAACTTGGCCACCGACAGGCCGCGCGCCACCCAGCGGGAGCTCTGCATGTAGCTGCCGGCCGACACCACCCACTCCGAGGTCGGATAGCCGGCGATCTTCCGCACCTTCCCGGTCTGGGAGACGTGGATCGAGTCGTTGAACGCCTGGACCTTCGCCATCCACGCGGCCTGGTCCGCGGCCGCGACCTGCGCGATCTGCTTGCGGGATTCCGTCAGGATGCGGCCGGCAATGCTGTCGGCCTGGGCAAGCGGTCCCGACCAGTACGTCTTCATCGCATGATTGATGATGGTGACCGTTTTCGTCTTGCCGTCGTACATGAACTCCTTGCCGTCGGGCGCCGTCATGCGCGAGCGCCGCGAGGTGAAGTAACTCGGTCGGGAGAGCGTGTCACCGCTGATGAACGTGTATCGGGACAGCAGCGTGACGTCGGCCGCGGCGGGCACGGCGAAGCCGGCGGTCGAAGCCGCGAGCACGGTCATCCACAGGAACGATTTCACACGCACGGGAGCCTCCTGATCTTCCTCGAGACCACGGGAGTTGACGGGACGAGGCTAGTACAGTCGCGGCCGAGCGTCACGGCGCCCGGCGGTCGCGTGCCTTGCAATTCGGGATCCGCTTGCCAATCATGCGCGCATGCGATGGTTCCAGGCGCTGTTGGCAACGGTGTCGTTCGCCGCCTGCGCGGCCGGCACGCTGCGCGCGGCGCCGGCGAACGGCAAGGCTGAGGCGTCACATGCGGCCGCCCGGCCGGACACGCTGCCGGTCGCGCGCGTGAACGTTCCGCAGGCGCTGCTTGCCGACACGCGCGGGGAGATCCTGCTCGTGGACGTGCGCCCCGCCGGGCAGCGCGCACTCGGTCACATCCGCGGTGACGTTCCGCTGCCGTTCGATCAACTGGACGCCGCGCACGGGGTGTTGCCCGCGATGTTCCCCAAGGACAAGAAGCTGGTGTTCTACTGCTCCTGCACCGCCGAGGAGGTGGCGCTCGACGCCGCGCGCGCGGTAATGGCCGCGGGGGGGACCACGCGGGTCGCCGTACTCGTCGGGGGCTACGACGGCTGGCGCGAAGGCCACGGAGCGATCCAGGTGGACGAGACCTGGGAAGAGGTCTTCAAGGTGGACCAGCCGCCGAGCGGCTGGGGCAAGGTCCCGGTCGACACGATGCGCTGCCGCTACGCGCGCGACGACAGCGTCGCCGGTCGCGGCAGGGCAAGCGCCCGGATCGCATGCAGGCCCGATACCTCGGCGCGGGGGTTCGCGGGCTACGTTCAGCGGATGGACCCGAGCGGGCTGCTCGGGCGGGCCGTGACGCTGTCGGCGATGGTGCGGACGGTGAACGTCGAGCACGGCGCATTCCTGTGGATCGGGGCCGAGGACGCGCAGGGGCGCTTCATGCGGGTGACCCGGCCGGACGCGGATCTCCTCGTCGGCACGCAGGAATGGCGCGTGTCGCAGGTGACCGGCGTCATTCCCTCCGATGCCGCGCGGGTGCTCATCGGAGTCTCGCTCCCCACGTCGGGCCGGCTGTGGCTCGACGACGTGCGCGTCGTGGCGCCCGAAGGTGGGGGACTTCCGTACCTCCGCGCGGTGGTGGAGAACCCGGGGTTCGAGGAGTAGGTCGCGCTGCGAGCGATGCGTTGCATGGCCGGCACGGGGCGTGAACCCCGAGCCGGCCATGTCTGCGGGCGCTCGACCTACGGCACGAGCGGGACCTCGGCCTGCACCTGCACGTCGACGAGCGACTGGATGAACGCCTCTGTGTGCGCGTACCGGGCGGCCACGCTCGGAGACACCGCCTTCGCCACCTTGTCGGCGTACTTCTTCAGCAGCGCACTGCGCTGATCCGAGAGCTTGAACGCGGTCGCCATGAGCGTCTTGGCCTTGGCGTCGTCCATCTTGTCGTAGTTCGCCATGTAATCCTTGATCATGGCCATGCGCGCGTCCTGGAGCTTCGCCAGCTCGGTCTCGTACTCGCGCTGGATCGGCCAGAACTTCGGGGCCTGCGCGTCGGTGAGTGCGACCGCCTCGGTGATCAGTGCGGTCTTCTGGGTGCGGATGTCCGAACGGAGCAGTTCGACATACTTGTCCAGGTTGTCCGCCAGCGCGATCCCGGGGATCAGGGCCAGGCAGAGCATGAGCAGCGCCTTCTTCATCTTGTGCCTCCTTGAGGAAGAGAATTCCATCGTGCGGGATTCGAGCCGGGACTTCCCGGGCGGATGTGGGTGGGCCCCGATCCTGCGCCTGGAAGCGAGCCGCATTCACGGTCCGGGGGACGAGCGCGGCGGTCACCGCGATCGTGAGGCGACGCGAAGCAGGCTATGGACCGGCCCGGATCGAGTCAACTCGCGGCGAATGAGTCTGACGACCATCGGTCGCGCGTCACCGGACGCGGCCGCGCGGGATCGAGCCCTCCAGTTCCTCCAGCAACTGCTTCGCTCCCGGGTCGCCCGGGGCGGCTTCCACCAACCGGCGTGCATAGGCGCGTGCGCGGTCGATCCGGCCGAGGTCGCGATTCGTCGTCGCGAGCGCGACGAGGAGGTCGCGGTCCGCCGGCCGCTTGGCGAGCGCCGACTCGAACACGGCCAACGCCGGGTCGGGCTTCCCGGAGGACAGCAGTGCGACGCCGTAGACGTACGCGTAA
>CAYSWZ010000135.1:0-5103 GCA_964434945.1 uncultured bacterium | reverse complement strand
TGGACCTACACGTCCTCCGCGCTGCCGGCGCCGTTGCTCGCGGACATCAACACGCGGGTCCACCGCTACACCCGCGCGCCGGAGGCGGCGGCATTCCTGCAGCGCTACGGCGAGCCCTCGCCACGCCTCCGGATCCCGATGCTGTCGTTGCACACGACCCGTGACCCGACGGTTCCGGTGTTCCACGAGGACCTGCTGGCGCAGGTGCTCTCGAGCCCGCTCCTGATCCAGCGTCGCGTGGACCGCTATGGCCACGACGCGTTCACGGCAGGGGAGCTCATGGTGCACTTCAACGACCTCGTGAACTTCGCCAGCGCGCAGCACCGGGATCGTGACGACGATCTCGTGGCAGCTGGCCCGCAGGCCGCGGGCCGCCAGCCGTAGCCGTGCGCGAACCGGGGGGGAGGAGCATGCCGTCGCTCCTCCCCCCCGGCCGTTCAGCGGTGGACCGTTTCCGCAGGCGCCGGGCTGTCCCGGAACTCCTCCCCCGCCCGGTGCTCTCCGTTGGGATCGGGGTCGACGTACTTCATCCGGACCGAGACCGAGATGATCGCCACGGTCACGCCGAACAGGCACACGATCGTGGCGCCCATCGGCCAGTCCCGGAGGTAGGACACCACCGCGCCGAGGATGGAGACGACGAACGCGATGGCCCACGCCCAGAAGAGTCGCGCGCGCCCGTGCCGGCCCAGCAGCGTCGCGCAGACCACCGGGACGATGAGGTAGGAGAACACCGCCAGTACGCCGGAGACTTTCACCGAACTCGTGACCACGAGGCCGAAGGAAGCGTAGAAGAGGAAGTCCCACTTCTTGACGGACAGCCCCAGCTGTCGGGCCTGCTTCGGATCCTCGGAACAGAGGAGGAGCCGCCGGCGACTGAGGAACAGGAACGTCCCGACGACCGCGAACAGCGTCGCCATGATCACGATGTCCTTCCACGTCACCCAGCCGAGCGCCTCTCCGCTCAGCGCTCCGCTCACATGCTCGGCTCCGTGAGGAGCGTTCGACAGCATCAGCAACGTGGCGGCCGTCGCGAGCGCGAACGAGATCCCGATGAAGGCCTCCTGCAGGACCGAGTGTTCCCGGTCCCAGAGGAAGCTGAACAGGGCGGCGCCGAGGAGCGTGAAACCGAACGACCAGTAGTAGGTGCTGGGATCGTGCGGGTCCGCTCCGAGCAGGAACGCCACGCTCTGGCCCAGCGCGGCGATCTGCGCCAGCGCGAGGTCCACGAAGATCACGCCGCGGGCCAGAACGTGCTGGCCGAGCGCGGGAAGGATGAGGACGAGGAGCAGGCACGCGAGGAGCGGCAGCGCCATGACCGAGAGGAAGTTCATCGCGTTCCTCCCGGCTTGCCGGAGAGCGCTCCGGCCAGGGAAGACACCAGGACGTCGAACTTGGAGAAGACGTCGTCCGTCCCCGGCAGGCCGCCGGCTTCGGTGGCGACCTCCAGCGCCGTCCCACCCGCCCGCTTCGCCACCTCGTTGCTGGCGTCGGCGTTGTAGTACGGCTGGTAGACCACGACCTTGACGCCCGCCTTGGTCATCGACTCCGCGAGCTGGTTGACGTAGTGCGGGCTGGGCGGGATGCCGGGCTTGGGCTCGACCGTGCCGAAGAGCTTGAGCCCGAACCGGTCGGCGAAGTAGATGAAGTTCAGGTGATACGGCACGATCGACGCACCCTTGTAGGGCGCCAGTTCCTGCTCCCACTTCTCGAGCGAGGTGTCCATCCGCTCCTGGAACGCCTTCGCGTTCGCCGCGTAGTCGGCCGCGTTCGCGGGATCCAGTTGCGAGAAGACCTGGGCCAGGTGGTTGGCGACGATCTCGAGATTCTTGGGATCGCCGTAGTAGTGCGGATTGCCGAGCGGGTGGATGTCGCCCTCGGCCCGGCTGACCGTACCCACCGGCTTCTCGAGCACGTTCACGCCTTCGGAGGCATCCACGAACCCCTTGGCGCCCGGCTGGATCTTGGGATTGCGGCTTCCCGGGAGAACCAGAGGCAACCAGCCGCCGTCCAGTTCGAGGCCCGTGGACACGAACACGTCGGCATGCTGAATCGACTTCATCAGGCTGGGCTTGGCCGGGACGAAGTGCGGGTCCTCGTACCCTCGGCACAGGCTCTGGGCCGTCACGTGCTTTCCGCCGACGAACTGGGCGACGGACGCAAGATCACTGAGAGACGTGGCGACTTTCAGGTCCGCGAGCGCGGGCCCGGCCACCAGCAGGCCGAAAACCGCCACCCACAGGAATCGAATCTCCGACTTCATGAAACCCTCCGGTTTGTTGTCGTTCGGGATGACCGTTCTTGCGGGGACGCGGGTCTTCACGACCACTCAGTACGCATGAGCCGGGTGGTACCCGATCGTGTAGCTCATCTGGATCATGATCCGATCGTCGGTCGGGTGGACGCCCGCATCCGCGTTCGAGTGGCTGTACTCGAGTCGGATGAAGGAGAACTCCGAGGGCACCCACGCGAGGTTGGCGGAGACCCGGTTCACCTTGCCGGGGATCGGAGCGCCCGCGTCGTCGACCACGAAGTCCGTGAAACTCTTCCGGGCCTGTTCGCCGCGAACACCCAGCCACCACACCTGCGACAGCCGATACTGGAACGACGCGTACCCGCCGTCCTGCTCGCGGCGGTAGGACCCGTCGACGGTCGAGCCCTTCTGGAGGTATTCGCCCTGGAGAATCCACCCGCGCCGGTTCGAGTTCTTCGCGGGCACGTTGCGGAACGTGAGGTCCGCGCCGTACGCGCCGTGCTCGTTCCCGTCGCTCCCCCGACCCTGCAGCGTGGAGACGCCGAGTTCCATCGTCGTGGCATCGTTGAGGTCGAACTGATTCTTGAAGTGGCCCAGGTACGGGATGTTGTCGTGCCGGGTGGACCCGAAATCGAGCGGATGATCGGCATCGACGCCGGTGGCCTCGTAGACGCCTCCCGTCAGCTCGGCGTACCAGGGCAGTGGTGTGAGCCACGCGGCCTCCATGCCGGCATCCTTGAACCCTTCGCCACCGATGGTGTTCTCCATGATGATCGGGGCCTGGATGAAGGGAAATGCGTGCGTGTGGAGCAACCCGTGCTTTCCGAACGTGCCCCGGAGCTTCCCGAGCTTCAGCTGAATGCTCGGGATGTTGACGCTCCGGGCCCAGACCTCCTCTGGGTCCACCGTTCCGTCCCCGAGGAAGACGATGTTGCCGGCGAACGTCCAGTACGGGTCCACCACGGAGATCAGGCTGATCTCGGCCTCGTCGAAATGCAGTCCGTAAGCCTGGTCGAGATTGGGAGCGGCCTGACCGGAGAAGAGACCGTTCATCCCGATCGCAGGGTTCGCGAGGTTCGAAAACATCGACGAACTCTGTGCGGTCGCAAGCGCCGGCGCGCATATCAGCAGCGCGGTGGACAAGCATGCAAGCACGCGGAGTCTCATGCGCGCGACACCTCCTGAGGGTCGTGAGAACGAGGCGATCCCGCCGGTCGCCGCCGCTTCGGGGCCACCCCAGCGGGCGGGCGGCGCCAGAGCCGGGTCAGCCGTGCGGATGATCCAAGCGCGAGGGCGCATGGCAGGTTCCTCCAAGGACGAGACTTCGTGACCTCGCGCGCAGTTGCGCGGCGCGAGAAGGCATCGAGTCGGGGTGCTTGGGGACTCCTCCGGCGCGAGCGCCGGTGCTCGTCAGGCGAGGGGCGGGGCGCGGGGATGCGCGGAGGCGACGTGCTCCGGGGAGAGAAGCGGGATTGCGGGCGACGCGTTGAAGACGGCCGGCACGGGCACGGGGCCCGGCGTGGGCACGGTGCGGACCACGTTGACCGATGCGTGCAGGCTGGAGCACCAGCACGCATGCGGACGCGCATCGCCGGGAGCGCCGCAGCCGGGATCCCGGAAGTGGTGCCACTCGTGCAGGCCGGCGCCGAGCAGCAGCGAGACCAGCAGCGTCGCCGCCGCCAGCCAAGTGTGTCGCCCGCGCAGGATGCGGGCGTGAACCCGATGCGAGACGCTCATGCTCAAGCCGAAGAGGTTGCGTGGTCCGGCGGTGTGCCGTCAAGCCTCCGCCGTTCCACGGCCTGCTTGTTTGCGGGGTCGTGACCGAGTGACTCTCACCGCATCGCCGCCCCCGGTGCGGGGAGCGCCGCCTCACTCGTCGCCCGTTAGGCGTCGCTCGTCGCCCGGACGTGGACACGACGACGACGCGCCGACAGGGTCCCGCTCATGGTGCATCCACTCGCGGGGAGGCGTCTGACGTCGCCTGCGGTCATCGGCCGTGGGTTGCGGGCCGGCGCGAGGCTCGTCTCCGTCCTGCTGGTCCTGTGCGGACTCGCAGGTGCGGCGGTGCACGTGCACCACGGTCTCGGCTCAGAGACGTGCGTCGTCTGCGTTCACGCGCGTACGCCGGCGGTAACGAGCACCGCCGAGGCGCTGCTCGTCTCGTTGCAGCCCACGCACGAGGTCCGCTGGTCCGCAAGCGTCGTGTTCGCACCGACGCCCTGCACCGCGACCGCCGATTCGCGCGCCCCGCCGGGAATGGCCCCCGCCGCCTAGTTCCTCTTCCACGGGGGCCCTATTGCCGCCGGGCATGGACGCGATCGTCCGTGCACGGCCGGCATCTGCCCGTCGGCACGCTTCCTCAGCCGGCAGCTCCCGCGGACCACGCTCGATCGGGAATCCGGATTCGCATGCGCGCGTTAGCGCCGTGCGCCGGTGAACGCTCGCTGCCACGTCTGCCGCGCACAGCCGTCCTTTGCGCGGCGCTCAGGGGGCTCGCTCGCCATGTCACGACACACGCTGCTCGCCGCATTCTTGCTGGGGCTCGGGCTGCAGGCTGCATCCGCGCACCCGGCCCAGGCCGCAGGGACCGCCGCCGATTCCAGCTCGCTCGCGCGTTCGACACACGGGAGCGGCACGGACCTCTCGGGATCGGTCCTGGATTCCCTCACGAGCTCACCGCTTTCGACCGCGGAGGTCGTCGTGCTCGACGGCACTCGTCTCGTCGCGCGCGTCTTCACCGACGACTTCGGTCAATACACGTTCCACAACCTGTCGCCCGGCAAGTACATGGTCCAGGCCCGGCTGCTCGGCTACCGGCCGGCGGTGGCCGACGCGGTGATCGAGTCGGG
>CAYSWZ010000134.1:0-3171 GCA_964434945.1 uncultured bacterium | reverse complement strand
TGGCGATCCCGTGCTCTTGGCCCAGAACACGGAGAAGTTCCTGGCCGCTGCGCGCCAACGTCCTGAGTTCGCGCTGCTCTTCACGACGCTCCTGCCCAGCACGCCGCAGTACTTCGCGGAGGTCGACCGCGACAAGGCGCTCAAGCAGGGGATCCCGCTGTCCTCGGTGTACCAGGCGCTGCAGACGTTCCTGGGCGGCGCGTTCGTGAACTACTTCAACGAGTACGGGCGCGTGTGGCAGGTGTACGTCCAGGCCGAGGGCGAGTTCCGCACGCGGCCGGAGAACGTCGGGCAATTCTACGTGCGCAATGCGGCGGGGCAGGCGGTGCCGCTGTCCACGCTGGTCACCATGCGCGAGGTGAACGGACCCGAGTTCACCACACGCTTCAACGGGTACCGCTCGGCGCAGATCAACGGCATCCTGGCACCCGGCTACAGCACGCGGCAGGCCATGCGCGCGCTGGAGCAAGTGTTCGGGGACACGATGCCGCGGGGCATGGGCTTCGACTACTCAGGGATGTCGTTCCAGGAGAAGGCGGCCGATGCAGGCATCCCGCCCACCGCGGTCTTCGGCTTCTCGCTGCTGGTGGTGTTCCTGCTGCTGGCCGCGCAGTACGAGAGCTGGAAGCTGCCGTTCGCCGTGCTGCTCGGCACGCCCATCGCCGTGCTCGGCGCTCTCGGCGCGCTCTGGGCGGGCCGTCTCGAGCTGAACGTCTTCTCGCAGATCGGGCTCGTCATGGTCATCGGCCTCGCGGCCAAGAACGCCATCCTGATCGTGGAGTTCGCGAAGGAGCAGTACGAACACGGCACCTCCCTCGTGGACGCCGCGCTCGCCGGTGCCCGCCTGCGGTTGCGGCCGATCCTCATGACGGCGTTCGCGTTCATTCTCGGCGTGGTGCCGCTGGTGTTGTCCACGGGCGCCGGCGCCGCCTCTCGGCGGATCCTCGGCACCACGGTGCTGGGTGGGATGCTGGCGGCGACCATGATCGCGATCTTCGTCATTCCGGTGACCTTCTACGTGAGCGAGCGCTTCGGACGGCGGGGCTCCGACGCGCCGCTGCCGGCTGTGCCGGTGCCGGTGCGGATCGCCGACGGACAGGACTAATGGCCATGACGTACTCGCACAACGTGCGGAGCATCGTTGCCGTCAGTACCGCCGCGTTGAAGCCGGCGGGGCATGGAGCAGGCGCTCGGCAAACTCATCGAGCAATCGCCGAACGACCGATCGCACTAGTCTGTGGGCGACACGGCACACTCGACATCGCGCCGCATTGTCGGATAGAATGCCCGCCAGAGCACGCGGATGGATTCTGCCACGCCAACCGGCCGCACGCCGACGGAGCCCGGCCTCTTGGAGTGTCTGGCCGCGATCGGCAGGGCGCTCGAAGCGGACTTTCAGCCCCGCGCGTTTCTCGACGATTTGTCGACCGCGTTGCAACCGCTCGTCCCTCACGATCGGCTTCGCATCGGCTACCTCGCCGACGACCGGCGCACGTTCTCGGTGTTCGCGGAACATGGTGGAGCGAGCGTTGTGCCCACGGCCGACCGCTACACGACCGACCTCCAGCGCGTCGCGCGCTTTCCGGCCACCGACGCGCTGTTCGGTCCGCTGTTCGACGGAGGTATCGTCTGCGTGCCGGAGATGTCCGCCGACACGCGCTTCGAACCCTACCGCGACTCGTTGCGGGGACTGCGGTCGACGATCATGACGCCGCTCGTCGCCGGCAGCCGCGTCATCGGCTACGTCAGCGCGGCGAGTCGGGAGATCGGCGCCTTCAGCGCGATCCACGTCGAGCGGATGCGCAGTCTCGGGTGCCTGTTGGGCCCGTTCGTCGAGGTCATCGCCGGCCTCTACCGCGAGCGGCGGCGACGGCGCGGCGTCGATCTGCTGGCCGGCATCACGAAGATGCTCGGGACCACCCTCGACGTCCGCGAGATACTGACGCCGCTCGGCGAGGCGGTCCGGCCCGCGGTCGACTTCGACACGATGGGGATCGTGCTCTTCAAGCCGGGCAGCGTGGACATCGCGCTGTTCGGAACGGTGGGCGACGCTCCGGATCCCAGCGTGAGGGATCACACGACCAGTGACTACTCCGTCGCCGAGGCGGTGAGGACCGGGCATCCCGTCGTCGTGGACGACATGGGGGCGGAGCTGGACCGCCACTACGCCGGCGATCGCGCGCTGCTCGCGGTCGGTCTCCGGGCCGGCCTCTGGGTCCCGATGCATTTCGGCGACGAGGTCGGCGGGACCCTCTTCTTCGCCAAGCGCGAGCCGCACTGGTACGACAGCGTGGACGTGGAGGTCGCCACTGCGGTGGCGAGCCGGATGGTCCTCGGCATCCAGCACCAGCGGCTCGCCGAGGAGCAGCGCCGGCTCGCGTCGGTGGAGCGCCGGGCGCGGTCGCTGGAGCAAAGCCTCAAGACCGCCCGCAGCGAGCTGCACCAGCGCTACGGGTTCGAGCAGATGATCGGCCGCTCGCCGCTCTTTCGCGAGGCGCTCACCCGGGCGGCACAGGTGGCGCGGGCGGAGACGACGGTACTTATCACCGGGGAGAGCGGAACGGGCAAGGAGCTTGTCGCGCGTGCTATCCACTACAGCAGTGCCCGCGCCGATGGCCCCCTCGTGGCGGTCAACTGCGCCGCGCTGCCCGACACCTTGCTGGAATCCGAGCTCTTCGGCCACGAGCGCGGCGCCTTCACCGGGGCAGACCGTCAGAAGCCCGGACGTTTCGAGCTCGCGGCCCATGGAACCCTCTTCCTCGACGAGATCGGGGAGCTCTCCGCCGCGGTGCAGGTCAAGCTCCTCCGCGTGCTGCAGGAGCGAGAGTTCCAACGGGTCGGCGGGACGGCGACCCTCAAGGCCGACGTCCGCCTTATCACTGCCACCAACCGGGATCTGATGGCCGAGATGACTGCCGGACAGTTCCGCAACGACCTCTTCTACCGGTTGGGTGTTTTTACCGTGCACCTGCCCCCGCTGAGGGAGCGCGGGGACGACGTTCTCCTTCTGGCCGACACGTTCATCCGGACGCTGGCCGTGAAGATGGGCAAGGGGGACGTCACGGTGAGCCGGGACGCCCTCGAGCTGCTGCGGCGGCACCCGTGGCCGGGAAATATCCGCGAGCTGCAGAACGCGATCGAGCGGGGCCTCATCAGCTGCGAGGGCGCGCT
>CAYSWZ010000133.1:0-21368 GCA_964434945.1 uncultured bacterium | reverse complement strand
ACGGCAGCGAGGCCGACCGCGAGCCGGCACCATTCGCTCCCGCCCGGGAAGCCCGCACTCACGGCGAGTCCCGGCACGAGCCAGGTGGGGAGCGCCCCCTTGGCGATGTCGAGCAGCAGCACCGGCACGCCGATCGCGGGCCCGAGCGTGCGATACACGTTCGTGGCGCCGAGATTCCGCGAGCCCAACGTGCGGACGTCCACGCCCCGGAGCCAGCGGCCGAGCCACAGGCCCCACGGGAGCGAGCCACTCAGGTAGCCGATCGCGAGCGCGGCGAACAGGGACAGCATGCGCGCCATCCTACTACTCGCTCTTCCGTACCCTGAAACGCAGCGGCGTGCCGCGGAAGCCGAAGTGCTCGGCGAACGAGGACCACAGGTAACGCCGGTAGTTGTCGTTCAGTCGCGAAGGGGCGTTCACGAACAGCGTGAACGTGGGCGGACGCTTCCCGGTCTGGGTCATGTAGTAGATCTTTGGAGACTTGCCGAGCGAATTGCTCGGGACCTGGCGCCGCCGCTGCACTTCCGCAAGCCAGTCGTTCAACTCGCGGGTCGGGATCTCACGCGTATTCTCGGCGACCCGCTCGGCCACGTACTCCGGCAGCTTGGCGAGGTGCATGTGCGCCGTCGCCGAGATGGGATGCGCGGGGATGTCGCCGAGCGTCGGGAAGCGGCGCAAGCGGTCGGCCTGGACCGCCTTCCACGACACCTCGCGGTCCTGGACCTCGTCCCACTTGTTGTAGAGGAGCATGAGCGCACAGCCGGCCTCGAGCGCGTGCTGCGCGAGCCGCGCCTCCTGCTTCTCGAAGCCACGTGCAGCGTCCACCACGAGGAGCGCCACGTCGGCGTGCTCGAGCGCCTGGAGCGCGCGCATGGTGGCGTAGAACTCGGCCTGGTCCTCGAACAGGGCCTTCCGGCGGATCCCTGCCGTGTCGACGAGCACGAACTCGCCCGCCGGACTCTTCCAGCGTGCGTCGATCGCGTCCATCGTGGTGCCCGGCTGGGCCTCCACCAGCACGCGCTCCTCCCCGAGCAGGGCGTTGACGAGCGAGCTCTTCCCCACGTTCGGCCGGCCGACGATCGCCACGCGCGGCGCGGCGCTCTCCTCCTCGCGCCGGGGCGGCAGCAAGGCCAGCACCGCGTCGAGCAGGTCGCCGATCCCGAGCCCGCCCTCCGCCGCGACCGCGAGCGGCTCCCCGAGACCGAGCCGATGGAAGTCGTGCACCACCGGGTCGTTCGGCGTGTCGACTTTGTTCACCACGAGCAGCGTTCTCGCGTGCGTGCGCCGCAACTGCGTCGCGATCGCCTGGTCCAGGTCGGTGACGCCGGTGTGCGCGTCGACGAGGAGGATGACCGCGTCCGCGAGCCCGATGGCCGCCTCGGCCTGCCGGCGCACGTCGGCGTCCCGGCCCTCGGACGACGCGGGCAGGAATCCCCCTGTGTCCACCAGCACGAACGGGCGCCCGGTCCATTCCGCGCGCACCGCGTTCCGGTCGCGCGTGATCCCCGGCCGGTCGTGCGTGACCGCGCGCCGCTCGCCGAGGATGCGGTTGAACAACGTCGACTTGCCGACGTTGGGACGACCGATGATGGCGACGACGGGAGCGCTCATACGAGTCCGGGGGACCGGGAATGGACCGGCGCGCCGGGCCGCGGGGGATCCCGCCGGTGCCGGCGCGCCCGGGCGCCACGGATGGAGCGGGCAACGGGGGTCGAACCCGCGACCTCAAGCTTGGGAAGCTCGCGCTCTACCAACTGAGCTATGCCCGCGAATGGCTGGTGTGAAGGCGCACGACAAGCTAGGGCGGCCCGGCGGGAGTGTCAAACCTGCGCGTCTCGTCGCCCGAGCGCGTCAGCGGAGCGCCGCCGCCACCCGTTCGGCCCACGCGTGCACGCCCGCGACGTCGAGTTCCAGCGACTCCGCCACCATCTGGTGCCGGAACCACGTCCGCTGGCGCTTCGCGAGCTGGCGCGTGCGCGCGTTCATGAGGCGCTCCGCCTCGGCGGCGCTCAACCGGCCGGCGAGCCGCTCCAGCGCCTCGTCGTAGCCGATCGCCGCGAGACGGCGGAGCGCGGGCTCCTGCCCTGCGTCGCGCAGCGCCCGCGTCTCCTCGAGCAACCCCTGCTCCCACATCGACCGGGTGCGGGCCGCGATGCGTTCCGCGAGCGCCGCCGGCGGACAGGTGAGCTCGAACGTCCTCCAGTCGGCGGCGAGCGGCGCCTCGCGTGCGCGCGCGCGCCACCAGGCGAGCGTGTGTCCGCTCACGCCGGTGATCTCGAGGGCGCGCAGCACGCGTTGCCGGTCCCGCGGCGCGAGCGCCCCCGCCGCCCCGGGGTCGCGCTTCGCCAGGCGCGCGTGCATCTCCTCCACTCCCAGCGCGTCTGCCTCCGCCTCGAGCGCCGCCCGCGCGGCCGGGTCGCGCGGCGGCTCGGGGTGGAGCCCGCATTGAAGCGCGGCAAGGTACAGGCCCGAGCCCCCCACAAGGACCGGCGTCACGCCGCGCGCGAAACATTCCTCGCACACGGCCGCCGCGGCGCGCGCCCAGCGCCCCGCGGTCGGCCGCTCGCCGAGCCCCAACCAGTCGAACAAGTGATGCGGCCGCTCGCCGCGCTCGGCCGGCGTCGGCTTTCCCGTGCCGAGCTCCAGCTCCCGGAACACCTGCCGCGCGTCGGCGCACACCACTTCGCCCGCGACGCGCCGGGCGAGCGCCTCCGCCGCCGCGGTCTTCCCCGTGGCGGTGGCGCCGACGACGGCGAGAAGCGTGCGCCGCATGTGCGTCAGCTGCGGCCGAAGCGGCGGTGGAGCTCCGAGAGTTCCAGGCGGACGAACGTGGGTCGTCCGTGCGGGTCGCCGTGCGGCCGCGACGTGCCGAAGAGCCGGTCCACGAGTGCGCGCATCTCCTCGCGCGAGAGCGCTTCGCCGGCACGGATCGCCGCATGGCACGCGTGGGAGTTCGCGAGACGCTCGAGAAGGTCGTCCTGCGCGGTCGGGCCGCCCTCGCTCACGCCGTCGAGCACATCCTGCAGGAGCTGTCCCGGCCGCTCGACGCGCAACTCCGTCGGCACGCCCTGGATGACCACCGTGGGCGGCGAGAGCGGCGACAGGTCCCAGCCCAGGCGCTTGAGGCTCGGGCCCAGCTCGAGCAGCAGTTCGAACTGGGCGCGCGAGAGGTCCACGAGCGCCGGGAAGAGGAGCCCCTGCGAAGCGCCCTGCCCGCCGCGCAGCCGCGCGATCGCCTCCTCGTAGAGGACGCGCTCGTGCGCGGCGTGCTGGTCCACGATCACCAGGCCGTCGCGCACCGGCGCCAGGATGTACGTGCGGTGGAGCTGCCACATCTCGGGCTCTGCGGCGCCCGCGACCGTGGCCGCCGTGGCGGGCGCCGCCGCCACCACCGGCGCGACCGTGGCCACGGGCGGCCCGACCGGGACGTCGGCGGCGGGATCGCCTCCCGAGACCGGCAAGAGCAGCGGCATCTGGGACGATCCGCTCTCGCCGGGCGGCTCGCGCACGCGATCCGCCCATGCCGGCTGGGGGAACGTGGAACGCTCCTCGGAGCTTCCTTGCACCACCGCGAACGGCGGGTGGATCGAGGCGAGCGGCTGCGCGCACGCGGCGGCCACGAGCGAGAACACGCTGTCGTCGTCGGCGAAGCGGACTTCACGTTTCGTCGGGTGCACGTTCACGTCCAGCCGGTCGGGCGGCACCGTGAGCCACACGACTGCGGCCGGGAATCGTCCGTGCGCGAGCAGGTTGCCGTAGGCGTGCCGGAGCGCCTGCGACAGCGCCGGGCTCACCACCCACCGGCCGTTGACCAGGAACACCTGCCCTTCGCGCGTCGCGCGCGCGTGCTCCGGGAGCCCGAGAAGCGCGGTCACCGCGTAGCCTCCCCGCTGCGCCGCGGCCTCGAGCAGCTGCTCCGCGTGCCGGGCGCCCCACACCTGCGCGGCACGCTCGCGGTGCGATGCCGCGGCGCTCCAGGCGAAGCGTTCGCGGTCGTCCACCACCAGCCGCCAGCCGACCGCCGGACGCGCGAGCGCGTAACTCTCGAGCATGCGGATGCCCGCGCGCAGCTCGCCTGCCGGGGCATTCAGGAACTTCCGCCGCGCCGGCGTGTTGTGGAAGAGGTCGCGCACTTCGACCGTCGTGCCCACGGCGCGCGCGACGAGCCCGCGCTCGACGAGCGCGACGCCCTCCACCCGGACGAACGACGCGGCCTCCTCCCCGGCGCGCCGCGAGACGAGTTTCAGCCGGCTCACCGCCGCGATGCTGGGCAGCGCCTCTCCGCGAAACCCGAGCGTCTCCAGGCGGTCCAGATCGTCCAGTGTCGCCACCTTCGACGTCGCATGCCGTTCGAGCGCCAGCTCCAGTTCGGCCGCCGCGATGCCGCCGCCGTCGTCGGCGACGCTGAACTCCTGGTCGAGCGCTCGAGTGACCCGGACCTCGATCGAACGCGCCCCCGCATCGAGCGCGTTCTCGACGACCTCTTTCAATGCGGACAGCGGCCGTTCGATCACCTCGCCCGCGGCGATGCGCGACGCCGTCTCGGGCGGGAGCCTGCGGATGGACTGGGGCACTGGACCTCCGGAATGGCCGAGGAGCATGCGGTCGGCCGCACGGAGGGTCAAGCGCGCAGGAGCGTGCCCGGGCTAGTGTTCCGCGAGCCAGACGTCGGCCGCGGTCCGGAACGCCTCGGCGTCCTCAGGGCCGGAGAGCGCCACGTGCCGGTCCACGAACGCGGCCGCCGGCGGGGCGAGCCCCGCCTGCTGCCAGGCGCGCTCCCAGGCCGCGAGCAGCCGGCGGCGGAGCTGGGCGAACGCTTCCTGCTCGCCCGCGACGAGCAGCGTCACGATGTGCGCGAAGGGTTGCGCCAGGCAGTCCATGTCGCGGATCTGCGCCGGCAGGTCCTCGACGAGCCGCGTCATCACCACCTCGGAATCCGGGAATTCGAGCCGGTGGAGTTCGAAGCGAAGGCCGTCGCGACGATGACGCTCGATCGCGAGATCCACCCGCGCGCGGAACGACGTCGGATCGAGCCAGCGTTGCTCGCGATTCGGCGTCAGCGGGAACGAAACCGCAGAGCGCTCTCGATCCTCCTCGTCCCACCTCGTGCGCAGGTCCTCGAGCATGTTCCGCCACGACTCGAGCCCGTCGCTCGCGTCGATGGACGCCCCGGCCAGGACGCCCCGGCGCTGCATCGTCCGGAACGGCCAGGCCGCCCACGTCCTGCCCCGGCCGGGTTCGGAGAGCCGGGTGACGACCTGGGGCGTGCCCATCTCGTTTGCGAGATCGATGAGGCCCTTCAGGAGCCGGTCCTCGGGACCGATCTGCGCCATGAGCCGCAGCTCCGCGCGGTCCCCCTCGTGCACCTCGGCCGTGCCGGCGCCGGTACTCGTCACCAGTGCCTTGAGCGCGTCTTCCAGGTGCTGCCGCGCGTCGGCCGAGGGGAAGTCGTCCATCGACACCCGGCCGATGCGAGCCGAGGTGGGCTTGGGGAAGCTGCGGAGTTCGAGCGGCGTGGTCTCCGCGAGATCCGGCAGCACGTCGTCGACCAGCGCATCCACGGCGCCCGCGAGCGAATGCTCGAGCGCGGCGGCGTGGAGCGCGACCGAGGCCTCCACGCCGGGGCGTGACACCTCCGTGCCGGCGGACTTGCCGCGCAGGTACTCCTCCGGGGTGAGGGACGGCGTGCCGAGTGCGAGCAGCAGGCTCTCGAGCTGCGTGCGGCGCGAGCTTCGCTCGCCCACGAGCGCGAGGTCGAAGATCTCGCGGGTCAGGTCGGCGAGGTCGACGGTGCGCGGCAGGCCGCACAGGTCCGCGACGCGCACGCCGGGATCCTGGGGACCGTCTCCGGCGACCAGGCGCACGCTCACCCCCGGCTGCTGGAAGAGCTCCGGGATGAGATCGGCGTCGTGCCAGTCGAAGTCGATGAGCAGCAACCGGCGAGGCGCCGGCGCGGCCGTATCGTGAGCGTGCGTCGCCATCGTGGCGGACCTCTCCGGAACGGGGTCGGATTCACCCACAGGCATCGGCCGGCAGGGGTTCCGGCCTGAGCGGATTGCGCTTCCCGCGCGCCCCGGCGATGCCGCAGGGCCCGGGGCCCGCCGTGAGGCGGCCCCCGGGCTCCTCATTATTCCTCCGGCGGCGCCGGGAGCGGGATGGCCGCGAGTGAACGGTCGAGGATGCGTACCGGGTAGCGTTTCTTGACTTCCTCGAACCATGCCGCCATCTGGCGCTCGACGAGGATCCTCCGGAGTTCGTCCATGCGGGCCAGGAGCCGGTCGGTCGGCGGCTCGCGGCGCTCGGCCAGCCGGACACGGGCCACGCCCCCGGGCCAGCGCACCCAGCCGCTCACCTGCCCGGGGCTCAATGCCGGCGGGCGCGTCTCGGTGCCGAACACGAGCGAATCGAGGGAGCTCGGAATGCTGGTCTTGTCGCTGACCCCGGCCGCGGACAGCTCGCGCGAGCGGGAGGCGCCGCCCCACAGCGTCGCCAGGCTGTCGAACGACCACCCGGCCGCAGCCATCGAGTCGAGCTCCGCCACCTTGGCCGTGAGCGCGCGCGTTCCCGCTCCCTCGCGGTAGGCGGCGATCGCCCGCGTGCGCGCGTCCTCCCATGTCGGCGCGCCGCCGGCGGAGAGGGAGTCCACCCAGGTGATCCAGTAGCCCTCGCCGCGCGACTGCCATCGGGTGGGCATCACCTCGCCCGGCTTCATCGTGAACAGCTTCTGGAAGTAGGGGATCAGCTCCTCGTTCGCCTGCCGCTCCTCCTCCCCCTGCTCGTAGGCCCGCAGCTCCAACCCGAGCCGGGCGGCGGCGGCGCGGCCCTGCGCCGCGGTCTTCACGAAACGCAGCAGGCTGTCGCAGCGATTCAACGCGAGCGTGTCCGACCGGGAGCGCGCGAGGTCGCTGGCGACCATGCCGTAGACGAGCTTCAATGGCTGCACGTAGGGCGCGACGTGCTCGGTGCACTCGATGATGTGGTAACCGACCTCGGTCTTCACGGGTCCGCCGACATCGCCCTCCTTCATGGCGAAGACCGCGTTCTCGAACGGCTCGAGCATCGTGCCGCGCGCGAACACGCCGAGGTCGCCGCCCTTGTCCTTGGTCGCGGGATCGTCCGAGAAGCGCGCGGCGATGTCCTCGAAGCTCTCACCCGCGCGGATCCGCGCCAGCAGCGAATCCGCGCGTACGCGCGCCGCGCGGTCGGCCGCCGGGCTGTCGTTGATCGGCGAGATCAGAACGTGCCGCGCGCGCACCAGCTCCGGCGCCGAGTACTTGTCCATGTGGCTCCGGTGCCAGCGCTCGACCTCGGCGCGGGTGAGCTTGATACTGGCGATGTCCGGCTCCGCGACCACCATGCGCGTGAAGTGGACGACGCGGCCGCCACCGAAGCGCATGGGATCCGCTTCGAACAGCTTCCGGGCGCCCTCCTCCTCGAGCGCACGCCGCTTCGCGTCGAGCGCGACGCGCAGCGCCGGCTCCACCTGCTCGAATGTCGGCGTGTGATGCGGGACACGGCTCACCACCTGCCACACGAGGTAGCCGCGGGCGAACGGGGCGAGCCCCGCGCCGTGCGGTTCGCCGCGCTGCCAGACGGTGTCGCTCAGCGCCGCGGCCGCGAACCCGGTGTCCACCTCGGCGCCGAGCGGCGCGGGCTGCGTCTCGCGCACGCCCAGCGTCTTCTCGAGCCCCGCGGAGCGACGGCCGTCGCTCCAGGTCTGGTAGAGCTCGTCCGCCTGGACCCGCGCGGTCTCGATCCGCCGGTCGCGACGGCAGCGCAACAGCACCTCGTCGTGCACCTGCGCCAGCGTCCGCGCCACGATGCTGCCGGTCGCCGGATCGAACGAGGAGAAGTCGGCGAGGTGACCGCGGTACCAGCGATCCAGATCCGCCTCGCTGGGTTCCGGGAACCTGACCGTGCCGGTGTCCACCGCCGTCCAGCGGAACGTCCACGCCGGGCCGGCGAGTGAATCGCGGAGCGTCTCGAACAACGCGCGGCGTTCGCGCTCGTCGTGATGGAGCCGAGAGTCGTCGCGCAGCTTGCCGCGGACCTCGCGCGCGACGCTGACCAGCGATGCGGTGTGGACCGGCTGGGTCTGGTCCACGCGCACGACGAGGTAGCCGTCGTTGCCCCGGATCGGTTCGGGGAGGAGCGAGCCCTGGGCGGCCTTGAACACCGCGGCGTTCTGTGCGGTCGTCCCCTTCCAGTAGCCCGGGAAGTTGTCGGGGATCACGCTCACGTCCGATACCGGCCCGCCGAACGGAGCGGAGGCATCTTCCAGCCGCGCCCCGTTCTTGACCGCGGCGAGCAGGCTGTCGGCCGCCTTGCGCATGCGCGCGTCCCACGCCTGGCCGGCCGCCAGGTCGCTGCGCTCGAGCTGCGTCATCGGCGGCACGTTCACGAACACGACGCTCAGGGATGCGCGCTCCGGCCGGCGCCACTCCTGGGGATTCGCGCGGTAGTAGGCGAGCACGTCGCTCTCGCGCGGCTCGGGATAGTTGCCGCTGAAGTCGCTCACGCGCAGGCTCAGGTCCTCGGTGACCGCCCGGCGCAGTTGTCGGAGGGCCTTGGCGCGGAGGACGTCGTCCGAGGGCCGGAAGCGGTTCTGCATGCGCTCGTCCAGGCGCCGCCCGGCGAGCTGCTCACTCATCTCGACGAGCGCGGACTGGAACTTCGCGGGCTGGGAGGCGCGGGTGAGCTGCCAGCGCTGCGCGTCGAACTGTCCGTCCGGGCTGAAGAAGGGATCCCCGCGGAGTGCGGACTCCGCCTCGGCCCCACTCACGGTCAGCCCCGTGCGCTTGGCCTCGAGCACCAGCAGGTTCAACCGGATGAGCGTCTCGAGCATCTGGCGGCGGAGCAGGTCCTTGAACTCCGCCGGGCGCTCGCCACCGCGTGCGGCCACCTGCTTCTCGACCACCGCGAGCCGGCGGTCGTACTCCTCGCGTTCGATGCGACGCGTGCCGACGGTGGCCACGGGGGGCTTGACGGAAGGGGCCTGGGTCAGCGCGGCGAGCGCCGGCACCGCCAGCAGGAACAGGACACCGCTCGAAGCCCATGCGCGTGCGTTCACCTTCCATCCTCTCTGACGCGGCGCTTGACGCTGCAAGCGGCCGACCCTAGCGTGCCGCGCCCATGTGGACACTCGATCGGGACGCGACGGTTCCTGTCTGGCAGCGCCGGGACGCGGGCCCCGGGGCCGTGCTCCTGTTCTCGACGCGGCGCGGCGGCGTGAGCCGCGCTCCGTACGACTCCTTGAACCTCGGGCGATCCACCGCGGACGATCCCGCGGCGGTCACGACGAACCGGGCGCGGCTGCTGTCCGCCGCCGGGCTGGAATCGAGCCAGCTCGCGACGGCGGGCCAGGTGCACGGCGTGCGCGTCGTGGAGGTGACCGCCCCGGGGCACCACGCCGGGTGCGACGCGCTCCTGACGCGCACACCCGGCGTGGTGCTGGCCGTGACGACCGCGGACTGCATGGGACTGCTGTTTCGGGCCCCGGGCGTCGTGGCGGTCGCGCACAGCGGCTGGCGGGGCACGGCCGGCGGAATGCCGGTCGCCACGCTCGAGGCGGTGTGCCGGCTCGCCGGGTGCGCGCCCGCCGCCGTGACCGTGGCGATCGGCCCCGCGATCCGGGGGTGCTGCTACGAAGTCGGTGAGGATGTCGCCGGACACTTCCCGGCGGCTGCGGTGCGGACCACGCCCGGCCGGCCCATGCTCGACCTGCCGACGGCCGCGACGCTGGCGTTGCGGGACGCGGGTCTCCCCCCCGACGCGATCCACGACACCGGCGCCTGCACCTGTTGCGAACCTGCCCTCTACTTCTCCCACCGCCGGGACCACGGCGTGACGGGACGCCACTGGAGCGTCGCGGCACTGCGGCCCGGAGACGGAAGCACATGAACGGGCGCGGAGTATAGCAGCGTGCGGCCGCGCGGTCCGCACGGCGGACCGTTCTTGACCGCGTCCTGAAACCCGCACTAGCGTGGGGTGCTGTCGGGAACGCCTTCGCAGGCGGTGCGGCGGCATCTCGACCCCGTGCTCCCCGCGCGGGGAGGGCGCTCGGATGGGTGGCTGCCCCGACGAGGCTCCGAGGAGGCTCCCACGCGGCACCCGAGCGAACCTGGAACCACGCCGTGAGATGCCACCCCGGGAGGACGTGTGATGAGACGCCGCATTTTGCGTGTCCTGATCCTGCTGGCGCTCGCCGCCACGCTCCGCCCGGGCGGTGCGCCCGCGAACGCGGCCGCACCGGCCCCGACGCCGGACGACGTGGTCCTCGAGACCACGCAGGGTTCGATCACGATCCGGCTCTATCCCGCTGACGCCCCGAAGACGGTCGCGAACTTCGTCAAGCTCGTCTCGCAGGGCTTCTATGACAGCCTGACGTTCCACCGCGTGGTCCCCGGTTTCGTCCTCCAGGGTGGCGATCCCAACTCGCGGGACGAGAACCCGTTCAACGACGGCCAGGGCGGACCGGGCTACACGCTGCCGGCGGAGATCAAGCGCACGCATGAGAAGGGCGCGGTCGCCATGGCGCGCCAGCCCGACGTCGTGAATCCGGCGCGCGCGTCGAACGGCTCGCAGTTCTATATCGCGCTCCGCGAGTTGCCGCAGCTGGATGGCGCCTACACCGTGTTCGGCAAGGTCGTCTCGGGGTGGGACACGATCGACCGGCTGGTGGCGCTCGCTGCGCGAACCGACATCGCGCGGGTCGGCAACAATGCCAATCCCGGACGACTGGCGCTCATCCGGCACGCACGGCTCGTGCCCCGGGCGCGCGGGTCCAGCGGCACCTCGGCGGCGGCGGGAGCCGAGCCGAAGCACTGACGCCCCGGCCTTCAGCCCCCGGCGGGCTCGAGGGGATTGAAGCCCAGGTCCGGCCGCGAGCGACGCACGATGGCGTCCGGGCTCGTCACCACGTGCACCTCGCAGGTCACGCTGACGATCGCCCGGAAGAGGTGCCCGCCGTACGCCACGAAATCCGGCCCGGCGAGGATCAGGTGGCAGTGCGGGAAGGACCGGCCTTCGAACTCGCTGAAGTTGCCGGTGAGTGCGAGCACCTCGTGCTCGCCGGTGAACACCCGGCGGACGTAGGTCCGCGTGGCGCGCACGAAGAAACCCAGCTCGGCCTCGCCCACCGCGCCGATGCCGGAGATCGTCCCCGCGCGGACCGCGTTCTCCTGCCCGAAGGCGCGCAGCGTCTCGAACACCTCCTCGCCGGAGTCCATTCTGATGACCCAGCCGTAGCGGGTCCTCCGGGTCTCCATTCGTGCCCCGCCCTCCCGTTCGAGTCGCCCGCTCCGCGCGGAAGTCGTCAGCCTAGCGTGCCTTCCCCGCGGCCGCCTGGCGCTCCCGCCAGCGGCAGAGTCCCTGCGCCGCGGCGAGCTCGAACCATTCCTCGAGCTGCCCGGCGGTCACGTCGTGGCCCTCGCGCGCGATGAGTTCCGCGATCTCGCCCACGCCGCGCGTGCCGTCGCAGGCGAACCACGCCAGGTCCACCGCCGTCGACCCTCCGGGCAGGGCACTCTCGAGCGCGAGGAAGCGCGCGCGCCGCGGCTCGTCGAGCGCGTCCCAGCCGGCGGAGAGCGCGCGGATGGGCGTCACGAGTGCCGCGATCTCCCGCACCGGCACGCGGCCCGGCGAGACGTTGGGCGGTGGCGGCGCGCCCGGGAGGGCCGGCTGGATCTCCGCGTCCCAGAAGCCCTCGAGCTCGTCCGCAGCGGTCGGCAGGTGGCGTTCGAGCGTGCGCGCCACCGGGTGTGAGGCGACGAGGCCCCACGCCAGGCGCTGGACGCTCGCGAGCGCGCGCTGCCCGCGCTCGTGTTCGGCGCGCGCCGCCTGCCAGGGCCGCGGCCGGTCGAGCGCCGCCAGCATCCGCCGGCGGGCGCCGCGCGCGACCAGGTCCAGGATCCAGCGCGTCTCCTCGCCGCCTGCGCCCGCGAGGACGGCGGCGTAGGTCGCAGCGGCGCGAACGGCGAGCGCGAGCGAAGCCGGATCGCAGCGCTCGGGCGTGTCGAGGTCGGTGTGATAGTAGCGGTCGGGCCACTGGATCAGCATCGGGCACGGCACGCCGATCGCCGGATCCAGCCACAGCGCGTGGTCGCTCCCGCCCGAGTAGGGCACCTCGGCGAGCCGGGCGAGCGAGTAGTGGCCGGCGCCGGAAAAGTCCTTCACCCAGTCCTGCGCGGCCGTCCGCACCCGGGACAGGAGTTCGTCGGCGAACGATCCCAGGAAGTGCGGCGCCTGCTCGATCAGGAACGTGCTGCCGCAGTCGTCCTGGTGTTCGCCCACCATGTCGAGGTTGACGGCGGCGACGGTGCGCGCGGCGCGCTCAGGGTCGCCGGCGAGCCACGCGTAGGTGCCGGTGAACTCCGGCATCCACAGGAAGCGAACGGTGCGCCGCGACCCGGCGAGGTCGCCGGCGGCGGCGAGCGAGGCGAGCACCCTCGCCGTCTCGAGCACGGCAGCGGCACCCGAGGCGTTGTCGTTCGCGCCCGGCTGCGGATGGCAGAAGTGGGCGGTCACGAGGATCTCGCCCGGGAGCGTGCCCGGGAGCGTCGTGGTGACGAGCGGGATCTCGCCCGTGTAGCGCTCGCAGTCGAAATCCACCTGGAGCTCCAGCCGTTCGCCCGCGGCCAGCCGCGCGCGCAGCTCCGCACCCCGCTCGGGGCTCACCACGACGCCCCAGCCGCGCGGCCGGTCGGCGAGCCACCAGAACGACGTGTACGTGAGCGAATCGCGATCGTGCTCGGCCGTCCGCACCGGCGGCATCAGCCGGCGGCCATCGCTCACGAGTCCCGCCGCCCCGTGCGCGACCACGGCGCGCTCGTGCACGCGCTGGACCGGGTTCGCGGTCAGCACCACCTTCCCGCGCACGTCGCTGTGCGCGAGGGCTTCGAGCGACTCGAGCGCGACGAGCGGCCAGCGCCCGCTGGCCGAATCACTCCTCTGGACGATCGACAGCGGCGCAAGCGCGAAGTCGGCGACCGGCTCCTCGCCGCGCGCGCCGCGCAGCGTGGCCCGCGCGTGCCGGCATCGCCAGCCCTCCGGCATCGGGAAGCCGAGGCATCGCGTGCGACCGTCGGCGGGCACCGTGACCCGCTCGGGAGCGTAGCCTGCGGCGCGCAGTGCGGACTCGAGCCAGGCCACGGCGGCATCGTAGCCGGGCGTCGCCTGGATGCGGTGGAATCCGGCGATGGCGCGGACGTCGGCCAGCGCACGGTCGCCGCTCGTCTCGCGCCGCACGGCCTCAAGGCAACGTTCGTACACTGGCCCCCCGCGGGCGACGGCCGCCGTCGCGCCCGTGCCACGTGCCTATTGCGAGAAGCCCGGGGAGCCCGTACTCCACGGCGCGCCACGCAAGATCCGGATGGTAGGCGCCGCCCTCGGGCGGCGGCGCGAACGAACCGTAACCCAGCAGCACTGTGCAGGACAGGAGGAGCCAGGCGGGCGAAGGCCCGAGCGGCTCGAGCGCCAGCACCCAGCCGAGATACCACGGGTGGAGCACGGGTCCCAGGAGGAGGCCGCTCCGCAGCATGAGCCGCGTGCCGTTCACCGCGCTCACGCGTCGCCGGAGCGCGACCGCCATAATGCCGGCGACGAGGACCAGCGCCGCGAACCGCGCCGCCCGCTCCCCGAACGCCCACGCCAGGAGAGCGAACAGCGATTCGTTGTGGCGCCAGTGATTCGCGAACGCCTCGAGCCCCGAGCCCGGGCCGCGCGCGAGCCGTACGTATGCCGCGAGCGAGACGGCGAGGGCCGCGCCGCACCACCAGCGCACACGGGCCGGCCATGCTCTCGCGAGTAACGGAAGTGCGGGGAGTGCCACGAGCTTCACCATGACCGACGCGATCGCGGAGAGCGCCGAGACCACCGGCCGGCGCTCGGCCCATGCGAGCGCCACGACCAGCCACAGGATGCCGGTCGGATCGTGGTGGGCGCTGCCAGCGTACTCCACCACCACCAGCGGATTCCACGCGTACACGATCGCGTCCCAGGCCGAGCCGCCGCGGCGCTCGCACCACCACGCCAGGAACGCGCACAGCGCCAGGTCGTGGAGCAGCACCCACAGCTTGAGTGCGAGGAGCGAGCGGGAGAAGCGCGCGACGAGCGCGAACCCGGCCTCCGCGAGCGGCGGGTAGATCGCGCGCAGCTCGGGATGATTGACGTGCGGATGGACGTCGCGATCGCGAAGTGCCGCCAGCGCCGGATCGTCGGGCGCGTGCGCGTACGGGTTCCCGCCGGCCGCGAGCACGCGGCCCTCCCACGCGTAACGGTAGACGTCGTCCGAGAGCGAGGGCGTGGCGGGGAGCACGGCGGCGCGCATCGCGAGCGCGACCAGCACCACGAACGCGCCGCCGCGGGGCAGGACGCGCCAGCGCGCCCGGTGGAGCAGCGCGAGCGCATAGGCCGCGAACGACACCAGCATGAGGAGCTGGAAGCGGCCCAGCTCCATCCGCCAGTCGGGCAGGTTGCCGAGCAGTGTCGCGAGGACGACGAGCAGCACCGCGATCGCCACCGGCTCGAGCGTCACCGCCCGGGATCGCGGCGCGGGCGTGCCGTTCACCACCGGCCCGTCAGCGTGAGGACGCGGGCGCCCTGCCGCCGGGCACCGTCACCCGCACCGCGCGCGTGGCGGCGTTGCCGGCCGCGTCCACGGCGCGGACGGAGACCAGGTGCGCGCCCGGCGCCAGGTCCTTCAGCATGGCGTGGAACGCGAGCCGCGGCGCGTCCGACAGCCCGCCGTCCGGCGCGAGCGAGTGCCACGCGCCGTCGTCGGTGGAGAGGTCGAGCCGCTGGAGCCAGCCTTCCCCGTCCGCGGCGGCGCCCGAGACCGCCACGCCCCCGGACTCGGCCTTCGCCTCGAGCGCGGTGACCTGGGGCGGCGTGTTGTCGATGCTGAACGGCTCGCTCACCGCCTCGCCCGTGAGGGCCTCGCCCACGGCGTTCCCTTCGGCGTCGCTGGCGGTCACCTTCACGCGGTAGCGGCCGTCCGCCAGCGTGTTGGTGTTCCAGGTGAGCACGGAGACCTCGAGATCCTTCGCGATCTCGATCCAATCGCCGGCCGGCTCGGCGCGCACCGCGACCTTGTAGCGGAGCACGTCGCCGTTCGGGTCCACCCCGTGCCACGACAGCGTCCGCATGCCGCGCGCCCACAGCGGCATCTCGTGGAGCGGCCGCGTGCCGCCGATGGTGGCCGAGTACTCCACCTTCTGGCCGCCGGCGAGCAACTGCGTGATGGACTCGCTCCGCTGTGACATCTCGCCTTCGTGAAACGCCAGGCCTTGCGGTGCCACGGACAGGTCGTCGACGCGCGGCGGTTGGTTCGTCTCGCGCCAGGACACGTTCACCTCGTCCACACGCGCATCGGCGGAGCCCATGCGGACCTTCCACTGGAGATAGCGCCCGGGCGGTGACGCGATGGCGCCGTCCTCGCCGACCGCCTGCCAGCGGCTCCACGTCGTGTCGGGAATGTCGCCGTTCCCCGTGCGCGTGCTGAACGTGTAGCGGCCGCCCCCGACCGCGCGCACGCGCCCGAAGCGCGCAAACCGCCGCGCGTCCTGGACGGCCGAAAGGAGTTCCCCGCCCTCGCCCGCCGGGCCGAGCCGCCAGATCGCCACGGGATTCGATGAGACCGCGTAGAGCGTACCGGCGGCGCCGGGGACGAGCGCCGTGATCTGCCCCTGCGACGGGGCCAGCTGCATCGACGCGCCGGTCGCGCGCTCGATGCGGTAGACGCCCGCCCGGTTGCCCGTGCTCGCGTTCAAGCCGCCGTTCGCGAACGCGAGCGAGAAGACGAGCGGCTGGGGTGCCGTCCACCACGCCACGCCCTCGCCCTCGGGCGTGATGCGATAGAGCGTCGCGCGCCCGCCGGGGGCAGGGCCCTTCGCCGGCTGCGGGCCGTCCTCGCCTCCGGGTTCGTCCGTCGCCGCGGAGATCGTGAGCCCGGCGGCCCACAGCACGCCGTCCGCTCCGATCGCCAGCGCGCGGATCTCGTCCTCGCTCGCGTCGTAGAGCGTGCGCGTGCTGCCGTCCGCGCGTACCTGGTAGACCCGGCCGCGCGAGTCCCCGCCCGTGTAGACGCCGCCCTTCCCGTCCGGGACGATCGAGACGAGGTTGCTCTCCTCGGTGTCGAGCAGCACGCTCGACTTGCCGCCGGCGATGCGGAGCAGCTTGCCGAGCGTACCCGTGGCCGCGTACCAGGCCCCCTTGCCCGCGCTCGCGAGTCCCCACACGTAGCGCTCGCCGGTCGACGCGAGCCGCGTCGTGTCGCCACCCGCCCCGATCCGGTAGACGAGCCCGTGCGGGCCGGTGCCGGCCACTGCACCGTCACCGTCCGCGGCGAGCGCCAGCACCTGGCCGCTCCCCAGCCGCGCCCACACCCTCCAGCCCGATTTCTCGTTCCAGCGCAGCACCCGACCGTGATCCCCGCCCACCGCCAGCGAGCCGTCGCGCAACAGCACCGCGCACCAGGCGAGCCCGAGCGAGTCGGTCGCGAACGACTCGGTGCGTGGCCCGGCGCGCAGCACTCCGTCCGCGTCCACCACCACCCCGCGCGCCTCCGACTTGGCGTAGTCGGCGGGCGAGTTCGAAGTCCACCACTGGGTGTCCGCCGCGCTCACACGTACCGCACCGGCCGCGAGGAGAACGACGACCGTCGTCACCGCCTTCTGCCACGCCGTCGCCACGCCGCTGCACCGCCTCATGCCCATCCTCCAAGTCCCGGCGCGGGGCGCCGGGTGCGATTCACGGCTCGTGGAACTGCGCAGCGTCGGGGGCATCCGAACGGACGACCCGGCCGGCCTCTCCCCCTGGATCGAGTGCCTCATGGCGCGAGGTGGTCCACGACCAGGTCCAACACCACCTCGCCGCGGAGCACCCCGTCCGAGGTCTTCCGGGACTCCTGGACGAGCGCCCAGTCGCTCCGCCGCACGCGCTCGCCCGCCTGGAGCGGAGGGGCGAGGACCGCGAGCGCCGAGCTCGGCAGTTCGGGCAGGTCGTCGCCGTCCATCGAGACCTCGGGTGCGTGCGCCCACAGGCCCGCGTAAAGCGCATCCGAGCGGCGTGACGAGCCGAGCCGCTGCCACGCATCCTCGAGCGAGACGGCGCGGAATCGCGCCGGGAGCCGCGCGGCGACGAACCGGTCGAACTCCGCTCCGCCGCCAATCTGCAGGACGTAGCGACCGTCCGGTAGCTCCTCCGGGACCGGGACGTCCAGGACGACCGTGCTCGGCGCCCCGCGCCAGCGCTCGATCTGCGCCCGCACGTGCGCGACGCCGCCGGGGCGCACGCTCGCAGAGCCGAGCGAGGCCGAGCGGAGCGTGGATTGCACGCGACCGGGCTCGGTCGCGAGCTCGACCACGATGCTGTCGGCGCGGAACCGGCGGTAGGGATTGCTGCCGAGGAAGCGGACCGGGGCGCCCACGGTCGATGCGACGTCGTTCAAGGGCGCCTCGCCCGCCGCGACGTCGCCGAGGCGGAGGCTCCGCCCTCCCGACCACAGCGTGAGCGACCAGTGGATGGTCTGCATGATGCCTGCGCCGCCCGACTCGAGCAGGCTGTTCAACACGGCCGCGCTCACGAGCTGCGGAAGGAGGCTCCGGTCGTCGATGCTCTCGAACGCGAACTGCTGCGCGTGCGGGCTCGCGCCCCGCACGCTGACGCGAATGGGCATGAGTTGCGGCGGGTTGCCGATCCGGCCGGCGACGGCCGCGCGCCGATCCTGGGTCGCGGTCCCGACCGGCGTACCCGCCACGCCCAGCTTGAACGACGTGTTCAGGCTCCCGAGGATGGTGGTGATGTGCGCGGTCGAGAGCGGCAGCCGCACCTCGCCGCTCTGGAAGAACGGGTGGCCGAAGATCAGCACGCGGTCGCCGTCGCGATAGGTCACCGTGCCGATCGCGGAGAAGTTCAAGTCGCCGCGCAGCACGTCCACCGCCACCGCACTCCCGGGCTCGAGCGTGTGCGCATCGACGGCCGTGGCCCGGGGGGCGCGTTCGCGGCCGCCGGGGACGACCGCGAACCCCTCCGGCTCGAACATCGCGCGAAGCGCCGGGAGCGCCGCCGGGTTGGCGCCGCTCACCGCGAGTGGCAGCGACAGCCACGGGTGATCGGCGGAACCCGGAGCGAGGAGCGGTCCGGCCGTGGAGGTGTCGGCGTCGGCCCAGGTGTACTCGCGGTAGCGCGCTCGTGCGGCAGGCTGGGGGTCCACGCCGACCGGTCCCGGCGTGCCGTCGCCCGTGGGACTGTCCGGCTCGTCGAGTACGCTCAGCATTTCGCCGATCGGCGTGATGCCGAACACCGGGTCCTTCGAGAACGCCCAACCCGACGAGAGCGCCCCGATCAGCTTGCCGTCCACGTAGACGGGCGAGCCGCTCATCCCCTGCGCGACGCCGGTGGCCTCGAGGCGGGGGCCGATCGCGCGCGCGAGGATCAAGTCCCCCTCCGCGCGGCCGCCGGGCAGCACACCCACGATCTCGGCCTCGAACGTCTCGATCGAATCGCCCGTGAACACGGTGTGGACGATGGCCTTCTGGCCGGCGTGGAGCGCGGTGGGCGGCAGCGTGGGCACCGCGGGGCTCGCGGCCGCGGCGATGCCGGGCGCGAGCAGGGCCAGCACGAGGACGACAAGTTCTTTCACGGTGCGGGAATCTAGCAGAGCCGCCGAGACCCGTCCCCCTGTGCGGCGCGGAGAGCACGCTTTCATCGCCGGACGCTTGTCGCACCGTTCCCAGCGCGGTCTCGCCGGCCCGCCCGCCGGGGGTTCACGGGCCGGTGGGTGCGCCCGCGCGGCATTTGAACGCCCGCTCGCACCCGCGTACTGTCCGCACTCCAATGTCCTCGCCATTTCTCGATCGACTCGCGCAGGGCCCGCTGCTCGCCGACGGTGCCATGGGGACATTCCTGTTCCAGAAGGGCATTCCGTTCGAGCGTTGCTTCGACGAGCTGAACCTCACGCAAGGAGCGCTCGTGGAAGGCATCCACCGCGAATACCTCGCGGCCGGCGCCGAGTTGATCGAGACCAACACGTTTGGCTGCAACGTGGTACGGCTGGCAGTTCACGGTCTGGATGAGAAGGTGCGCATGCTCGCGCGCCAGGGCGTGAAGCTGGCGCGCAACGCCCGCGAGATCGCCGGCACGCCGGCGTTCGTGGCGGGCTCCATGGGGCCGCTCGGGAAGGCGCTCGAGCCGTTCGGCCCCATCGGTCCGGCGGAGGCAGAGGCCGCCTTCCGCGTCCAGGCCGAGGGGCTGCTCGAGGGCGGGCTCGACGTGTTCATCCTCGAGACGTTTCAGGACCTGACCGAGATTCTCGCCGCCATCCGCGCCGTCCGCAGTGTCACCGCCGAGGTGCCGATCGTGGCGCAGATGACGTTCGGCGAGGATGGAAAGACGCGCTACGGACACACGCCCGCGCTGGTCGTGCGAGCGTTGAAGCAGGCGGGCGCGAACGTGGTGGGGGTGAACTGTGGCGTGGGTCCCCAGGCCACGCTCGAGCTGATCGAGCAGATCGTGGCCGCGGCCGGAGACACGCCCGTGTCCGCCATGCCCAACGCCGGGTTGCCACACTTCGTCGAGGGGCGCTACGTCTACCTTTCGAGCCCCGACTACTTCGCCGACTTCGCCGCACGCGCGGTCGGGCTCGGCGTGCGGTTGATCGGCGGCTGCTGCGGCACGACGCCGACCCACACGAAGGCCATGCGCGAACGGCTCGCCTCCCACCTCCCCGTCGAGGCGCTGCCGAGCGGCGCGGAAGTGAGGGTGCTCGAATCCGTGACCGCGGGCGACGCGGGCGATTCCGAAGCGGTGGAGCCCGCGCTGCTCCGGCTCCTCCGCCAGCGCTTCACCGTGAGCGTCGAGATCGATCCGCCGCGCGGCATCCAGACGCAGAAGGTCATGGCCGGCGCGCGGCTCATGGCCGAGCGCGGCGTGGACTGCATCAACATCGCCGACAGCCCCATGGCGCGCATCCGCATGAGCGCCATGGCGCTCGCCTACCAGATGCGCCTGCAGCTGCCGACGATGGAGCTGATCCTCCACTACACGACGCGGGACCGGAACCTGATGGCGCTCCAGAGCGAGCTGCTGGGGGCGCACGCGCTCGGGCTCCGCAACATCCTGTGCCTGACCGGCGACCCGCCGAGTCTCGGCGACTACCCCAACATGACCGCGGTCTACGACACCGACTCGGTGGGGCTCATCAAGATCGTCCGGCAGCTGAACGAGGGCACCGACCAGGCCGGCGCCTCGATCGGCGGTCGTACCGCATTCGCCGTGGGCTGCGGCGTGAATCCCACGTCCGACGACCCGAAAGTGGAACTGGAACGCTTCCACCGAAAGCTCGACGGCGGTGTGCAGTACGTGATGACCCAGCCCGTCTACGAGCTGGAGAGCTGGAAGCGCTTCCTCGACCGGCTGGGCGGCATGCCCAAGGTGCCGATCCTGATCGGCATCCTGCCGCTCCAGTCGTTCCGCCATGCCGAGTTCCTGCACAACGAGGTGCCCGGCATCAGGATCCCGGACTGGATCCGCCGCCGCATGCACGACGCCGGCAACGAGGGCCAGAAGGTCGGTGTGGAGCTTGCGCGGCAGCTCCTGGCCGAAGCGCGCGACCTCGCGAACGGGGTCTACCTGATGCCCTCCTTCGGCCGCTACGAGAACTGCCTCGACGTCCTGGACGGTGTGCTGGACGGCGCGCGCGGGCGCGGCGGCGCATGAGCGGGGCCGGGACGCAGGACCTGGCCCGCGACAGGCGCGCCGCGCTCGAGCTGCCCGCGAGCGAAAATGCCGAGCTGTGCTCGGGCTGCACGCGCTGCTGCGAGACCGTCAGCATCGAGGTCGAGGCGCCGGGCACGCCGCGCGAGTACGACCAGCTGGTGTGGGTGCTCCACCACCGCGGGCTCGAGCTCTACATCGAGCGGCCCGGGCGCTGGATGCTGCACATCGAGACGCGCTGCGAGAAGCTGAACGAGCACGGCCGCTGCGGCATCCACGGGAAGCACCCCGTGCTCTGCCGCGAGTACGATCCGCGCACGTGCGAGCGACGGGCGCCGCTGACCGAAGTGGCGGCGTGGTTTCACGATGCCGCCGAGCTGGAGGCCTGGCTCAGGAATTCGCGGCCGGTGCACTGGAAGCGGCTCGAGGCGTGGCGGGCGAAGATGGCGGCAGTGCCGGCCAGCGGGAACGGTCACGGCGCTGTGCTCGCGCACGTGCTGGTGCAGATCGGAGAGGCCGCGAGCGTCGCGCACGAGCCGGCGGTGCGGGCTCGGGAGCGGAAGGCGGCGCGGGGGCGGCGCTAATCGAGGACGACGAAGCGGCGGGAGCGGACCGCGCCGCCCTGACGCAGCGAGACGAGATAGACGCCGGGAGCG